>NZ_JBBKBX010000003.1:0-190293 GCF_037890365.1 Blautia sp. HCN-20427 | reverse complement strand
AAAAAAAAGAGTTCGACATTCCTCAGCATCCTGATTCCTGTCGAACCTTTCCTACCCACTATCTCTTATATCATTCTAAAGTGTTTAAATGCCTCTAAAATCGCTTTTTCCTTCTCAGGCGGACAATTCGGCACATGAGTTTTATTTTCGCCTATATTGTAATTCTGACGCTTCTCAAAGCCACATTTGTCTTTTATCTGTGCTACATAAAGAGAAGATACTGATATGCCATATTCCGCCTTTATCCATTCCTTAATTTCTCGATACGTTGCATTGCCTTTCATGCCCTGTAAATACGTATCATCTTCTGGCTCATAATCCACATACGCATATACCATATCCTCGGTGGATTTTTTCCTACCCAACAAGGCAACCGTCTCCACATGCACCCCCTGCGGAAACATATCGCACACCGCTACTCTCTTCACCTCATACTTCTCCGCGCACAGCCGCTTTAAGTCCCTGGCCAGGGTAGCAGAATCGCAGCTCACATATACAATCCTCTCCGGATTCATCTTCAGCATAGTCTCCAGCAGCGCCTCATCGCAGCCCTTTCTAGGCGGGTCTACCACAATCACATCGGCAGAAACACCTTCCTCCTCATATTTTTTCGGAAGCACATCTTCTGCCTTTCCTACATAAAATTCCGCATTTGCAATCCCGTTTCTTTCCGCATTTTTCTTGGCATCTGCAATAGCCGCAGGCACAATCTCCACACCATAGACCTGCTTGGCCTTCTGTGCCAGAAAAAGAGAAATCGTCCCGATACCGCAGTACAAATCCCACACAATTTCCTTTCCGGTAAGCCCCGCATACTCCAGGGCCGTGTTGTACAGCTTCTCCGTCTGTACCGGATTCACCTGATAAAAGGAAAGGGGAGAAATTCGATACTGTACTTCTCCAATATAGTCTGAAATGTAGTCCTGCCCCCACAGTTTCACAATTTTATCACCTAAAATCACATTATTTCTCTTCTTATTCACATTAAAGGTAATACTGGTCATGCCGGGAATCTCCTGCAGCCGCGCCGTCAGCTTCTCCGCTTTCGGCAGAGCGTCTCCGTTAAGAACCAGACAGACCATAATTTCCCCTGTCTTAAAGCCGCAGCGGATAAGGACATGGCGAACCAGTCCAGTACCGGAAACCTCATCGTAAGGCTCTATGTGATTCTCCTTCATGTAAACCAGAACTTCCTCCAGAATCTGCTCATTCACTTCTGTACCCAGATAACAGTTTTTATTGGAAATAATGGAATGGGTTCTGCCTGCATAAAAGCCGGTAATGATTTCCCCGTCTTTATTTTTGCCCACAGGAAACTGGGCTTTGTTTCTGTACCGCCAGGGTTCTTCCATACCAATCACCTGCTCAATACAGATATTTTCAAAGCCTCCGATTCTCTTCAGATTTCCCTTCACCTTATTTTTCTTAAATTCCAACTGCTTCTCATAAGAAAGGAACTGCAGCTGACAGCCCCCGCAGGCTCTGGCCGCGGGACAGCGGGGTTGCACACGGTCTTTGGAGGGTTCCAGCACTTTCATCAGACGGGCATAGCCATAGTTCTTTTTCATTTTCATAATCCTGGCTTCTACCTTATCACCAATCACGGTATCTTTCACGAAAAGCGTATAGCCATCCGCCTTTCCGATGCCCTCTCCGTCGTGTCCCATATCTTCTATATAAAGTGTTACCGTATCATTCTTCTTAAATTCCATGAACGCCGCCTTCCTGCTCACAACTGGATTTTCTGAAATTGGATTCAAAAAGACGGTTGTAACCAATCCATTCTTTTTGCTGCCCTGCTGACGCAAATATTTCAGTCAGGGTTTCCATCTTCGCGTCTGTATTGTCCGCCAGATTCAGCGCCAGGGCTTCCGGCAGTGCCGGTTTCTTTGGCGAGCCGTATTCCAACTCCCCGTGATGAGCCAGAATACAATGCTTCAGCTCACTTTCCAGTTTCTTTGGAAATCCGGGGATTTCTCCTGCCTTATCATGGATTCTTTCCGCCCCTATCATAATGTGACCCAGAAGCTGTCCGTCATCTGTATAATCATTCATGGGAAACGGACTTAATTCTTCTGTTTTTCCAATATCATGCAGCATGGCTGCGGTAAGCAGCAAATCCCGGTTCAAAATCGGATAGACCTTACAGTAATAATCACACAGGCTGACTACGCTTAATGTATGTTCCAACAGACCGCCGATAAAGCCGTGGTGCACACTTTTCGCCGCTGAATTGCCGCGAAATGCCTTTGCGAAATCCTGATCTTCCTCAAAGAAGGAAACCAGCAATCGGTGCAGATAAGGGTTTTTCACACTTGCCACATAACTTAACAGCCCTTCATACATAGAATCCACATTTTTGCTGCTCACCGGAAGATAATTGCCCGGCTCATACTCTCCCTCTGCGGCTTTGCGCACACGTTTGATACTCACCTGAAGACTGCCCTGGAAAGAATTTACATCTCCCACCACGTCAATGTAATCCAGGCTGTCAAATTCATCAATGCCCAGAGAATTCGGATCCCAGATTTTAGCGTCAATGGTACCTGTTTTATCCTGTAAAATTACGTTTTCATAAGGCTTTCCGTTCTTTGTCACTGCTGCCTGTTTGTGTTTGCATAAATAAATTCCGGAAAGTTTTTCCCCTTCGTGAAGCTCGTTAATAAATTTCATTTTCATATCCTCTCTACCTTGTTTTTAATGTTACGTTAAAGGAGACTTCTACATATCCTTCTGTTCCCTGGCGCATGGCCTTCACCTTTACGGTTTCCCCGGATTTACAGGATTTTAACTGCTGCTGATATCCTTTTACCGTTTCTACTTTTTCACCGTTCAGCTCTATAATCACATCTCCGTTCTGAATTCCCACCTGCATAGCCGGAGAATCCACCTCTACCTTTTCTACGAAAATCCCCACCGGAATTCCCTTTTTCTCGGAAATTTCCGCAGTAATGTCTTCTCCCGTGATACCCAGATACACCATCTCCTTATTTTCATCGGAAAGTGTCTGAATCAAATCCTTTATCTGGGAAATCGGCAGCCCGGTAATAAGGTTTCCGTTTTCCTCCCCGCCAAAGCTCTGGGCAATTATCCCCACAATTTCCCCTTCCAGATTTAAAATCACACCGCTTCCCTGACTGCTGCCTGTAATATCTGTAGTGAGAAGTCCATACTGCGCGTCCACTCTGGACACTGTATCTGAAGTAGAAGTCACAATTCCATAACCAACAGAATCACTATACCCCATAGGACTTCCAATTGCAAGAACCGGTTCTCCCAGCTTCAGATTGTAGGACTCGCCCAGCGGTGCAACGGCAATTTTTTCCTTTAACGAACTGTCCAGACCGGATTTGTCAATTTTCAGCACTGCCAGCCCTGTATTCTGGTCTGCCTTCTGGAATCTGGCATCCGTCACGGTGCCGTCATAGAAGACCACCTGGATACGGTCCACATTCTCCACAATCCGGTATTCCGTCAGCACAAAATAATTCTGCCCGCTCTCTGCCACCAGAATCCCGGAAATCTGCTCTTCGTAAGGCGTCTGAAACCAATCCTCATCATTTTTATTTCCAATTACCGTTACCATGGCTTTTTCCGCTTCATCCGCTGTGGCAAAAATATCCCCATACAGTTTCTTGTATTCCTCCGGGGTCATGTCCTGTGCCACAGGAGCAGAGGCGTCCCCTCCGCCCTGACTTTCCGGCAGTTCCTCATTCTGCGCATCGGCTTCCCCCTCTTTCTTTTCCTCTTCCTCCTGGTCTTCTTCCTGGGGAAACGTAACCTTGCTGGCATCCTTCTTTTCCAGAATTTTACCGGTCATAGCCGGCGCTGCTACGGAAAACACAACAGCCGCCGCAAGCCCAAACACGGCTCCCGAAGCCAGAAGTTTTCCCACCTGCTTTGCCAGCTTCTTCCTGTTCCAAGGCTTCGCCTTAATCGTTTCTTTCAGAAATTCATAGGAGTTCTCTTCCTTTTTCTCCTGATTTGTTTGTCCCTCATTCTTTTTTTCGTCCATGTTCAACACTCCGCATTAGACTGTATTTTGTACTATTATACCGAATGTTTATGAACTTTTTATGAAGATTACACAAAATTTTCTCTCTCATCCCACAAAAATTCCCCCTCAGAACCTTTTCTTTCTGCCTGTTTTCATGTAAAATAGGAAGCGGAATCTTAAAAAACTGGATAAGGTGAATACTATGAATCAAAAAGCATTAAAAACTTTAGAATACAATAAAATCACAGAACTTTTAGAAGGGTTTGCCTCTTCTTCTATGGGAAAGGAACTTTGCCGGAATCTGACGCCGCTTGACAATCTGGCGGAAATCGAAGCCATGCAGCAGGAAACCGCAGACGCCCTGTCCCGTGTATACCAGAAAGGCTCTCTGTCCTTTGGCGGCGTCCGGGACATCCGGGGTTCCCTAAAGCGGCTGGAAATCGGCAGCACTCTGGGAACCGGGGAACTGCTCTCCATCTGCAGCCTTCTGGAAAATGCCAGCCGGGCCAAATCCTATTCCCGCAGAGAAACAGAGAACGATACCGGGGACTCCTTAGACCCTCTCTTTGAACTTCTGCAGCCTTTGACGCCTCTGTCACTGGAAATCCGCCGCTGTATTCTCTCAGAAGAAGAGATTGCTGACGACGCCAGTGCAGGACTGAAACAGGTGCGCAGAACCATGAAAAATACCAATGATAAAATCCACAGCCAGCTTTCTTCCTATGTAAGCGGCAGTGCCAGAACCTACCTGCAGGACGCAGTGGTTACCATGCGAAACGGTCGCTACTGTATCCCCGTAAAGGCAGAGCACAAGGGACAGATTCCCGGCATGATACATGACCAGTCCTCCACCGGTTCTACGGTATTTGTAGAGCCCATGGCTGTTGTCAAGCTAAACAACGAGCTGCGGGAACTGGAAATTCAGGAACAGACAGAAATCGAAAAGATTCTGGCAGGCCTCAGTGAAACAGCTGCGGAAAGTCTGGAAATGCTGGATGATGACTTAAAAGTCCTGACACAGCTGGATTTTATCTTTGCCAGAGCCCTTCTGGCGAAAGCCCAGAATGCAACAGAACCCCTTTTCAACACAGAGGGCATTATTGACATCAAAAAGGGACGCCACCCTCTTATTGAAAAACATAAAGTAGTTCCCATTGACATCCGTCTGGGCGAAACCTTTGACCTGCTGGTAGTAACCGGCCCCAACACGGGCGGTAAAACCGTTTCTTTAAAAACCGTAGGACTTCTGACCTTAATGGGGCAGTCCGGGCTTCACATTCCTGCCTTTGACCATTCCCGTCTCAGTGTCTTTCGGGAGGTTTATGCGGACATCGGGGACGAGCAGAGCATTGAGCAGTCTCTCAGTACCTTTTCCTCCCACATGACCAATGTGGTACATTTTCTGGAAAAAGCAGACCGGGACTCTCTGGTGCTTTTCGACGAGCTTGGCGCCGGAACAGACCCTACTGAGGGCGCAGCTCTGGCCATTGCCATTCTCTCCCATCTTCACGCACAAGGAGTCCGCACCATGGCAACCACCCATTACAGCGAACTGAAGGTCTATGCCCTTTCTACGCCGGGCGTGGAAAATGCCTCCTGCGAATTTGACGTAGAAACCCTGCGCCCCACTTACCGCCTGCTTATCGGCGTACCGGGAAAGAGTAATGCTTTTGCCATTTCCGGAAAGCTGGGACTGCCGGATTATATTATTGAAAAGGCCAAAGAACAAATCAGCCAGGAGGACGAATCTTTTGAAGATGTGCTCACCTCTCTGGAAGAAAGCCGCCGGACGATTGAAAGCGAGCAGGCCGAAATTGCCCGGTACAAAGAAGAAATCCAGACTTTGAAAGAACAGCTGGAAACCAAACAAGACAAGCTGGAACAGAGAAAAGACCGGATTCTCCAGGAAGCCAACGAAGAAGCCCACCGGATTTTACGGGAAGCCAAGGAATATGCGGACCAGACCATGAAAATTTTCAACAAAGCGGGTCAGGAATCCATGACAGCCAGAGAACTGGAGCAGAAACGTTCCGAACTGCGAAAGAAAATGGACAAAACCGCAAAGAAAATGGCTTTAAAGACGCCGGAAAAGAAAAAATCCACCCTGACAGCCAAAGACGTATCTTTAGGAGACTCTGTAAAGGTGTTAAGTCTGAATGTCAAAGGCACTATCAGTTCCAAACCGGATGCCAAGGGCATGGTATTTGTCCAGATGGGTATTCTCCGTTCCAAAGTATCTCTGTCCGATTTGCAGCTGATTGACGAACCGGTAATCACCTCGCCTTCCCTGCAGCGCACCGGCGCCGGAAAGATTAAAATGAGCAAATCCGCCTCCGTGCGCACGGAAATCAATCTGCTTGGAAAAACCGTGGACGAAGCCGTTGCCGAACTGGACAAATATCTGGACGACGCCTACCTTGCACACTTAAGCAGTGTCCGGGTAGTACACGGCAAGGGCACCGGCGCCCTCAGAAAAGGCGTACACAACTACTTAAAGCGCCTGAAATATGTACAGGATTTCCATCTTGCAGAATTTGGAGAAGGAGATGCAGGCGTGACCATTGTAGAATTTAAAAAATAGAGGGGGACTGCAGCATGGCAGTAAAACAGAAAATTCTCATCGTAGACGATGACAACAATATTGCAGAGCTTATTTCTCTGTATCTCACCAAAGAATGTTTTGACACTAAAATTGTAAATGACGGGGAAGAAGCCTTATCCGCTTTCTCCTCCTTTGCCCCAAACCTGATTCTTCTGGATTTGATGCTGCCCGGTATGGACGGCTATCAGGTCTGCCGGGAAATCCGCCAGAAATCCAATGTTCCCATTATCATGCTTTCTGCCAAAGGCGAAATTTTTGATAAGGTGCTGGGACTGGAACTGGGGGCGGACGACTATATGATTAAACCCTTTGATTCCAAAGAACTGGTGGCCAGGGTGAAAGCCGTGCTTCGACGTTATCAGCCCAATGTGGCGCCCTCCACCCAGCCTTCCGGAAAATATGTGGAATACCCGGATTTGGCTATTAACCTGACGAATTATTCTGTTATCTACTATGGAAATCAGCTGGATATGCCGCCAAAGGAACTGGAGCTTCTGTATTTTCTGGCCTCTTCACCGAATCAGGTCTTTACCAGAGAACAGCTTTTAGACCATATCTGGGGATACGAATACATTGGAGACACCCGCACCGTGGACGTGCATATCAAACGTCTCCGGGAAAAAATCAAAGACCACCCGGCCTGGTCCATTGCCACAGTCTGGGGTATCGGATATAAATTCGAGGTCAAAAACAAATGAAAAAATTTCTCTATGTAAAATATGTGCTTGCCATTGTCATTTTGGGATTGTTGGGCTTCTGCACCATTTATTTTGTGGGAAACCGTCAGGTGCAGAAACATCTGGAATCCGTGTACAGCGGGGAACTGTATCAGGAAGCTACCACCATTGCCCAGAGTCATGATGTGCGGTATTTCCAAAATGATGAGGAACGAGACAACCAGCTGTATGAAAATCTGTGCACTCTGGCCTCTTACCGCCACTGTGACGTCTGGATTATCAGCCCCAAGGGCGAAATTCTGCTGAATACCGCTTCGGAACCAAAAACAGAGGATTTCCCTATCATTACAGGCTTTAATCCCGGAACAGCCAGCGGTTCCTACTACCGGATCGGGGATTTTTTTCACCAGTTCAGCGAACCGCATTTAAGCGTCATGGTGCCTGTCACCAGAAACATGTCTGTGGAGAGCTATGTAGCCATGCACCTTCCCATGCGTATCCTGCAGGAACAGCATGACGCTCTGATGAACATGATTTACATTCTGTTTCTCCTGTTTCTTCTCATTATGATGGCTATTATTCCGGTATTTTCTCTCATGATTTACCGCCCCCTCCGGAAAATCATACAGGGGGCGGATGCCTTTGCTGCGGGAAATCTGAAATACAACATCCCTCTGGAAAAAGAGGATGAACTGGGATATCTGGCCGGGACGCTGAACTATATGTCCGATGAACTGGACATGACGGGAAACTATCAGCGCAAATTCATTGCCAACGTCTCCCACGATTTCCGCTCCCCCCTGACCTCCATCAAGGGCTATACAGAAGCTATTTTAGACGGTACCATTCCTCCGGAAATGCAGGAGAAATACCTGAAAATCGTGGTGCATGAAACCGACCGCCTCTACAAGCTGACCCAAAGTCTCTTGACTTTGAACAATCTGGATGAAAAGGGACGGCAGCTGGATTATTCGGATTTTGACATCAACAGTATCATAAAAAGCACTGCCGAATCCTTTGAGGGCACCTGCAGGCAGAAACGGATTTCCATCGAACTTCTGCTGACCGGCCAGACCCTGTTTGTACGGGCCGATATGGGACAGATTCAGCAGGTACTTTATAACCTCATTGACAATGCCATTAAATTCAGCCCGGAGGAGTCTGTGATTAAAGTGGAATCCTCCCTGAAACACGATACGGTTTTCATTTCCGTGAAGGACAAGGGCTGCGGTATTCCCAAAGCCAGTCTGGGGAAAATCTGGGATCGGTTCTATAAAATTGATTCCTCCCGTGGCAAGGACCGCAAAGGTACCGGGCTTGGGCTTGCCATTGTAAAGGAAATCATCAATTCCCACAAGCAGAACATCAATGTCATCAGCACCGAAGACGTGGGGACCGAATTTATTTTTACCCTGCAAAAAAGCACAGAAGAGCGGTAATCCTGCTCCTCTGTGCTTTTCTTCTATTTTATTTCCATTCGTATTTCGTCAGATGTCCTTCCAGACGCATATGGTCAAAATGGTTCTGGCGCAGAGCCTCATACAGCACAATCGCCACCGAATTGCTGAGATTTAAAGAGCGAATCTCTCCTATCATAGGAATACGAATAGCTGTCTCCTGGTTTTGCAGCAGAATCTCTTCCGGAATTCCCGCGCTCTCCTTTCCAAACATAATATAGCAATCCTCCTCATACTGGACGTCCACATAAGTTTTAGGCGCTTTGGTGGTTGCCATATAGATTTTGGCACCGGGATTTTGATTCAGAAAGTCCTGATAATTTACATAAGTTTTCACATCCAAATCTTTCCAGTAATCCATGCCTGCTCTCTTAATAGCCTTTTCGTTCAGTTTAAAGCCCAATGGTTCGATTAAATGCAGGCGGGTACCCGTTGCCACACAGGTTCTTCCGATATTTCCCGTATTAGCAGGAATCTCCGGCTCAAATAACACAATATTCAGCTTTGCCATTTCTTACTCCTCAATCCTTCTGGTAGATTTTATACAATTCGTCACTCTGGGGCTTGTCCAGATACCGGGTTTCTTCTCCGTTTCGCAAAATCCGCTCTTTTCCTGCCGTAGCCTTTCCCACCACTGCCGCAGAAATTCCCGCCTGATGCAATTCTCTTACCAGGCCATGTCCATCCTGGGCTGCTATCATCATAGAACCGCTGGACATGAGAATATAGGGATTGAGCCCCAGCACCTCACAGACCTCCACCGTCTCCTGGCGAATCGGAATCTTCTTTAAGTCGATATCCAGTCCAACATCTGAGCCTGAGGCCATTTCCCACAGAGCGCCGAACACACCGCCCTCTGTAATGTCATGCATGGCAGAAACGCCCCACGCGCCGGCAATCTTTGCCTCCGGCAGCACCGAAAGATACTGGTCAAACCCTTTGGCCGTATCCACAAACAGCGGCGCAAACCGTTCCAAAAGCAGTTTTTCCTTTTCCTTGGCCGCAATAGAGGTACCTTCCAATCCAATCCATTTGGTAATCACAATGTCCTGTCCCGGCTTTATGCCTCCGGGCTCCATCATCTGTTCCTTCTTCATTCTGCCTACACCTGTAAGGGAAAGCAGCGGTTGTTTTACCACATCGGTAATCTCTGTATGGCCGCCCATAATTTCCATATTCAGTTCTCTGCAGGTAGATTCCACTCCCCGCATAATTTCTTTCAGCTCTCTCTCTTCTGTCTTAGGCGGCAGCAAAATGGTGAGCATAATGCCCACTGGCTCTGCCCCGGCAGCCGCTAAATCATTGGCAGTAATATAAACACTGTGTTTCCCCATATCCTTTGTGGTGCCGGTAATAGGGTCGGAGGAAAACACGTAAACTTCTCCTTCCCTGGGTTCCATCACCGCACAGTCACGGCCTACAGCCGGTCCTGCCAGGATTTCTTCTCTTCTGTGTCCAACTTCTCTTAAAACGGAACGAATCAGCATTGGTTCCGGCAGTTTCCCTATTTTCATGGTCTGTCCCTCCGTCTGTTCTTATAAAGCATACGCTATCATGGGAAGCACCATAGCCAGAATCATAAACACCGCCAGAATCCCTGCAACTATCTGTTTTTTCCCGGAATTTTTTTTATTCATAATCCTTTACCTCTCTATCTTTCCATAAGTGCCTAAAATCGTATCAATAAATCTGGAAGCTTCATTCTTTGTCAGACTCTCCACCTCCACATTCAGGTCTATTCTATGATATTTTATCAAATCCTGCAAGTATCGTTTTTGTGCCGGAGTTATGGGCCCCTGCTTTTTCACCTTATAGAAAAGAGGAACCGGACAAAAAAGTTCAGGATGCTGTTCTTCATACTCCTGCCGCAGCCGCTCATAAAGTTTATAAGTAGTACGGGCATCCTCTAAAGCCCTGTGGGCATCCCCCTGTGGAATTTGGTAGTGTACCCGCAGGTTCTGCAGACTTCTGCTGGGCAAATCCGGCAGCAGAATCCTGGACAGCTTCAGCGTATCCATGCCCTCTTTCTCAAAGTCCATATCCAGATTGACTGCATTGTGCTTCACAAAGCTGTAGTCAAACATCAGGTTATGCCCCAGAAGCGGCAGATTCTCACAAAACTCCAGAAGCCCCTCCAGCGCTTCCCGTACATACGGCTTTCCCTGCACCATTTCGTCTGAAATGCCTGTAAGGGCCGTAATTCTCTCCGGTATCTCCATTCGGGGATTCACCAGTGTAGCGTACTCTCCTGTCACCATGCCGCCCTGTACCTTCACGGCGCCAATTTCAATGATTCTGTCTTTTCTCGGTTCCAGACCTGTCGTTTCCAAATCCAGTGTCACATATGCTCTCATGTTTTTTTCCTGCTTTTCTTCTGTTTTTCTTTGTATTCCCTGCAATATTCTGTAAGAAAACACTCCTCGCATTTGGGCGACCTGGCAAAGCAGATCTGCCGTCCAAAAGTAATTATCTGAATGTTATAGAGAATCCAGTGGTTCTTGGGCAAAACCTTCATCAGTTCCATTTCCACTTTTTCCGGATCCTCTTCCTTCGTCAGTCCCAGCCGCTTGGAAATCCGCTTTACATGGGTATCCACCACCACACTTGGCTCATGAAAAATATTTCCCCGGATCACATTGGCCGTCTTCCTTCCCACACCGGGCAGGCTGGTTAAATCCTCCAGACTGCGCGGAACCTCTCCGTCGTATACCTGACAGATTCTCTGGGCGCAGCCAATAATGTTCTTTGCCTTATTGTGATAGAATCCCGTAGGCTTAATATCCTGCTCCAACTCCTTTAAATCTGCTTTTGCAAAAGCCTCCATATCCGGATATTTCACAAACAAATCTTTTGTGACAATGTTGACTCTGGCATCCGTACACTGGGCGCTTAACATGGTGGCAATCAAAAGCTGTCCCGGATTTTCGTGATTCAGATAGCATTTGTATTCTCTGGTATAAACCTCATCCAGCTTCTCCAGAATTTCCTTTGTCCTCTTTGTCATACGTCCTCCTTTCTCTGCTCAAACTCCACAGCACAGACTCTTGCGTCATGGGTCAGGGGGCTGCGTTCTTTATAGTCAAATAAAACCGGATACTGCCCTTTCTCCCGTTTTTGGCTCAACACATCATAAGTAAAGACCTCCAAATGTGTCATTTTTTCCAACTGCCTTGGCTGATATCCCCCATACTGCCTCAAAAGCCGGGGTTCTTCTGCCTCTTTCCGATAAAAGTTCTGTATCTGCTCTTTGTAAAGCTTCTGTTCTCCTGCCCACACAGGCCTGGTCTTCAGATTTTCTCTTGCATACAAATCAAAAACCATCCGTTCCCGGAAATATGCCAAATCTTCCTTTCCTTGTTCTTCTAAAAATTCCAGGAGAATTTCATATCTCCGGATTCTGGTATGGGAAATGCCGAAATAGCCCTTTTTCTCATAAAAATCTGCCAGAGCTTCATACATGGCAAAGGCGTCTGAAAATTCTTTCTCCAGGGCCTCTATGGTACGGGTAAACTGTCCGCTGTTATAATACACCTCTACCATGTCTTCAATGCCTTTCAGACGGCAGATTTCTCCGTAAGACAGCCAGTTTGTGGAAAGCACCTCATAAGGCTCTCTCTGCTTGTACACACAGCCATATTCTTCCCGCTTCTCATACATATAAGAACCTTTCAGAACCTTCAGAAATCCCAGTTGGAGCTGCTGAGGCCTCAATCCGTAGACGTCATCAAACGATTTTCGGAAACTGTCATACCCTTCCAGCGGAAGCCCCGCAATCAAATCCAGATGTTGGTGCACATTCTTTCCGGCCTGCACCTGTCTTACTTTTTGGGAAATTTTTTCAAAACTGGTCTTTCTGCGAATTTCCCTTATGGTGTCCTCATTGGTAGACTGCACCCCGATTTCCAGCTGAATCAGTCCCGGACGCATGGTGTGTATCAGGGCAATTTCCTCTTCGGTCAGCAAATCTGCAGCAATTTCAAAGTGGAAATTCGTCACCTGATTGTCATGTTCCTGAATATAACGCCAGATTTCCAGTGCATGCTCCTTTTTGCAGTTAAATGTCCGGTCCACAAACTTTACCTGAGGCACCTGGTTATCCAGAAAAAACTGCAGCTCCTGTTTCACCAGCTTCGTACTCCGAAAACGCAGCTTCTTATCTATAGAAGAAAGACAGTAACTACAGGAAAAGGGACACCCTCTGCTGCTCTCATAATAAATAATCCGATGATGAAAAAGTTCCATATCCTGATAGGGAAACACCAGTGTATCCATATCCAGAATGGCCCTTGGCGCCGTTTTTTGTATCTCTTTCCCCTTTCGGAAAACAATACCGTCTATCTTTTCCAGTTCCGTCCCTTTTTCTGTGTTCCGCTCTAAATTTACATAATATTGTGTTAATTCCCGGAAGGTCTCCTCTCCTTCTCCGCACATCACGCCGAAAACCTCCGGCATTTCTTCCAGAAACTGCTCTGCGTCGTAAGACACCTCCGGGCCTCCTGCCCAAATCACCGTGTCCGGCAGGATTTTCTTCACATTACGAATCAGTTCCTTTATAAAAGAAATATTCCATATATAGCAGGAAAAGCACAAAATCTCAGGTTTTTTCCGATATAAATCTTTTAAAATCTCATCCTCCTGCTGATTGATGGTATATTCCGCCAGTTCTATGTGGGCTGCAAATGCTCTGCAGTATGCCTTCATGCTGTATACCGCAAGATTGGAATGAATATATTTGGCATTGACTGCCGCCAAAAGAAGTTTCATATTTTCTCTCCTCTATCCGAAAAGAGCCGATGCATGAAACACGCAGCAGCCCCTTTTCTCTTTCTCTATTTTTTTACATATCTGGATTTTTCCTGTTGTTCCTCTTCTTCAAATCCCTGCACCTGACGGATTAATTCCGTTTCCACAAAATCTGTGCCTTCTGCTTCTCCCTTCTTCTCTCTAAAAGTCAATTTCAGAAGAATGGGGGAAATAATGGTGGTAATCACCACTACAATAACAACCGGTCCCAGCAAATCCGGAGCCATCAGGCCAATGGCATTTCCTTTGGCAGCCACAATCAATGCCACCTCGCCTCTGGAAATCATCCCCATACCAATGCGGATACAGTCCTGGTTGCTGTAATGACACATTTTTGCGCCCAGACCGCAGCCAATGATTTTCGTCAGCACTGCCACTACCACCAGTATTACTGCAAACACCACAATCATGGCACTCATTTTCGGCAGTTCTACCTGCAGACCAATATTGGCGAAAAATACCGGAGACAGGAAAATATAAGACAAAATCCCAAATCTTCTTGCAATGTAATTGGTATGAGTTGTTTTTGTAATAATCAGCCCGGCAAAGAAAGCTCCTGTAATGTCTGCAACACCAAAAAATTCTTCTGCGCAGTAAGAAAATACAAGGCAGATAACAAACGCCAGAATGACAAAACGCTGCAAATCCCGCTCATATCCCTTTACCCATTTCTGGAACAGGACATGAATGATATATCCGCCCACACCGATAAAGACAAAAAATCCCAGAATCTTTCCGAACACCAGCCATACATTTACAGATGAATCTGCAAGACTGGTAATAACTGTAAGGGCAATGATTCCCAGAATATCATCAATAATGGCCGCCCCTAAAATGGCATTTCCCGCTCTGGTATTTAACTTGCCCATTTCCTTTAAGGTTTCCACCGAAATACTTACCGAGGTTGCCGTTAAAATAACACCAATGAAAACATTCTGCAAAATCAGACTGGTTCCGGCGGCAGATTCTAACATTCCCGGGCGGTTAAAATAAGCTGCTACTCCCAGACCGCCCAGAAGCGGCACTATCACACCCAAAAGGGCAATAATAAACGAAGCCTTTCCGCTTTTCTTCAGTTCATCGATATCCGTCTCCAGTCCTGCACAAAACATCAGAACAATCACACCGATTTCTGATACCTGATAAATAAACTCCGTCTGATGTAAGACTCCCAAACAGGCCGGCCCTAAAAGCAGCCCTGCCAGCAGCGCCCCTACTACCTGCGGCAGGCTGATGCGCCGAGTCAGAAGCCCAAACGCCTTTGTAGTCAGCAATATCAGTGCCAAATCCAGTAAATACCCATAAGAATCCATATTCTCCCTCCTCAAATCCCCACACTGTGATTTTTAAAACTGTATTTATGTTATCACAATTTGTCAGAAAATCCAAGGAAAAACCTTTACACTACACCGTATATTTCTTGCACAAAAAGAGCGCTGTTCCTGTAGAGGTGGAGAAGACTTCTGTCTCTTCTCCTCTTCTGGGACAGCGCATATATTTACATAGATTTCCGCTCTGCAATTTCCGCCATCTTAGCAGAATTCAGACGGGTATCTCCGTGTACACGGCTATAGGAAAGGTAGCCGTTCATACGATCAATTTTGGTCAGATTGGTGGAACCGCATACCGGACACACATCCATTTCCAGCTCCTCATGACCACAGTCATCACAGTAAGCCAAAGACAGGTTCACGCCCTCATAATAGCCCAAATCCATAGCTCTGCGCACCAGTGCCCGAATGGCGTCTACATTGTATCCAATGGGATAACGCACATACTGAATTTTGCCGCCATTGCAGAGTTCCCAGAATCTGCCCTCGCAATCCTGCTTCTCAATGGGAGTCATTTCCTCTGTTACATGGCAGTGGAAGCTGTTGCTCACATACGGACGATCAGAAACCCCCTCCACGATACCGTACATCTTTCTGAACTGCTCTACCTGAAGGCCGCAGAGACTCTCTGCCGGAGTACCGTAAATGGCATACAGATTGCCGTCCTCATATTTGTACTGCTCTACTTTTTTATTGATATACTGCAGTACTTCCAAGGCAAACTTGCCGTCCTCGCGAATGGATTTACCGTTGTACAACTCCTGCAGTTCATTTAATGCCGTAATACCAAAAGAAGCAGTCATCGGTTTTAAAAGCGGTTTAATCTTATCCGAAGGTTTTAAGTTGCCGCCGTAAAAACCGCCCTCACAGTAAGCCAGCGGATTTGTGGACGCCTTCATCTCACCCAGATAATCGTAAGTACGAATATGCAGGTGACGAATCATTTCCAGATAAAAATCCAGCACCTCGTAGAAATCCTTATTCTCGGCTCTGGCCTTTGCCAGAATCATGGGAAGATGGAGGCTGACTGCGCCCACGTTAAACCGTCCCACAAATACAGGAACGTCCTTATCATCTGCCGGAGTCATGCCGCCTCTTTCGTACCAGGGGCTTAAAAAGGCTCTGCAGCCCATAGGACTGATAACCTTTCCGTATCTTTTATACATACTGGAAATATAGCCCTTGCCGCTTAAAGAAAGCCAGTCCGGATACATGGTTTTGGCAGAACAGGAAATTCCTGCCTCAAACACATCCTCCCCTTCTCTGCCCTCTCCATGAAGATTCTCATCATAGAGGAACACAATCTTTGGAAACAGCACCGGTTTTTTATGACCTTCTCTTCCCTGTCCGCCCTTGTGAACCTCCAGAAGAGAAATGCTGCACATTTTCTCAAATTTCTTCATACCCAGTCCCAGAGTCACGGTAACAAAAGGATAATCTCCTCTGGAAGATCCCACCGTATTCAGCTTATACTCTATTCCCTGCCAGCCCTGGTCGAAGTCTCTCTTTACCTTATCCACAGCATACTGCTCGGCTCTCTCCTCTGCCAGTTCCCAGTCCGGGTCTACATAAGCAAGAAATTCTTCCTTATATTTTTCGTAGCTTTTTTCCGCATAAGGGGCCAGAATCTTGTCCACTTCCGGCACGGTAAAGCCGCCGTACTGCTGGGCTGCCGTACTGAGCACAATATCTCCCATAACGTCAAAAGCCGTATCCAGGGTCTTCGGCTCATTGTACCACACATTTCCCATTTCAAAGCCGCCTCTTAACACATTAGCCACGTCAAAGAGACAGCAGTTCATGGTATCCAGACGGGCAGACTGGTCGTGAATATAAATATACCCGTCCTTGCAGGCCTGCAGTTCGTTGCGGTTCATAAAGAACTTCCGATACAGTTCTTTATTCAGTTCATTGAAAATCAGGCTGCGCTTGGTAGCCACCAGGGCGCTGTCCGTATTGGCATTGCTCTTGTCCCCAATGTAGCGGATGGACTGGCTCTTGGTATACACCTCATCCATCATATGAATAAAGTCATGCTTATAATTGCGATAATCTCTGTAGCTCTTTGCAACAGATGGATTGACTTCTTCCAGAGCCCCCTCCACAATATTGTGCATATCCTGAATGGAAATCTCTTCTTTATCCAGAGAATCCGCCTTTTCCTGGGCATAGCGGCAGATAAATTTCACCTCATCCTCTTTGAAATTATACATAATTCTGGATGCGGATTTGTTCACTGCCCTCACGATTTTCTGAACATCAAAATCCTCTTTCGTACCATCTTTCTTAACTACATACATCATCACTTTCACCTCATACACTTTAAAACACTATATCTGGTATAGTATAATATTTTTCACTTTTCATTTCACAACATTTTGTATTCCACAGTATATCACTTTTCACACAGGAAAGAAAGTGGGAATATTGCACAATTCTGTACTAATATTCTCCACTTTCCTCTATTATCCCCGTATTCAACATACTTCGACAAAATGTCACCTGACAAAAAAAGTTTTTCTTTTCCTGATTTTTTCCCTCTTTTCGTTTTATGGAAACCGGTTTTCGGCACAACATTATTGAAAGTGCACAATTTCATTTTTGTCAAGGGGTACTTTCTATTTTCTCCTGTAATATTTCGTTTATCTGGTAACGTTTCGCAGCCACTTATACGTTTTATAGCGGTACACCGAAAACGGTATCTTGATAATCTCATCGCTGCACAGCAGAATATAAACCCAGGGCATGGGAATCCCCAGAACAAAAGCCCCCACTGCAGAGCCCAGGATAGAGCAAAGCCACATCACGCTCACGTCCAGAATCAACCCGAACCGGGTGTCCCCTCCTGCCCGGAAAATCCCCACAATCATCGTGGTATTCACAGACTGCCCCACCACATAATAGGACATAATCAGCATCATAGCCGTCAGATAGCTTTTGGCCAGAGGGGTGAGATTCAGCAGGCTTTTAACCAGAGGCGAAATGCCCAGTATCAGAAGTCCCCCGCCGATACCGCATAAAACAGCAATCTTTACAAAGCGCCTTCCGTACTCTCTGGCCAGTTCCTCTTTCTTCTCTCCGATGGCCTTTCCAATCATAATAGCCGCTGCGCTGGAAATACCAAAGCCAATCACCATAGAAAGCTGTCTGCATACCTGCGCCACGGAGTGAGCTGCCACAGCAGAACTGCCCAGATGTCCCACAATAGCGGAAATAGCCGCCATACCCGCGCCCCATGCCAGTTCGTTTAAAAGCACCGGAAAGGCATAGGTAAAGAAATCTTTTCCCAGGGCTTTGTCTTTTACAAAGAAATCCCGCCAGCGAATTTTCACCACATCGTTCATCTTCACTGCATAAAAAACCACAATCAGCACTTCTATGGTTCTTGCAAGCAGCGTTCCCAGCGCTGCGCCTGCTGCTCCCATTGCCGGGACTCCCAAAAGTCCGAAAATAAAAATTGCATTAAAAATAATATTAGCCAGCAGAGACGTACCGTACACAACGGTAGCGATAACCACCTTCTCCACACTGCGGATAATATTCAGATACACATTGGTAAATGCAGACAGCATATAGGAAAATGCCACAATCCGCAGATAGCTGACCCCTGCCTCAATGACAGCCTGGTCTGTGGTAAAAATCCGCATTAAAAGAGCCGGAAACACCAGTGCTGCCAAAGTAAAGACTGCAGCAGCCAAAAGGGAAATCCGAAAAGACATACCCATAACCTTTTCAATGGTTCTGGTATCCTTCTTTCCCCAATATTGTGCCGTCAGCACACAAGCCCCGGAAGTCAGTCCGAAAAATAAAAGGGAAAGGATAAAATACACCTGATTTGCCAGGGAAACGCCGGAAAGCGCTGTCTCCCCTACCTTTCCAAGCATAATGACATCCGTAGAGGTTACACCTACGTTAATCAGATTCTGAATCGCCATAGGCATAACCAGACGGGCTACATTGGAATAAAACCTTTTATCTTCAAGGCTCATACTTCTTTTTAAAACCATTTCTCTAATCTTTTTCTCCTGTTTTTTTATTTAAAGCCGGATTTCTCCGTCAAATACCACCTGGGCCGGGCCAGTCATATAAACCAGATTGTCCTCTCTGTCCCAGGCAATCTTCAAATCTCCCCCTAAAAGCTTTACGGTGACTGCATCTTCCGTGTAACCGTTTAAAGCGCAGGCAACGGCCACAGCGCAGGCTCCTGTTCCGCAGGCCAGAGTTTCTCCGCTGCCCCTCTCCCAAACCCGCATTTCCACCGTTTTGCGGTCCAGAACACGGACAAATTCCGTATTCACACTCTCCGGAAAGGCCTGGTGTTTTTCAAAGTCCGGTCCCACCTTTTCAATATCCAGGTTCTGCACGTCCTCCACAAACACTACAGCATGAGGATTTCCCATCGATACCGCAGTCACCTCATAAATGTTTTCTCCTACGTTTAAAGGTTTGGCAATCACCGGAGACTGGGGATACTTCATAGGAATTTTCTCTGCTTCCAGTATGGGCCTTCCCATATTCACCCTGATTTCCACTGCCTTTCCGTCTTTCACCGTCAAATCCAGATACTTGATTCCGCTTTTGGTATCCACAGAAATCTGAGTCTTTTTAGTCAGACCATAGTCATACACATATTTTGCAACACAGCGAATACCATTTCCGCACATGGCTCCCTGACTTCCGTCTGCGTTGTACATTTCCATTTCAAAATCAGCTTTTTCAGATGGTTTGATTAAAATCAATCCGTCTGAACCAATGCCAAAATGACGGTCACTGACCTTTATAGCTGTTTCAGAAGGATGTTCTACCCTTTCCTCCAGACAATTCACATACACATAATCATTTCCGATTCCCTGCATTTTCGTAAACTTCATCTTCCGTTTCCTCCAATCTCCTGTCATCTGCTTTCTGATGTTTCCTGCAATTTCAATTTAAAAAATCCGGAATAATACCCCTTTGGCTGCAGTATCTGCAGGTTTTCCTGGGTTTCCAAATCCTCAATCACATCTTTTCGGGACGGCAGAGAACTCCATGGCTCTATGCACACATAAGGCGCATCTGTATGGGGCATATGCCAGATGCCCAGATAGGGAAGCCCCTTTGTTTCCATCTCCAGTCCCACACTTCCTTTTTCTGCTTCCAGACGCAGGCGGGTGGGAACATTTCTTAAGATAATGGCGTCATGGTCAAACAAATCATGCCGCAGGTGCAGCCGCTTCTGTTCGTCAAGTGGAAAGGCTTCATCCTTTCCGGTTACAAAGCAGTCTTCTGACATGCCTACCCGCATCATATTTTCTGAGGAAGCAAACGCAATATCATAGTCCTCAAAAGAGAGTCCCTCTTCCCAGGGAAGCAAAAAGCCGGGATGTCCGCCTATACCAAAGTACATTTTCTTTCTGTCTTTGTTCTTCACACTGTAAGTCACTTTCAGTTCCTTTCCCTGCAGCTGGTATTTCAATTTCAGTTCAAAGTGAAATGGATACTGCCGGTAAATTTCTTCACTGTCCCGTAAAGAAAATACGATTTTATCTGCTGTTTTGTCCTTTACCTTTAAAACAGAATCTTTCAGAAATCCATGAATATCCATTTCATAGGTTTTTCCCCGATATGTATATTTTCCCTGTGTCAAACGTGCAATGTACGGAAACAGGTTAATAGCGCTGTCTCCCCAGTATTTCTCATCTCTCTGCCACAAGTATTCTCTTCCTTTTGTATCCTTTATGGAACACATCTGTCCCCCCAGGTCTTCTATAGACACTTCCAGATTTTCATTTTTAATTGTGTAAATCATCCCTGTACTCCTCCTGTATAAAAATCCATTACCACTATATTAAAGCAATTTCGCCTTTTTCGCAAACAGATTTCTGCCAAAAAGCAAAAAAGAAGAAACCTCCTCTGTGGGAAATTTCTCCTTTTCCTGTTCTTTAACAGACTTTGCTGCTTGTATATGGAATTAGTCTTCCTCTACAAATTCTTCTTTTCCAAGACCACAGACTGGGCATACCCAATCTTCCGGAAGGTCTTCAAAAGCTGTTCCCGGTTCGATTCCGTTATCCGGGTCTCCTAATTCAGGGTCATATACATATCCGCATGGTTCACATACATATTTTTTCATGGTTAAATACCTCCTGTTAAAATTTATTTTTTCACATTTTCTGAAATTCATTCTTCAGTTCTTATTCAGTCTACCACAGTTTCTCAAAAGTTTCCAGACTAATTTTGTAAAGTTTTTAAAAATTTTTTCAAAATCGGGTAGGAGGTAAATAATTATTTTATTTACCGTCCTCCCACACCACCTAGCATACCGTTCGGTACTAGGCGGTTCTTTAGTTTTCACAAACTACCAGATAATAGTCAAGCATGGATGTATATCCTAGCTTGGCTATTATTTTCTTTGAAAAGATTTGATTCAAGACTTTCGCCATTCTCCAATATCCTTTTCTACTACATACAAGTTCCTTCGCTCTCCAATGTTCCATTCCCAATGCTTTCAACATTCGATACTTTGTTTTGATTTTCTTCCATTGTTTCCAATAAACTGCTCGGATTCTACGTCTTGCCCATTCATCCGTTGTTTTGAGAAGTCCTTTCATATCTGCTAGTCTAAAGTATTCCACCCATCCTCGCACATACTCTTGGTACTTCTTTTCTCGCTCTGCATTACTAATACCTTTGTTTCTATCAGTAAGTTCTCGAATTCTATTTTTCATCTTGGCTACTGACTTTTGATGTACTCTGAATCTGCATTTGCCTTTGCATCTATAAAAGGTATACCCTAGATACTTGACCTTGCTGATGTGAGCCACCTCTGTTTTCTTCCTGTTTACTTTCAGAAATAACTTTCCTTCAATAATATGTTGCTGAGCAACGGACTCAATGGTCCACCTTGTGGCATTCCGACTTCTGTTCGCTCGAATTTCCCGTTTGCCATCACTCCCGCATTCAGGTATTTTTGTATTAACGAAATCACTCTTCCATCCTTGATGGTTCGTGACAATACCTCTATTAACTTACTTTGACATACGGTATCAAAAAACTTCTCCAAGCCCATATCCACTACATATACATAGCCGTCATTTACGTTCTTTTGGCATTGTCTAAGGGCATCATGTGCTCCTCTTTTCGGTCTGAATCCAAAACTATTCTCTGAGAATTGCTCCTCAAAGATTGGTGAGAGTTCCTATGCTATCGCCTGTTGAATCACTCTGTCAACGACAGTAGGAACTCCCAGCTTTCGAAACTCGCCTTTTGTTTCCTTGGGTATTTCTACCCTGCGAACTGGGTTAGGCTTATATCTTCCTTCCCTTACCTCTTGGATTAAGGCTTCTTGGTTTCTTCTTAGGAAGGGCAGAAGTTCATCCACCTGCATTCCATCAATTCCGCCTTTCCCTTTGTTTCTTTTGACTTGCTTATAGGCATTGTTAAGATTGTCTTTCCGCAAAATCAAATCCAAAAGATTGTTCGTCCAATAGTCTGTGATGACACCGCTCTTTTCAGTAATCTTAGAGTAGTCGAACACTTCTGCATACTCTTTCTGTTCCGCAGATACCATTTGCAGATAGTCCTCTATATGAAGTTGTCTGTTCTTAAATCCACTTTCAGTTACATTCATTGCTTGTGTCTCCTAAAGTTCAGCCCTTCGCCGACGTTTGCAACCGTCGGTTTACTATGGCTTCTGCTGACTTCTCGCCATTCGTTGTTACTCACGGATTTCATACTCTGTTTCCATCCGCTGACGAGACCTCCCTTGGTACCACACGTCACTTTCTCTCCATGTATCTGCCACATTTACTATAGTTAATTCCGGGTAGTTATAGGACTTCAGTTTGTGTCGCAACCTTATCCTTAACTATAGCCTGATGTGATTTCTGTTCGTCAGACCAGAGATTTGCCATCCGACTTCCTTCAGATTCCACCTCACGATGGACACCCTTGTCATTGGCTGTATCCTTCCCACTACTAGGGCGGATTAGGGACTTGCACCCTTTAGTGACGTGCGCCGCAAGGCGCACGACAAAAGAATCTGCTCCGCAGGCGACGGAACAGATTCTTCCTGCATGATGTAACAATAGACGATTGCTATCTATTGTATATATAAGTGTAACGGGTGCCGAATCAGATTATCGAACATCCACGTCTTACTCTTATAAGAACTGAGCTGCAACGATTGCTGCAATCATCAGCGGGATATTGAAGTGTAAGAATGTCGGTACACAAGTATCCCAAATATGGTCATGCTGACCATCTGCGTTCAGACCGGAGGTTGGTCCAAGCGTGGTATCTGATGCAGGTGAACCAGCATCTCCAAGCGCTGCTGCTGCCGACATCAGAATGATTGTTGCTGCCGGTGAGAAACCAATCTCATGACATAACGGAACGTATAATACTGCCAGTACAGGAACTGTACCGAAAGAAGTACCAATACCCATGGTTACCAACAGACCAATTAAAGTAATAATCGTTGCTGCAATCCACTTATTTCCGCCCATTAAGGAAATCGCACTCTTAACAAGTTCATTTACAGCACCTGTATTCTGCAGAACAGTTGCAAAACCACCTGCTACCAACATAACAAATGCAATGAATCCCATTAATTTAATACCGCCCTGGAACTGCTCGTCAATATCTTTCGGTTTTACTGCACGGAAGATAAACATAACCAGAAGACCCCCAAGAGCTGCCACCGGAAGAGAACCGTAGATAATCTGAAGTGCAACTACAACGACGATAGCGGCCAGTGTTACCCAGTGTTCATATTTCAGTGTCAAATCTTCTGTTTCATGTACACCCTCAAGCTGAATATCTTTGTATTCACGAGGCTTTCTGTATGTAATGAATACGGCGATAGCAAGACCGATAACCATAGCTACTGCAAGAATCCAGTTTACTTTTGTGATATCCCCAACAGTAACTTTCCAGCCAAAATCTTTCGCATTATCGTTGATATTATCTCGGATAATACCCATGAAAATCAAACCAAATCCCATAGGAACTGCGATGTACGGTGCTTTATGACCAAAAGCGATAGTACATGCAACTCCACGTCTGTCCAGTTTCATCTTGTTCATCATAGCCAGTAATGGCGGAACCAGAATCGGGATGTATGCAATGTGAATCGGAATGATATTCTGGGATGCACATGCAATAACCAGTAAGATAGTCAACAGAATCCATTTATTTCCGCCTACTGCTTTTGCAATTTTTTTGGAAAGGATTTCCGTGATACCGGTATAAGCCATAGCAGAAGCAAAAGTACCAAGCAGTACGTAAGCCAATGCTGTTTCTGCATTGCCGCTGAAACCGGCCACTACAGAACTCATAATACTTGCTTCATCACCGCTGCTGACAATGGGCAGTCCGCCGATAAGTCCGGCAACAAATAATGAAATTAACATGGATAAAAGTACATTTACTTTCAACAGGCAGAGTACACAAAGAAGTAACACTGCCACAATAACAGGATTAAGTAAATTTTCCATAAATAAACCTCCCTCTTTTTTACCTTGATGCCGCCGCTAAAGGGGTCCCTCTCCAAACGCCGCGGCACCGCACCCGCAATATAAATTTTGCTTTATCTTGTTTCGATTGCCTGACCGATAGCTTCCTCAACTGCTTTAATCAGAGAACCATTTTCAATGATTTCTTCGCAGTAGTTGATATCACCGTATAATTCGCGGTCATCATCTAAGGTTGCCACCTGTTTACGAACTAAATCGTAAGCAGCCTGTGTACCTTTACCAAGGCCTTTATTTCCTCTCATATCGATACCCTGGCAGGCAACCATCAATTCCATAGCAAGAACACGTCTTACGTTCTTAGCAATCTCTCCAGCTTTTCTTGCTGCAATGGTACCCATGGATACATGGTCTTCCTGACCTGCAGAAGACGGAATACTGTCAACAGATGCAGGATGTGCAAGAACCTTGTTTTCAGATACTAATGCTGCTGCTGAGTACTGAACAATCATGAAACCGGAGCAAACTCCACCGTGCGGTGTAAGGAATGCAGGCAAATCACTGTATGCCGGGTTTACCAGACGCTCAATACGTCTTTCAGAAACGTTTGCCAGTTCAGCTACACCGATACCAAGGAAGTCAAAGCTAAGCGCCATTGGCTGACCGTGGAAGTTACCGCCTGAAATACCTGCACGGTCTTCCTTGAAGATAATCGGGTTATCTGTTACAGAATTGATTTCAATATTTACTCTATCTAATACATAGTTGATGGCGTCTTTGCTTGCGCCGTGAATCTGCGGTGAACATCTTAAGGAATAAGCGTCCTGTACGCGGATTTCGCCCTGGCGTGTAGTATTTTTGCTGCCTTCCAGCAATTTCAGAAGGTTTCTTGCAGTAGCAAGCTGTCCGGAGTGCGGACGTACATCATGTACTCTGTGGTCTAAGGCGTCTACCACACCGTTCTGTGCTTCAAAGCAAAGAGCGTCAGCAATATCCGCTACTTTCAGTAAGTTCAATGCATCATAAAGTGCAAGAGAACCTGCAGAAGTCATAGCCTGTGTACCATTGTTTAAAGCCAGACCTTCTTTTGCAGATAATTCAATTGTAGGAATACCTGCACGTTTCATTGCTTCTGCGCCCGGAAGGAGTTCGCCTTCGTAATAAGCCATACCAAGTCCCAGCATTGGCAGAACCATATGAGACAATGGTGCAAGGTCACCGGAAGCGCCTAAAGAACCTTTTTCCGGAATAAATGCTGTCACGCCTTTGTTCAGCATATCAACCATGGTCTGTACAGTTTCCAGACGGATACCTGAGAATCCTTTTACCAGATTGTTGATACGAAGAAGCATAATGCCCCTTGCAATATCTTCTGAGAACGGATTTCCGGCACCTACCGCATGTGTAATAATCAGGTTTTTCTGAAGTGCTTTACACTGATCCTGTGAAATCACCACATCACTGAACTTACCAAATCCGGTAGTGATTCCGTATACAACCTTTTCTTCCGCAACCAGGTCATCAACTACCTTTCTGGATTCGATGATGTTCTGTTTTGCTTCTTCTGCTAATTCGATTTTCGCATGACCACGACAAATAGCAGCAATCTGCTCCAGTGTCAGGTCTTTTCCCGTGATTACAATATTACTCATATCGCACCCTCTTTTCCTATATATATTATATGTGGAATTATACAGATTTAGGTGTCAAAAAAGCGTCAATAAATGTCATTTTGCATAATGTATTTTTAGACGTTTTGTAGAACGCTTGTATTTATCCACATCCCCAAAGCATGTTGCTTCGATACAAGTGTACAACTTTACTATATTAACACAATAAAATCACCCGGTAATGTAAGACTGAATCTCTTCCAAAAGCCGCATGGTTGTGGGATTTTTGATTTTATCTGACAACTCTTTGCTGTCCCGGTAATAGTCTCTGGCTTCTTCTTTTCTGTTCTCTCTCCACAGAAGCATAGCCATGTAAGCCTCTGCTCTCTCCAGTCCCCAGTAATATCCATGGCGTTTCAGACAGGAAACGGCTTTTTCCAGATATTCTTCTGCCAGCTTATCCTGCTGCTGCAAATAAAAAATCTGTCCCAAACCGGAATAAAACTGCCCCAAACCGTTGGTGATTACTTTTCCGGTTCCCATTTCCACTGCCTTTGTATAGCAGACAACGGCTGCCTCCAAATCCTCCTGCTTTCTCTTAATATCTCCCAGATATCCGTGGCAGGCAGCAATGCTCATGCGGAAATGCTCTTTTTCCTCTGCGCAGGTGCGGAAAAGTTCCATAGCCTCATTCAGCGTTTTCTCCGCCTCTTCGTATGCGCCTTTATGCAGCAGATACCACCCTTTCAGCCTGGTAAAAACGCCTTTTTCCTCTGCAGGCTGTTCTTCTTTTTCCAAAAGCTCCAGTCCTCTGTTTACAAATTCCTCCACTCGAGCCAAA
This sequence comes from Blautia sp. HCN-20427, assembly GCF_037890365.1. Classification (NCBI taxonomy): domain Bacteria; kingdom Bacillati; phylum Bacillota; class Clostridia; order Lachnospirales; family Lachnospiraceae; genus Blautia; species Blautia sp. HCN-20427. The sequence continues at coordinate 163,523 of NZ_JBBKBX010000003.1, read as the reverse complement.
TCCTCCACCTGAATACCATAGAAAATCATCTGCTTGAAATTATTCAGCAGCATTTTCTTTTCTCCCAGGTTCTCTGCCAGTTCCATACTCTTTACAATACAGGAAATTCCTGTATTGTACTCTCCCACTGCGATTTTGTAACGCCCTTTGACGTAATACATTTCCATTTTCATTTCCTGTGCCTGATGAGAATTGTCCTCCAGACGAATGACCTCTTCTGCCAGAGCCAGCATTTCCCCTGCCCCTGCCGTAACGCCAAATTCATCATCGCCATATTCAATCTCCCAATGAAGTACAGGAAAATTCTCATTCACAATGGTATAGTATTCTTTCAGGTATTTTATCTTATACTCATATGTTTTCACCTGGTTATGGCATCTCTCATAGTGGTGAATAATCATTGGAAGACACTCGAAATTTTTTTTCGTCTCCGCCTGGCTTTCATAATATTCCGCCAGTATCTGGTGGTACATCCGCCGCTTGCCTACACTTTGCCGCTCATACAGATATTCTCTGAAAATCCGGTGGACAAACTTATAATAAATATTCCAGCCCACCAGTATTTCCTTAATGAGCCGCCTCTCCTGAAGCCGTTCCAGGACCTGAATCAAAGTCAGCCGGTCTAAGCCCGGAAGCAGAAGTTCCAATTCCTCGATACTGATTTTCTCCGGAAAAAGGGACAGACACTCCAAAACCTCTGTCTCCATCGGGGGAAGTTCCGCCAGCCGGGCCTTAATGACATTGGTGGCCTTAGGGGAAATTTCCAGGGTATAGCCCTTTTCTTTAATGAGATTCATGAGTTCCATAAGGAAAAAGGCATTTCCGTCTGTCATCCGGTAAATATTTTCCCTTTTTTCCTCTTCTTTGTCCAGCTGGGGCAAATACCTGTGCAGCAATTCATCGGTTTCCTTTTTTGTAAACGAATTTAAGGCAATAACCTGCAGGCAATCCTTTTTCATGAGTTTTTCCAGGGATTCCATAACCTTTGTATCGCTGTCCTGACTATAGGTGCACATCAGCAGAATCCTGTCCGTGCCCATGGTGAGAAGTACACGATTCAAAAGCTGAAAACTCATCTGATCCATATACTGAATATCGTCAAAAAACAGCACTACTTTATGACGCTGCACAATTCGCCGAAACATTTCCAACACCGACTGTTCCATAATCTGATAGGTGAGTCGTCCCATTTTTTCATTTCCTTCAGAGAGAATTCCCTTCAGCACTTTTTTCAGTTTTCCTCTTTCATCATCCGTAATGTCCCGTTCCAGAAGCCCGCTTTCCATGCACTGCTCGATTTCCCAGAAAATATCATTCCAGGGACGGAGGAAAAATTCGCTTTCGTCTTTATAGCAGGCCGCATACAAAGACACCATCTGATACCCTTTTACCATCTGCCTGGTCTTTTCCAAAAGGGCGGATTTTCCCACGCCTTCTTCTCCTCCTATGGCAACACACTGGGGATGCGGCCATTTCCCTGAACCGGTAAGGCACTCGCTGATACGATAAATTTCCTCTGTCCTTCCCGTAAACGGCAAATTCCAGCTGCCATTGTCCACAGCAATATTTCCCTTCACATTGAAAATACGGTGAAACAGTTCTGTAACCTCCGGTGAAGGCTCTACTCCCAGTTCTTCCTCCAGCACTTTTTCCAAATCATAATACAGCTTAATGGCCATATTATAATTGCCCCCGGACGCATAAATATCCATAACCTCCTGATAAAGCTTTTCATTATAAGGGTCATGCTTTAACAGGATGTTGCTGTATTTCTGTATCTGAGACATATCCTTCACCGCATCGGCCTCATAAAGTCTCTGACGGACAGACTTAATAAAAGACTGGTTGTACTGCTCCTGCATGGCATCCACCCATTCCTCAAATTCATAACTGTTTTTAATATGAAAATGAGACAGGAAACCTTCTTCCTCATGTTCCAGAATATTCTCCTCTGTAATGCTGTCCCAGTCAATCTCGGGCATACATTCCGGATTCAGGGAAATGCTGGTGTGTCCCGCAGTCACCAGTATTTCCTTTCCCAACAGTTTTTTTATCTGATAGACAGCTTCCCGCAGATTTTTCCGTCCTACATTTTCATTGTCCGCTCCCCAGAGCACATAAATAATTTCTTCTCTTGTGGCAGTCTTTTTCACGCACAGATAATAGAAAAATCCTTCTGCTTTCTTGTAAGGAAAATTCACTCTTTCCCCATTTGCTTCTACATATGGTCTGCCCAAAAGATGTACTTTGATTCTATCCAAATTCTATCCCTCACATTCTATATACCCCTAAGTATACTAATCTCCATGTCCAATGTCAACATACGCAAAGCGCAAAAAATTCGTCTAAAACTTTCTTGAAATTTCTCAGAAAATCCGTTGAAAAATTTTCTCTTAAAGTATATGATTACAGTATCACATACGCATTAGGGGGACATAACATGAACCGCAAACCAACCATACTTTACTATGACAACGGGCAGGAGGACAAGCGCAGACTGCTGGAAAAATCCATAAACCGTATGGGCTTTTCCCTGATGCCTGTCACGCCGGCCCATTTTCAGCAGACCGTAGGATATCTGGCAAAAGTCAAGGGATTTCCTATGAAGAAGATTTCTCCCCTGGAAGTACTTCCCGGCATCTCTCAGGAAGTCATGGTCTTATGTTATTTTTCCGAGGAAAATCTGGATACCCTGTTGGCTGCCATGAAAAACGGCAAAATTCCCCAGGTAGCACTGAAAGCCATCCTGACTGCCCAAAACAGTTTCTGGACGTTTATCCAGCTTTTTCAGGAATTAATTGAGGAACACCAGAGACTTCATCAGGAAGAATAAACGGGTTTCTTCTATAATAATAGGGAATTGGAGAACGAAAGTAAATATGGACTGCCGGGGTCTTATGGACCCCGGTTCTTTTTCTCCCCTCTGTGTCATAAACTGTAGATAACCAATCTTCTGAAGGTGGATTTCCTTTTGTCTAAAAAACTACTCAATACCGCTGTGATACTTTCCTTTGCGGGCCTGCTTTTTCTGTGCGCTTCTGCCCTCCTTCCGGACATTGTCTCCGTAAGCAGCACTGTCGGGGGCAGGGAACTTCCGATTTACTGTGTGGAAACCGAAAAACCACAGATTTCTATCAGCTTTGACGCGGCTTGGGGCAACGAAGACACCCAAACACTTCTGGATATTCTGGCCAAACATAACGTAAAAGCCACGTTTTTCATGACTGGGGGCTGGGTAGAAAGCTATCCTGATGATGTAAAAAAAATATACGAAGCCGGGCATGATTTGGGCAATCACAGCGAAAATCACAAATACATGACGAAATTAAGTGATGAAGAAAAGACCCGGGAACTGATGACCGTACATAATAAGGTAAAAGAACTGACTGGCTACGATATGTTCCTCTTCCGTCCTCCCTACGGAGATTACAACAACGAAGTGGTCAGCAATGCCCGTAAAAATAACTATTACCCCATCCAGTGGAATATTGACTCCCTGGACTGGAAAGATTACGGTGCTGACGACATTGTCAAACGGGTTACAGAAAGCAAGAATCTCGGCAACGGCAGTATCATTCTCTGCCACAACGGCGCCAAATACACCAAAGACGCCCTGGATGCCGTTCTTACCACTCTTCAGGATAAAGGCTATGAATTTGTCCCCATTTCCCAGTTGATTTACAGGGAAAACTACCACATGAACCACGAAGGCCGGCAAATCCCGGATAAGAATTAAATTTTTCAAAAAATGATAGAAAATGCAAAAAAAGAAACGAATATATAGTATAAGACAAAATACAGAAGGGAATGATGACAGCCATGAAAGTCACGGAAGAAAATTTTATTCCGCTGCTTTGCCGGAAACATGAAAAAGCACTGGAATATTGCATGCTGCATTACGGCGGTCTGGTAAAAGCTGTGGTGCACCGTTATCTGGGGAGTCTGCCTCAGTACGAAGAAGAATGTCAAAACGATGTCTTCTTTGCTGTATGGAACCATATTGACGCTTATGACCCGGAAAGAAATCCATTTGCCAACTGGATTGCAGGGGTTGCAAGATTAAAAGCGCTGGACTGCAAAAGAAAATATGCCTCTCGTATGCTGGAAACAAGCTGGGAGGCTATGGAAGAAACAGGACAGCCCGTGATACAGGCAGAGTTTTCTGCAGAACTTCAGGCCGTAGAGGAAGAATTTTCAGAGGAAACCCAACAGATACTTGCCTGCTTAAAACCCAAAGACCGGGAACTTTTCCTCCGACTCTACATAGAAGAGGAAAATATGGAGGAAGTCAGCCAGTCCACCGGTCTTGCTAAACCTGTGATTTACAACCGCCTTTCCAGAGGAAAGAAGCGGATTCGCAGCCTGTTTTCTGCAAACAGAGAAAGGAGCCCTCGCTTATGAATGAACAGATTTATACCCTCTTAAACGAAATCGATAATCAACCGGATTCCTATGAAATTCCTCAGGTATCTGATTTGGAAATGAAAAAATGGAAAAAACAATTTTCTTCCCGCCGTGTTTCCCGCCGCAGCCGTAAAAAATATGTGGCTGCTGCTGCGATTGTGTGTATTCTTGGAGGTTCTCTGCTTTTTCCTCCTGCACAGTTTATAGCATACGCCGGTATGAAGACTGTCACCTACAACCTTTCCCAGCTTCTGGGAATTCAGAAGGATTTGTCCCCTTACCGTACCATGGTAGGAAAATCCATAAGCAAAGACGGATATACGGTTACTCTCAATGATGTGGTATTAGATGAAAACATCCTTTACATCTCGGATACCTTTACTCTGCCCCAAAAGAATGAAAACTTTCTGGAACAGGGCGGTACACTTGCAGATGTTAATGTCTTTATTAATGGCAAAATGGTCTCCTGGGGCGCCAGCGGCGGAACGGAGCAGGCAGATGACTATAACCTGGTTTCTTCCAGGAGAATGTCTCTTGATTCTATTGATGCCTCTCAAAATCTGGATATTGAACTGCACTATTCCATGGGCGGCAAAAGTATTGGCAGCTTTTCCTTCACCGCTACAGGAAAAGACCTGATGGCTTCCACTTATACAGTTTCCCTGGATACCACCATAACTCTGCCGGATAAAACCGCCATCCGCTTCTACAAATATTCTTCCAATGCCATGGGACAGCGGATTTACTTTAAAACCTCTACACCGGATACGGTTCCCGCCTATCATATTCTCCTAAAAGGAGAGGATAACCTTGGCAATCCGGTAGAATTTTCCATACGCACCATCCATACAGGTATAGGCTGCATGGAGGTGGACACTCTGGAGAACGGCTATGTCAGTGACGATGCACAGACTCTGACACTCACTCCGTATATTGCAAAAATGCCCCAGGAGAGCGGACAAATGAGCAATGACTACCAGCCTGCAGGGGACAGCTTTACTGTTACTGTAAAATAGCGGTTTTGATTTCTCAGATATAGAAAGGCAGCGGCATGAAACAGCACTTCGAAATGCTTCCGATTTGCTCTTCATGTCACTGCCATCTTTTTAACAGTTCATATCTGCTGTTTGCCTTTGGTATTTTTCCCTCCATACTTCAAATTCTTCTACTGGAAGAGGTGCTGAATACACATATCCCTGAATGAAATCGCAGTCCATGTCTCGAAGTACCTCTACCTGTTCCATCTGCTCGATTCCCTCTGCTACCACATCCATCCCCAAACTGTGGGCAAGACGAATAATGTTTTCCACAATTTTCCGTGATTTCTCATTTTCATTAACAAAAAATTCCCTGTCCAGCTTCAAAATATCCACCTGAAAATCCTTCAGCAGAGAAAGCGACGAATAGGCAAATCCAAAATCATCCAGCGATACCGTAAATCCACAGGCACGAAAATGGTCTAATATATTCTTCACAAAAGAAAGCTGATTATCTTCCAGAAATACCGTTTCCGTAAGTTCCAACTCTATGACCCCGTCGGGGATACCGTAGCGTTCTTTTACCTCCTGATAGCTTTTCCACACATCGCTTCCCGCACGCTTCAAATGATATCGAGAAAGATTGACAGAAATCCCCGTCACAGTCCTGCCTTCCCGAATCCAGCGGCTCATCAGACCGCATACTTCTTCAAACATATATAAATCAAGCTTACATATTTTTCCATTTCTTTCAAACAGCGGAATAAAATCTGCCGGACTGATAATCCCCGCCTCCGGATGAATCCATCGAACCAGAGCCTCTGCCTTACAGGGCTGGCTGTGGGACGGTGATACTTTCGGCTGAAGATAAACCTGAAAATCGTGGTTTTTCAGCGATTCTTCAAACATATTGTTCAGCCATTTCTCCCTGTCAAATTTTCCGGATATGCTGCCGCTGAAAAAGCTGCAGACGTTTTGCTCTGTTCCCATTTTGCTGGCATAGACAGCTTTATTCATCACAGAACTGACTTCTTGAGAATTTTCCAACATGCATACCCCTACGGTGAAATCAATCCGATATCCGCTAAATTTCTGATTTACCATGCTGTTTATCTTTTCAATCTCTGTCTGGATTCTCCTGGAAATAATTTCTTCTTCCGATTCCTGTAAAAACAAGAAAAAGTGATCCATACCGCTTCTGCAAATCAATTCCTGCTCTCTCAAAATTCCCGCAAAGTTCTGATACACAAACTGCAGCGTTTTGTTTCCGTCCTCTTCACTCCAACTTTCATTGATATAGCGGAAATCCACAACATTCAGATACACAATACAGAAAATTCCCCCTTTGCTGTCTGCCACTTTCTCCGCCTGCTCCAAAAATCCTCCTCTGTTATATCCTCCCGTCAGATTATCTATCAAAAACAGCTTTTCTTTCTTTTTATTTTCTTTCAGCAGACAAAATATCAATATCAGAAATAAAATCAGCACTAGAAAGAACAGCGCAATATAACCATCCATATAAACGCCAATTTGGGATAATAAAACATTAGAAGGAATAATCGCCGCCTGTTCCCAGTCTGTGCCTTCCACCTCACATACACTCACAAACACCGTCCCAGTATCCGGCAGTTCTTTCTGATATACACAGTTCCCCTGTACTTCCGCCTTTTTCAGCAGCTTTTTTACATCCTTATCGGTTATGGAAATAGAAGAATCACCTTCCATAATCATACGTTCCCGATTGTCCATATCCAACAGAATACTGATGCCATACCCCAGATAATCCGTCTGGTTTACCAAAGACTGTATATCCTTATAACTTTGTATTCCCAGCAGCAGCCTGACCGGTTCTCCTTCTTTTCTGACAGGTGCAGAAAAAAGAATGCTTTTATCTTTTACATAAGAAACTACCGACTCCTTCCAGGCTTCCTGGTGTTCTTCTATCCAGTCTTTCACATACGCATAATCCTCTACTGTTGGAAAAAGTGTTCCATCCTCAGACACCAGAATCAGCTTATCCAGTTCCAGCGACTCTTTCTTTCTCTCCAGCAGCCCTTCTGTCAGCAGAAATTCCGGCATTCGACTTAAGCTATCTGCAAAATCACTGATAAATTCTTCTCCTGATTTCAAGCGATAAGATATATGGGCGGCCAGCTGTTGATTATTGTCTGACACATACTCTTCCGCTATTTTGTCCAGCATTTTTCCAAACAGCACTGTATTGCACAATCCACCGCCAAAAACTACAAACACCACTGCCAGAATCCACCATGCCAAAGTCTTTCCCCGTTTTTTTTCTTTTTCCACTTCTTTGCCCCCGCTCTTTCTCCACTGTAAAAAGGGTGCCACTCAGTCATCACTCTGATGCTTGCTGCGACACCCTTGCTGTTTACTGCGGATAACAGGACTTGAACCTGCACGTCGTAGACACCAGAACCTAAATCTGGCGCGTCTGCCAATTCCGCCATATCCGCATATTCCATATTTATCTTTTGAAGAAAAAAAGTCCAAACCCAGCTTGGATTTGAACTTCCAGTGAAGCATCGGGGATTCGAACCCCGGACAACTTGATTAAAAGTCAAGTGCTCTACCGACTGAGCTAATGCTCCATATATACTACTTAACTGGGCTAGCTGGATTCGAACCAGCGAGTGCAGGAGTCAAAGTCCTGTGCCTTACCGCTTGGCGATAGCCCAAGACCGCCTTACGGCTAAAGGTGGATAAAGGGATTCGAACCCTTGGCCTCCAGAGCCACAATCTGGCGCGCTAACCAACTGCGCTATACCCACCATATTGCATTCTTATGCAAAACGTGCTTGGAGGGATTCGAACCCCCGACCCACGGCTTAGAAGGCCGTTGCTCTATCCAGCTGAGCTACAAACACATCCCATGAAATCTAAGTTTCATGAAAGCGGGTGATGGGAATCGAACCCACATATCCAGCTTGGAAGGCTGGTGTTCTACCACTGAACTACACCCGCACAAAATCATGCGTTTCTTGTCTTGAAACAATCGGGGTGACAGGATTCGAACCTGCGACCTCCTGGTCCCAAACCAGGCGCTCTAGCCAAGCTGAGCCACACCCCGAAGTGATGTTTTCTTGTCTTCCGAACTCTCTTGCCCGGCGACGAAATATAATATACCATGTCGTCCCAGAAAAGTCAACACTATTTTTAAAATTTTTTTAAAAATTTTTCATGAAATTTTGGTGATGCTTTTGACGCGCTTTTTTCAGGAATCTGGACGCCGGGAAAACGACTGTTTGCGCCTCCCCGACTCCTGGATTGACCGCCTGTAAAAAACAATTCTAAAGATAATGAATCGTATAATGTGCCTCTCCCGCTCCGTCAATTTCCATCATAAGAAAGCTGGGTCTTCTTCCTATCTGCCTCGGATAAGACAGACTTCCCGGATTCAAAACCGTTACCTGATCTTCCATATCTATCTCCGGACGATGGGTATGCCCGTACATGACAATGTCAATACCTCGCAGCATAGCCTCTTCTTTTAGGCGTTCTGTCCCCACAGAAACACCGTAATAGTGTCCATGTGTAATCAGAATATGGTATTCTCCAATCCAAAACTCTTCTTCTCTGGGTAAATCCGAGAAAAAATCATTATTTCCGGACACCATATGTACGGGGCAGCCTGCAATAACCTCTATATAATCTTCCTGCCCTTCCACATCTCCCAGATGAATAAAATGGTCCAGAGGGCCTGTCTGCTCAAGAACTTTTTCCAGATTTTCCGAATGTCCGTGGGTATCACTGACAATTAATATTTTCATACTTGCTTATCCTTCTATTTTACTTATTCTTTTTTCAAAATCACAGCAGATTTTCTTTTTCCAGAAGTTCTTTCATCTTGCGCAGAGCATTTCCTCTGTGACTGATACTGTTTTTCTCCTCAGGCGGAAGTTCTGCAGTAGTCAGTCCACGCTCGGGAAGATAGAAAATAGGGTCGTAGCCAAAGCCGTTTTCTCCCCGCTCTTCGTATCCGATGATACCTTCCACAGTTCCTCTTACCACCAGTTCTTTTCCGTCCGGGAAAACAGCCGCAATGGCGCATACGAACCGCGCTGTTCTCTTTTCGTTCGGCACCCCTTCCAGACGCTCCATAAGGTTTTTATTTTTTACACGGTAGGAAGTATTCTCTCCCATATACCGGGCAGAGTAAATCCCCGGTTCCCCGTTCAGATAATCAATTTCCAGACCGGAATCATCGGCCAGCACCATTTCACCTGCCAGACGGCAGACTTCTCTTGCCTTTATCAGCGCATTTTCCTCAAAACTTGTGCCGTTTTCCTCAATATCTGCACGGATTCCCGCCTGCTTCATAGAAAGGATTTCCAAGGGCAAATCTCCCAGAATCTCTCTTATCTCAACCATTTTGTTTTCATTTCCGGTTGCAAAAATCATTCTCTTCATCTCTCACCCATCTCCTTTGCCGCCAAATTCTCTCTCTTTCTGGGCGGTTTCGGCCCCAGAAACTGATAGTAATACGTTTTCATCATACCATTGTAAATTTTCCGATTCTTATCTGCTTTTCTTCCAATATAACGTTCTGCATCTGCATAGGCCGTAATCAGATACATGGACCAGGCATCCAGTCCGGCAAAACTCTTTCCAATCGTCTCATAAAGGGCGGGCAGATTTTCCCGTTCCTCAATTCGTTCGCCGTAAGGGGGATTTGTCACCAGAAAACCGTATTTCTTCGGATGACTTAAATCTTTTACATCTCTTTGCTGAAAATGAATCAAATGTTCCACTCCGGCTCTTTTGGCATTTTCTCTGGCCGCTTTTACAATCTCTCCGTCCAGATCATATCCCTGAATATCAGTCTCGATATTGACATTCATCAAATCTCTGGCTTCGTCATGGACATTGTACCAGTATTTTCTGGAAATCAGATTCTTCCAGTCTTCAGATAAAAAGCTTCGATTCATTCCCGGCGCAATATTAGCCGCCATCATAGCTGCCTCAATAGGAAACGTACCGCTGCCGCAGAAAGGGTCTACTAAAATTCGTTCTTTATTCCACGGGGTCAGCTTCAAAAGAGCCGCCGCCAGAGTTTCCGTAATCGGCGCTTTACTGGTAAGCTGGCGGTATCCCCGCTTATGCAGAGAAAGCCCTGTGGTATCAATGCCAATGGTTGCCACGTCTTTCATAAAGGCCACACGCACAGGATAGGAAGGCCCGTCCTCTTCAAACCATTCCACATGATAGACAGATTTCAAACGTTCCACCATGGCTTTTTTCATAATAGACTGAATATCCGAAGGACTAAACAGCTTGCTCTTTACCGAATTGGCCTTAGCCACCCAGAATTTCCCGTTTACGGGAATATAGTCTTCCCAGGGCAGGGCTTTGGTTTTATCAAACAGTTCCTCAAAGGTTACAGCTTTTACCTTTGCCACTTTCAAAAGGATTCTCTCTGTTGTGCGCAGAAATACATTGGCCCTTACAATGGCGTCGGCATCTCCCCAGAAAGTCACCTTTCCGTCCTCCACCTCGCTGATTTCATAGCCCAAATCCTGAATTTCTCTCTTTAAAACCGCCTCCAGCCCGAAATGGCAGGGTGCAATCAATTCAAACGTTTTCATCAAAGCTTTAACTCCTTCACTACTTCTCCGTCAAATCCACGGATACTGAACAGGCCGTCCTCCAACACAGCGTAGGTAGGAATATTTCCTTCCTTAGGTATGGAAACAGAGCCCGGATTTAAAATTGTGTAATTTTCCTTTTTTTCGGCTCTCAGCACATGGGTATGTCCATGCACAAAAATGTCGCCTTTTTTCATTGGCGGAAGGTTGTCTTCATTATATACATGTCCATGGCTGGCATAAATGGTTCTTTCATTATCCATAATAATGCAGTAATCTGCCATAATGGGGAACTGCAGCACCATCTGGTCTACTTCTGCATCACAGTTGCCCCGGACAACATAAAGCTCTTCCTTCACTTCATTCAGCATGGCAATCACCTGCTTGGGAGCATAGTCCTTTGGCAAGTCATTTCTCGGTCCATGGTAAAGCAAATCTCCCAACAGCACCAGACGGTCTGCCTTTTCCTGTTTATAAGCGTCCAGCATTTTTTTGCAATAATACTGTGACCCGTGAATATCTGACGCAAACATATATTTCATATCTTTTTTCTCCTTTGTCCCGGACCGGCTAAAACCGGTCCCTGTTTATTTTTTTATTCTACTATGCTCTGTGGAAAAATACAAGTTAGAACCTTGGTAACATCGAATTCCACCTACCACGGACTTTACCCGAAATCCCATTTTCATCAGTGCTCTGGCTGCAAACAGACTGGTGCTTCCTCGTTCACAGTATACAATCAGCAGCTTTTGTCTGGGAAATTTCCTGCAGATTTCCAGTTCCTCATAGGGCACATTTACCGCTGTGCGAAAATGGCTTTTGTCATAGACGTCGCGCTCCCTTAAATCTATAATTATGGTATCGCTTCTATTTACATATATATCCAATTCCTGCGCCGCAATGGTATCAATACTAAGCATATGTTTACTTCCTTTTATTTTTACTATATCATATGTAGTAAAAAAGCATTTCGCTTATAAAAAGAGAAGAATGCCGCACCAAGGGCTGGGGAGAATATGAAAAAGTATCCATATTCCCCCTAACTGCTTTATGCAACATTCTCGTCTCAAAAGGGGTATTACGCTTCTTTATTTGCTTCTGTTCATATTGTCTGCAGCGTTTTTGTCAGATGCCTTATCAGAAGTATGGCAATTCTGACTTCCGTTGTTCTGTGCATAGGTATTTTTCGTGTTGGAAGCACCTGCTTTGTTTTTATTTGTGTTGTTAGAATTCTTAGCCATTCGTTCTTACCTCCTGGTTTATTTTTTTGATTACAGTCTTAGTATCCCTGTAATCACAAAAAATATGCGGCGAATCCTTCACAATTATATTTCCTATTTTTTAACAATTTTATAAGAAAAAAATAATATTATTGCATTTTTTTTCCTTTTATATTATAATATGGGTTGTAAAAAGAATTTACCCTTCAAAAATTTTTTTTACATTATAACCCCTTATTTAATTATTTATACTCCCCTCGAAACGTCCGGCAGCTCCCCTGTCGGGCGTTTCTCTTGGTCTGAAAACGCTCTTCCCTATCTCTTTTTAAAGTATGAGAGGACAAAAAGGACTGCCGCCACAGCCAGAACTGCAGGTAAAAGAAACGTTACTACCCGCACTACCAGAATAAGCACCAGGAGAGCAATAAACACTCCGGCAAGGATACGCAGGGTATGTCTGTACCGCTCAGTGAGTTTGCCGGCACCACGATTTCCTCCTGCCGTTTCTTTTGGTTCTTCCTGATAAGTGTATTCCTGCTTCTGATAAGCATTTCCTGCAGAAGAGGTTTCCAGAATGGTCCTGGCAATCAGCCTGGGGTCTCCCAGCACATCCAGAATCTCTATTTCTGTCTTTCCCTCCCGCATTTGTTCCTCTATATAAGTCCGATAATATTCCACATGATTTTCTGTCTCCCGGGAAGACAGCTGACTCTGCAGAGTGTCTCTGAGTATTTTTAAAAATTCCTGTTTATTCATAACATCAATCCTCTTATTCGTTATACCTTCACAATATCCCTCTACAGAATCATCTTATCATAGTTTCCCTTAAAAACAATGAACTTTTCTAAAAACTTTTCTAAAATTCTTCGGCCAGCTTCCGAAAAGCAGGCATGGCGTTCACAATGGTCTCATAGGACACGCAGTAAGCAATCCGCACATAGCCCGGGCAGGCAAAGGACGCGCCCGGCACCAGCAGAATACGGTGCTTTTTCGCAGCTTCGCAGAACATCTTTTCATCTTCCACCGGAGATTTTACAAACAGGTAAAATGCCCCCTGAGGCTTAATACAGTCGAATCCCAGTTCTTTTAATCCATTGTAAAGGACTTCCCGGTTTCTGTTGTAATAAGGCACGTCTGCTCTTGCATCCAGACATCTGGCCACGGCCCGCTGCATTAAAGACGGAGCATTGACATAGCCCAGGATTCTGGTAGCTGCATTGGCGGCAGCCTGAATCTCTTTCCCGTCGGCCGCCTGATCCGGAATCACCAGATATCCAATGCGTTCTCCGGGAAGGGAGAGGGACTTACTGAAAGAATAGGCCACAATGGTATTGGCGTAATATTTCGTCAAATATGGCACATTCACACCATCATAGGCCAATTCCCGATAAGGTTCGTCTGAAATCAGATAGATGTCTGTTTTCAATTCCTTCTGCTTTCTGTCCAGAATTGCTGTCATCTGCTTGATGGTTTCCTCGGAATACACTACTCCGGTGGGATTGTTGGGGGAGTTTACAATCACAGCCTTTGTTTTCTCTGTAATCTTTTCTTCCAACTCCTTCAGATTAGGCTGAAAAGTCTCTGTATTGGGGCTTACAACCACTACCTTTCCGTCATAATTTGCCACATAAGAATTGTATTCTCCGAAATAAGGGGCAATGACCAGCACCTCGTCCCCGGGATTCAAAAGAGTTTTCAGTATGACGTTTAATCCGCCTGCTGCTCCTACGGTCATCACGATGTTATTCTGGGCAAAGGCAGTTTCAAACCGTTGGTTTAAAGAACGGGCAACCGCCTCTCTTACATCTTCGTACCCACTGTTGCTCATATATCCGTGGAGCATCAGAGAGTCTGCCTCCTCCAGTTCTTTTAAAATGGCTTCCTTTACCTGTGGCGGCGCCGGAACATTGGGATTCCCCAGGCTGAAATCATAGACATTCTCTGCACCGTATTCCTTTGCCATTTTCTTTCCTTCTTCAAACATGGCACGAATGGCGGAACTGTTCTTTACAAGTTCTCTCATTTTATCTGCTATCATGGCATTGCTTCCTTTCCCTGTGTTTTATCCTCCATTATACGCCTTTTCCTTTCCATCATCAACGTTTTAATGTGATGCAATGCACAATTTTTTGATTCTTCAGGCAAAAGACAGCTGATACAGGCTGCTGTAAATTCCCTCTTTTTTCATCAGTTCTTCATGAGTTCCTTCCTCGGCAATACCGTCCTCCGTAAGCACCAGAATTCTCTGAGCCTTGCGAATAGTGGAAAGCCGGTGGGCAATGACAAACGTGGTCCTGTCCTTTGCCAGATTTTCCAAAGACTGCTGCACAATTTTTTCACTTTCGTTATCCAGCGCAGAGGTGGCTTCATCAAAAATCAGAATAGGCGGGTTTTTCAGAAAAACTCTGGCAATGGAAAGTCTCTGTTTCTGTCCTCCGGAGAGTTTCACACCCCGCTGTCCGATATCCGTGTCATAACCCTGTTCCAGTTCTGTAATAAATTCATGGGCATTGGCTGCCTTTGCGGCGCGAATGACTTCTTCATCTGTAGCGTCCGGTTTTCCGTACCGGATATTTTCCATAACGGTTCCTGCAAACAAATACACATCCTGCTGTACAATTCCTATCTGGTTTCTCAGACTCTGCAGTTTCAGATTCCGTATATCCTCACCGTCCAGCAGCACGCTTCCCTCTGTCACATCATAAAATCTGGGAATCAAACTGCAAAGTGTAGTTTTTCCTGCGCCGGAACTTCCTACCAGGGCCACATACTCCCCTGCTTTTACCTTGAGGTTTACATGACTTAATACCTTTTCCTGCGTTCCTTCATAGGCAAAAGAGACATTTTCAAAATCAATAGCGCCTTTTACGTCATTGACCTCTTTTGCCTCCGGCGCGTCCTGAATATCCGGAGCCACTGCCATAATTTCCAGGAAACGGGAGTAACCGCTGTATCCGTTCTGGAACTGCTCGGTAAAAGTAATCAGCTTTTTCACCGGGTCCGTAAAGTTATTGATATACAAAAGTACCGTTACCAAATCTTCCACCGGCATGGCTCCTTTGGTAAGATAGAAAGCCCCGGTCAGAAGCACAGAAATCGTAATCAGTGTGGTAAAAGCCCCCATACCGCTGTTGTAAGTTCCCATGTATTTGTAGCTGAGTTTCTTGGAATTAACGAACCTTTCATTTCCCTGCCGGAATTTCTTCATCTCCACCTTCTCATTGGCAAACGATTTTACCACACGGATACCGGAAAGACTATCTTCAATCTGGGTGTTAATATCTGCGATTCTGGCTCTGTTTTCCCGAAAGGCTTTTTTCATCTTTTTATTGAAATAAATAGCGTAAAGAATCAAAAATGGAACAAAGAAAAAAGCGGCCAGGGCCAGACGCACATTGATAAACACCAGAATGGCAAAGGCCCCCACAAATTTAATAATGGAAATCACCAAATCTTCGGGGCCGTGGTGGAGCAGTTCGCTGATATCGAATAAATCTGCAGTGATTCTTGATAACAGGTGGCCTACTTTCTGGTTGTCATAAAAGGCGAAAGAGAGTTTCTGATAGTGGCTGAAAATCTCATTTCTCATATCGCGCTCAATACTCGCTCCCATAATGTGACCGTAATAGGCAATATAAAAGTTACAGAATGCTTCTATCAGCACCAGCACAATCATAAAAATTCCCAGTTTTACAATCATACCTGTGGCTGTCTCTGCCGGAAGATGAACAATGGTGCTGGTGATGTAACGCACAATCAACGGAATCACCAGAGTAATTCCGGCCCCCAGAATGGCAAAGAACAGGTCGGAAAAGAAAAGTCCTTTATAGGGCTTGTAATATCCTGCCAGACGTTTTAATGTTTTTGTCATGGTTATGTCTCCTTTGTAAAAATTTTGCTGTACATTCTTTAGTATACGGCAGGTATACGGGTTTGGCAATGATGTTTCACTCTGGTCATTCCTTAACTTTCCATTCCATATGTGCTAAATTATTCGTGACAAATCCCCTCTTCTGGTGCTCTTACCGCTGCAGCACCATTCCCAAATTCGCCTGCCCATTCAAACCCTTTTTTCGCGGCAATCACGGCAATGATTTCATTGATAACAGCCGCAGCCGCAATAGTTCCCTGAATAATCTGAGCGCATTCCGGCGCAGGGCCGCTCAGCACAGAAACTGCAATTCCCGTAAACACTAGCGACACTCCGGAGTGAGGCAAAAGCGTAAATCCCAGATATTTCTTAACCGTTTGCGGCGATTTTGTAATGCTTGCACCGAAATAAGCGCCGAAATATTTACCAAGGGCTCTCGCAGCAATATAAATAGCCGTAAACATTCCCGCCCCCATAATCAAATGATAATCCAGCGGCGCGCCCAGATTCAGAATTACAAGAATCATTGCAATTCCCAGGAATGGATTGAAAGCCTGCATAATCTGTTCCAGTCGTTTCTCGGTAATCATATTGGAAAAGGCGGCAGAAAACGCCATACCAATCAACATAAAATTTAAAACCGGTTTCGGCATTACCACGTTGTTAAAGAAAAATCCAACGCCTGATGTAGGCAAAATATTACCTATTAAGATAACCAGGGTAGCCGAAGAACTTCTCTCTTTTTTGAACATAAGGCCGGCTAGAATTCCCGTGACTGCCCCTATCACCAAGGGAAGAATTACAACCAGCGCAATCATATAGGCCGGAAGTTGTCCTGCAGAAAGATTTCCTGCTACAATAGCAATCGTGGTAAAGAAGATCACACAGCCCACAATATCATCCAGTGCTGCCATAGGAATCAGCGTGTTGGTGACCGGACCGCTTATCTTAAATTCCCGCACAATGGATAAGGCAGGGGCAGGGGCTGTAGCCAGGGCAATTCCGCCAAATAAAAAGGCCAGGTACAGAGGAATCTCCTGAAAATAAAATACAATTCCGAAAACAAGGGATACAAATAAAAAGGTTCCAACCGACTGTGTAAATGTTGTAATCACAATCGCTTTACCGAAACGTTTGATTTTATTCCACACGAGTTCTGTACCAATCATCAGACCAACGGCACATTCTAAAATATGCACCATTGTCTGATACCACCGGGCGTCTAAAATCTGCTGATTCATCAGGGAAACCGCATGGAATCCTAACATCATTCCCGCTATCAGCCAGCCCAATATGGACGGCAATTTGATTTTTGATATCAGCTTTCCTGCCCAAAATGCAAGTACAACAGCTGCTAATAGTCTTATTATCAGAGATATCATCTGTCTCCTCCTCCATGTTTTTTCATAATATTATTCGCTTTTTGCGACACCATATAACATAATATCTAAAATTTTAGAAAGATTTACTTCATGGTCTTCTATCAAAGCAGGAATATCCTCTTTTTCTCCGGACTTGCTTTGAAAATATCCATTATACATTTCCAGAAAAATCATGAAATATTCCATAGCTGCTTCTATGGTTATCCCGTCACGCAGCTGCAGCTGCTGCAACAATTCCCGAAAGCAGTTTACATAAAATTCATCATATGGCTGCCGAAGTGTGTGTATTTCCTCCCGCAAATGCTTTGGAGGCTGCAAAACCGTATAAAAAAAGAGATTGCAATGATACGGATTTTCCTTAAAAAACTGCTGCCGCATTTGAAAAAGGTTATGCAGACTTTTCTGTACATGCTCTGCCTTGTATTCCTTACTCTGAAAGTATGCGGTCATTTCCTTAAAACACTCTTCCACACACTTTAAATACAGTTCGTCCTTATTTTTAAAATTATGATATACCAGTCCCTTTGAAATTTGTTTTTCATGAAATACATGGAACGCCGTGGAAGCGGCCTACGCAAAATCGTCAGTGAAACAGAAAAGCTGCCTGGATATACAGAGGCATATAAGCCTGAATTTTCCTCAACAGCGACAGATTTTAGAGTCATCCTGAAAAATGTAAATTATATCATGCGCGGTGCTTCCGTACATGATGCCACACATGATACAGCACATGATGCCGCAACATGATACATCTGTGATCAGCAAGCAAAACTTGCTATTGGAATTTTGTACAGAGCCTAAAAGTCGAGATGAAATGCAAACATATATTGATGTTTCCAGACAAACCCAAAAGCAAAAACCAGAAATACATTACTGTTCATTCCAAATAACTAAGAAGCAGGACATTAGGATTCATCCCTATCGTCCTGCTTCTTATCTATTCTTAAACTATATTTCATCATCTTCCAAAGGCATTGAATCACACCCTTTTATAGGAATTAAAATTGCCTTTGAAAGATTTTATTGCTTATTTTTGCAGTTTTTCTGCAAAATCTTTAATTAAATTTATTTCCAGCCTGTTTTATATGGATATTTATCGTTTTTGTCGCTTTTTATGAAAAGAAGCTTTCTCTCTCAAAAAATCACCCATAAACCCTGTCCTGAATTGTATATTTCAAATCCTGCACCTTACCCAACAGCCAGATCGCCGCAAGCGGCAATCCCATCGGGCCAATCAAAAAAGCCATCAGCAACAGAATAAGCCCATTCTGCGGAGAATATGTAATCAGCACTGCAATACCTAACAAAGCAATAATATTAGCCGGAATCATTTGAATGATTGGTTAGGTTTATATCAAATACGGCAAGACGCGCACCGCAGGAGATCAGAATATTTTTCGCCGTTTTACCAGTAACAAAATGTCAATAGTTTTTTTATCACTTTTTTCAAAAAGGCAAAAAAATAGAACGTATAGATTATTTCCATACGCTCTATCTCACATTTCATATTAAATTTTTGAATTCTACAAACTTGAAGTTGTCCTTATGCCAAGTGTACTTGTCAATCACAAAATAAGCAATCACCATTACCAAAGAAATGGTCAATCCTATATAAAACTCGGGGAATGCTAATCGAATGCTATTCTGTAAACTGACTTCACCGGTGACAGTCAATGTATGCCAGGTGAGGAATTTATATATTTCAGAGACCACAATCCCAATCACGCCTAATGCGCCTAAACTTTTACTAACAACTCGTTTCTTGAAGGGAAACCATACTCCTAAAACAAACAAAATGACAGACACTATTCCAATAGGATTGAGCAGATTTATCAAGCCGGTAATTTCCTGTACACCTTTTAATCCGCCATATTGGTTAAATAACATTGGTAATAAACTGATCAGAAACGCTATTGATAGAATTATTTTCTTTTTCATCCATTCACACTCCTTCGCCAAATATCGATTTTCTTGATTCTGCAAACTTTATCATCTTGTTCCATTTTTATCAAAATTCTTTTTTTATGCTATTTCTGTTTGGAGAATAGACCCAATTAAAGGAATAAGTTGAACACCACAGATAATTTCTCCCATACAATTCCAAACCATTCCATATTATTCTCCTTAGCGAACTTAACGCTAACATGTCTGTTCCTTAAAATATCTTTTGCCATTCAAATCATATCACACTATCAGCTATATTTCCACAAGATTCCTCCGCTTTCGCGTTGGTCTCGTAGGCGCACTTTGGTTGTCCTTGCAGGACTACCTACTGTTCGTTTTGACTTTTCAGTGTCCTATGCAGCTGGATTAGGGCAAAAAAAATACCCCGTTGGTTTCCCAACGAGGCACATGATTGTTGCTGCGCTCTAACCTGTTTTCAAAATTCGAAAATGCCTTACTGCTCCATACGAACCGTAATCTTGGACGGATACTGTCCGCCATGGAAGATTGTATTATGTGCAATAACCGTTGTCTGGCTGTTGAAACCGTCTTTTGTATTGCTGTTCGGGAATACAAAGTTCTTCGCACTGGAGGTAATCGTCACGCGAATTCGATGTCCCTTCTTAAAGCAGTTGGAAATCTTCGTCGTGAGGATTGTCAGCGGAACTACCTCGCCCGGATTTAAGAAGTCTGCATGGTCAAATCCATTGCGATACTTCGCAGATAAGATACCATCTGCCAGTTTGATAGAACGACCATTTTCATCTACATCCGTTAATCGAACCATGAAATCCGTATCCGGTGCATCGGAAGCGATGTAAAGAGACACGGTTATATCGCCTGTGATTACCACGTCCTTCTCCAGCGGATCCGTGGAGTAACACAGCATATCCTGACGTTTCTCCTCCTCTGTATAGTCCTCCGGAACCTCAATTTCATTTTCAGACATATCGATGATATGAGTTGACGGATTCTGAGGATCATAATCATAGCTGTCCTGACGCTCCTTCTCCGGCAGTTTAAAGGAAAGAACTCCATCACCGGAGGATGTGTTGGCATGACCGCAGCTGTCCAGGTAAATCTCTGTTTCCTGGGTCTCCGGAATTGGCCAGTTGGAAGCTGTCTTCCATGTTTCCTGTCCGACGGTATAATACTCAACTGGAGCTGTTTTATCAATTCCGTTGTCTACGCCCTTCAGATGATGCTCAAACCACTGGAAATAGATAAAATCTAAGTCAAAGCGCAGAGCCTCGTCACCAAATGACACTCCATGCATATCGTATTTGCTGTTTCCGCTATGCTGCCACGGACCTAGAATTACTTTTCTCATGCCTTCCGGGAAATCATGCACAAGCTCCAGAGCCTCTGTCGTTCCCATTCCATTATCATCAAACCAGCCGGACTGGATGAGAGCCGGGATCTGCGCATGCACAGAGCGCTCCTTCCAGTTGGAACGATGCCAGAATTCATCATACTCTGAATTTTCCAGCCATTTATCCAGGAACGGAACATGATATCCCAGTGCTTTTTCTGCAAGCTGCTCTAACGGGCGGATGTTCAATACTTCTTCCCAGTCATCCCGCTCCATCAGTTCCGGATGGAATTTTTTCTGAGAAACAGCGAATCCCCAGGCAAGCATTCCGGAGGTAAAGCAGCCGCCTCTTCTCGGCAGATCCACAAATGCACTTCCTGCACATACGACGCTGATCAAGGCCTTCAGGTGAGGATTTCCGCTAGCTGCTGCTGCCCACTGTACATATCCCAGATAGGAACCGCCTACCATGCCGACACTTCCTGAAGACCAGGACTGCTCTGCAATCCAGTTCAGAGTGTCATCGCCATCCTCTACCTCTGAGTGGTTCGGAATCCATTCGCCTTCGCTGAGGTTACGGCCCCGGACATCCTGAACTACGACTGCATAGCCGCGCTGTACGTACCGATAGTAAACTTCACAGCCATCTTCTTTTCCATATGGTGTACGAATCAGTACCGCCGGTACCTTCTCGTTCAGCCCAGCCGGTACATAAACATCCGTTGACAGATGAATGCCGTCCCGCATAGGAACCGGGAAACTTCCAAGATGATTAACTCCATAAATTTTCTCATCTGGCCAGGTGTTTTTCCACATTTTAAGAACCGTTCTTTCCTCCTCGCCGTCCCGTACCAGCACCGTAACCATTTCCCTTGCCGGACAGCACACTGCAAGCAGCTCGCCATTCTCTACCAGCTTGTTATTCGGGAATTTGATATCACGCTGCAGATACCAGGAATCCTTACTGCTTGTATAGCGCTCTGCGCCTTCCGGCAGCTCTACGATGACTTCCCCGTCTCCCGCAAGTTTCTGTTCATAGCTATGAAGCTGATGTGACAGCTTCAATAAGTCAATTTTGGTAAATGATTTATAAAAGGCATTGTCCTCTTCCGACAAAGTCTCCCACGGAAGCAGCTTAGCCGATACAATATCCAATTTTTGAATAGAGAGCGGCTGCTTATCAAAATCAAGTTCCGCATAAAGAATTCCCGATACATACAAATGATATAGTTTCATAACAATTCATCTCCCTACTCGCTGCCGTGCACACATGTGTGAACAGCAGCGTGATTTTCCTGTTATACCCCGATGATGCCGCGGATAGCATAAGCAACTGCAATACCAAGGTAGTTGCCCATCGCTCCGGCCAGAACGCCCATCAGAAGACCGGTTGTAATCATAGTTTTCCACTGCGCACTTGATGCAATCAGAGCAGCTGTCGGGCCGTCAGAAATACATGCCACAGCAGAAAGAAGAACATACTCGAATTTTATCTTCAGCAGTCTCGTTACAAGCAGATGCAGTACGATGCAGCTGACGATAACGCAGAAGCAGAATAAGGTAATATAGAATGTAGAGCCAAAGAACTGTTTCAGATCAACTGCGAATCCAATGGTGGTCAGGAATAACAGCGCCACAAAAAGTCCCAGGTCAAAGTTGCCGCGCAGTTTACGTACTGCCGGAATCTGTGCAATGATAATTGAGAAAGTCGTAATCAGAATAATACGTCCCGCACTGCGGAATCCCGGTTCAAATACCATGCCTGCAATGGTCGTAGCTGCCCATACAGTACCAAAGCCGATTGCCAGCAGCCATGCGATCTCCTGAATGGACCACTCTTTAGATGCCATCAGTTCTTCATGATCTCCATCGCCCTGCAGCTCTGCCTCTGTCATCTCATAAGGCCACAGCTTTCTCAGCAGCTTAGAATTCTTGTAGATAGCCGGTGCCGCAAACATAAGAATCAGAGTCGGAATACCAATTACATAGTCTGCTGCATTGGCAGCTGCGATGGTTCCCTTTGATGCATCCAGTCCGACTGCGATTGCTGTCAGGTTGGAACTTCCGCCTGTATAGGTTCCGACAAACATTCCGGCAATCTTCCATCCCTCATCAATCTTGGATGCGAATAAAACACCAAACACGAATGCCATCAGGCAGACACTTACCGCTGCTGATACCAGCGCAATAATCGAGTTTCTGTTTAACAATTTTTTCATCTGACGCAGATCTAGGCTCAGCAGACAGATAGAAACAGACAGCGGTACACAATAACTGCTGAGGGCATCATAGGTCGGGCTGGACACCGGTACAATTTTCAAGTTTGAAAGAATAATACCGGTAACAATAACCGTTAAAGCCGGTCCAAGTACCTTGAACACTTTAAAGCGTTGAAGCCAAAAGCCGACAGCTACCATAAGAAACATAATCAGAAGCAATGCGCTTTCTGATGAAAATAATGTTGTGCTTTCCATATATTAAGTAATCCTTTCTAGTGAGAACCTCCGCGAGGCCTGGCGCATGACTTCGGTCAGCGCATCCCCGCGAAGCATTTATTATCCGAATTAGAAATCCAGATCCAGACCAAGACCCGGTTTCTGAGACAGTGTATATACGCCACCCTCGATGGTGAAGCCACCTGGCATTCCCATCTCCGGATCTACTGCATACATGAAGCTGTCGCAATCTGCCTCTGTGATATTGCTCTTAGCTGCAACCAGGCTGACACCTGCTGCAATCGCAACCTTCGTCTCCAGCATACAGCCAACCATACAATTTACATGATTTGCTTCTGCGATTGCATTGATCTTCTCTGCCGGATACAGACCGCCGCACTTCATCAGTTTGATGTTCAGAATATCAGCTGCATCCATCTTGCAGGCTTTTGCTGCATCAACCGGAGAATGGATAGACTCATCCAGCATAATCTTCATATCAACCTTCTGGCGAAGGATCTTGGAACCGTCCATATCCCACCATGGCAGACACTGCTCTACTGCGTCAACACCGATTTTTTCAAATTCTTTCAGAACTCTTACCGCATCATTTACGGTATATCCCTGGTTTGCATCCACACGCAGACGGATATCCGGTCCAACTGCTTCACGAATCAGAGTAAGTGCACGAATATCATCCGCCGGATTAATTCCAGCTTTCACCTTCAGGATACGGAATCCATCACGCTCAACACGCTCTTTTGCTTCCTGTGCCATCAGTTCCGGCTTATCAATACCAATTGTCATATCGGTTACGATCTGGTCACGGTATCCGCCCAGTACCTTGTACAGCGGCTGGTTCATAACCTTGCCTTTCAGATCATACAGCGCGATATCGATTGCAGCCTTTGCTGAGGTATTGCCGGAAATCAGACGATCCATCATCAGATGAATTCCCTCAATATTCATCGGATCCATACCGATCAGACCCTGTTTAAACAATTTAAGAACTTCCAGAACGGTTGCACTGTTCTCTCCGGTAACCGGTTCAAACGGAGCTGCCTCTCCGATTCCATAGAGTCCCTCATCTGTCATAACTTTTACCAGAACATTCACAGAATGATCCTGTACGGCAAATGCAATACGGAACGGCTTTTTCATCGGAATGTGAATCACTTCTACTTTTACATCAGTAATTTTCATAGTAGACCTCCATGCTGTAAAATTATTTTAAAATTAGTATAATTTTACTATTACTAAAATATATAGTCAACCTTTTTTCGTTCAAAATACAAAATTAGGGATTTTGCATAAAAAACATTCCATAAATCTGTGAAAATAAGCCAAAGCAGAAACAGATAACGAGGCAAATAGAAGAATAGTGAACTTTAATATTTTTATATATATAAAACAAATCAAAATCTGGTTTATTTACAAAAACAATGGTATACTAATACAGACAGCGGATTCCGCTGAAGATCATAGAATAAAGTACATCGAACAGGAGGATTACAATATGCTCGGTGAGCAGGTACGCAACATAAGAAAATCAAGAGGTTTTACACTAAAAGCCCTGGCTGAACAGACAGGACTTTCCATTGGCTATATATCCCAGATAGAGCGCAATCTGACGGACCCATCCCTGTCAACGCTTCGCAAAATCAGCGCTGCTCTGGATGTTCCCACCTATCTTTTTATGGGAGAAGCCGAAACTGACAACACACTGACTACCAGAAAAAATCAGGTCATCACTTTATCACAGCCCCATTCCAATATCCGTTACCATCTGCTGACGCCGATGCCATCGGCAGAATTTGTTCCCCAGTCTCTGATTATCGGTTTTGAGCTGGAAGCACATGCTAAGGATGGCGAACGCCCTGTGATTCACCCCAGTGAGGAGATCATCATGGTCCAGTCCGGAGAACTGGATGTTATCATCGGAACCGAGAGAATTCATCTGATGGAAGGGGATTCGACGCTGATTCGATCCAACCTTCCCCATATTGTGGAAAACACGACAGACAAGCAAATGACCGGTATTTCCGTATTCACACCGGCCATCTGGTTTCCATCCATACGAAGAACTGAACAGAACAGATAAAACTCATCCCTTTAAAAACTTTTTCGTCTCTTCGCACTCCGGCTTTTCCCAGAATGTTTCTGCATCCTTTGTTTCTACCAGCCGTCCATTCTGGAAAAAGGCCATATCGTCCGCAATGCGCTTTGCCTGCGCCAAGTTGTGGGTAACAATCACAATGGTATAACGCTCCTTCAGGTTCTTAAGCAGCTCTTCTATTTTGGCAGAAGCCTTCACGTCCAGAGCCGAACAAGGTTCATCTAAGAGCAGTACCTTCGGCTCCACCGTCAGCGCCCTGGCAATGCACAGACGCTGCTTCTGACCGCCTGAAAGCTTTTAGGTCAGGTTTTTATAAATAGAAAACGGAAACGGTGCCGGTGTCTGAAACACCAGTCCCACATTTTTTCTCAACTCTTCCATGGATAGACTGTGGATATCCGCCTCCTCCAACATAATTCTGCCAGACACATTCACACCGCGCTCCTGCTCCAAAAGATCATTTAACGTCTTCAAAAATGTGGTTTTTCCGCAGCCGGAAGGTCCAAGAATCGCTGCCCACATCGGTATCATGGGTCTTCTGATTGAAATCTGTCATACCTGTTACCTCCTGCTCAAATTTGTCTCGGCGGATTTCGGGCAAAAAAAATAGACCCTCGACCCATTCTCGTTTTCAAAGAATGAGCCAAGGCTCTATGTAACAGGATACCTGATATTAAATTTTTGCAGATTTCGCCAGAACTCGCCAAACGATCCTGCCACTGTTTTTCATTCCATTTCAGCCGGATTTTTACCAAAAATCTGTCAAGGATATGGGGCTAATGTGAAGTCAAATTTCCTCAAATCTCACCATCGGAATCAGGTGATTTTAGGCATAGAAAAAGCCCGGAAATAGCGTATTTCCGGGCTTCTTTAACATTTTTAAGCTGTAGATTATCGCTTGCTGAACTGAGGAGCGCGACGAGCTGCTTTGAGACCGTATTTCTTTCTTTCTTTCATACGTGGGTCACGAGTTAAGAATCCAGCTGCTTTTAAAGCAGGTCTGTATTCGCTGTCAGCTTCCAGTAATGCTCTGGAGATACCATGACGAATTGCACCAGCCTGTCCTGTGAATCCACCACCATGAACGTTTACTAAAACATCGAATTTGTCAGCTGTTTCTGTCAGTGTTAATGGCTGACGAACAACAACTTTTAATGTTTCTAATCCAAAATATTCATCAATATCTCTTTTGTTGATTGTGATTTTACCTGTACCTGGTACTAAGTATACACGAGCTACAGATGATTTTCTTCTTCCTGTTCCATAGAATTTTGTACTAGCCACTGTGATTTACCTCCTATTAAAATGTTAATACTTCTGGTTTCTGAGCTGCATTTTTGTGCTCTGGTCCAGCGTATACATGTAATTTTTTAATCATGGATCTTCCTAATGGTCCTTTTGGAAGCATACCTTTAACAGCAAGCTCAATAACTTTTTCAGGTTTTTTATCCATCATCTCTTTTAATGTTGTTTCTTTCATACCGCCAACATATTCAGAGTGGTTGTAGTAAATCTTCTGATCCATCTTCTTGCCTGTAACTTTTACTTTCTCAGCGTTTACTACGATTACATAATCACCTGTGTCAACGTGAGGTGTGAAAACAGGTTTGTTTTTTCCTCTTAAAACTTTAGCAATTTCAGATGCAAGACGTCCTAATGTCTGTCCATCAGCATCAACAACATACCATTTTCTTTCAATCTTATCCGGATTAGCCATATAAGTGTTCATGGTTTTACCTCCTATTATCAACAATATAGAATATTTTCATCATCATAAATCAATTAAACCGGACGCCTTTGAACATACCATACCGGGGCTTTTGGCTAGGCATTTCCAATCCACGTCACATTGATTTATTATATTATAAGTAGAACTCTGTGTCAACAGATTTCTTCATATTAATAGAAATTTTTTGCTTTTCCTGCCATTGTCCTGTTCTTTCCCGTATGAGCATGGGAGTGCGGTCTTCGAGGTCTTTTTGTCCCAGGCACAATTCATTGCACACAAGCACCAGATTGTCCACCGTCAGGGGAATCCCCTCGGACAGACTGCTGGCAAAGAAAC
The DNA here is from genome assembly GCF_037890365.1 of Blautia sp. HCN-20427. Lineage (NCBI taxonomy): Bacteria > Bacillati > Bacillota > Clostridia > Lachnospirales > Lachnospiraceae > Blautia > Blautia sp. HCN-20427. Next base: position 136,194 of record NZ_JBBKBX010000003.1, on the reverse strand, counting down.
GCATGGGAATTTCCCTTGGAGAACGGTAGATTCGCTTCACCAGTTCCGTATCCTTCTGAAGAAATTCCAGCAGTGGCACCGAAATCCTTGGATTCTCAAAACGCAGGCGGTACTTATTCCGTATCATGGCTTCTATCTGCCTGTTTTTATAATTCTGATAAGCCAAACGCTCCAGAAGATTCACCATACTCCGGTCACATACCTCCAGCGTAGCATAAATTCCATTCAGTTCTCTGGAAAATTCATAGTGCTGCGCCCACTCTTCCTTGTGCTTATACCGCACGTCATGGTCTACCTCATGCCAACCCTCGGAAAAGGTGGTGCGAATCTGCACTTCAAAGGTCTTGTCAATGCGGTAATTGGTAAAAAGCTCCTCCGGGAATCGCTTTACAAATTCTTCCGGCATATGGCACACATAGTTCATACGCAGGGGATTAAATTCATTTACCTTTGGAATGTCTTCGTGGGAGTCCTTTTCGATGACAGAATAGGTGCTTTTCAACAGTTCCTTACAGATGGGAATATCGTCCATATAATACAGCACAATCCGAATTCCCGCGATATCCTGCAGCTTCTTATCCCGTTCCAGATACTCCTGCTTCTTCCACTCCAGCTTGTGCCAGACAGAACCTGCCTCCTTTACTCTGGCAAAAATCCGAAAATAAATTCCGCTTTTTTCTAATTTTTTCTGTATGGCATGTCCCAGCTCTTTTCCCAGGTTTTGGATTCCTTCCCGGTCCAAAAGTCCGGACAACTCTTCTATTTCTTTCATAAACTCTCCTCTTTTGCTGAAAACCTGTCGGCAATTACAGAGTTTCTCTGACTTAAACATTAGATTCTCTTCATTATATCAATTTCCACGGTCTTCGTAAATGTTTTTTCACTAAAATCGATGATTTTCTTTTACATAAAAGTGTGACTTTGTCACAGACTAACATCAATATTTATTTTATACTGCAAACATAGAAAACAAACACAAATTTAAAAATAAATCATAAAGGAGATTAAGATTATGGCAATTTTACACATAAACGAACAGGAATTTGAAAAAGAAGTACTAAAATCCGAAAAACCGGTGCTCTTAGATTTTTTTGCAACCTGGTGCGGCCCTTGCAAAATGCTGGGACAGGTACTGGAACAGCTTCAGGAAGAGCAGACAGACTATAAAATTGTGAAAGTAGACATCGACGAAAATCCGGAACTTACCAGAACCTGGAATGTCACAACCGTACCGTCACTGTTTTTCTTAAAGGACGGAGAAGTGAAGGATTCCGCTATCGGTTTTCTCCCGAAACCCGTTCTGGAGCAGAAATTAAAGGCTTTATAAAAAAGAGAAAGGCGAATGACTATGACAAAAGAATACGATTTCATCATCATCGGGGCGGGACCGGCAGGCATGACCGCCGCCGTCTACGCTTCCCGGGCAGGACTGAAAACCGCTCTTTTAGAGAGCGGTGCGCCGGGAGGCAAGCTGCTGAAAACCAATGAAATCAGCAACTGGCCCGGCATCCTGCAGGAACCCGGCTCTCAGCTTGCCATGGATATGTTCACACATTCCACCAGCTTCGGAGCTGTATACGAATACGGAAAAGTGGTTTCCATCACGGACGGTGAAAAAAAACAAGTAGTCTGCGAAGACGGAACTATTTTCGCAGCCCCGGCAGTCCTTGTGGCTACGGGAACGAAAGAACGCCTCATGAACATTCCCGGCGAACAGGAACATATCGGACGCGGTGTTTCCTACTGTGCTGTCTGTGACGGCGCTTTCTTCCGTGACCGGGAAGTAGCTGTCATCGGCGGCGGAAACTCAGCCCTTGAAGAAGCGGTTTATCTGACACAGTTTGCTTCTAAAGTCTATCTTATCATGCGCAGAGACGTCTTTCGAGCAGACAAAATCGCCGTAGATGCCGCAAAAGAAAATGCAAAAATTGAAATTATCCAAAAGGCTGTTCCTAAAGAGGTTCTTTCAGAAAACGGAAAAGTCAGCGGTCTGAAAATTGCAGATATCTCTTCCCAGGAAGAAAAAATATTGCCTGTTTCCGGTATTTTTCCTTATATTGGTGCAGACCCGGTAACTGATTTCTTAAAACCTCTGGGAGTGCTGGATGAACAGGGCTATATGCTGGTCGATGAATCTATGGAAACTTCCGTTCCCCTGCTTTACGGGGCCGGCGATGTATGCCAAAAAGTGCTGCGGCAGGTGGTAACCGCTGCCAATGACGGAGCCGTTGCGGCGCAGGACGCTTTTCACAAAATCAAACTGACCAACCACTGAGCATGCTTTGCAAAGACCGTTTTCAAAACTTCACACACAATTGGTTTTATGCATTCAATGGATATTTATCGGTCAGTTCTTTTACGATTTTCTTTGCTTCCTCTTTACGGCTTCTGTCTTTTACCATAATGGCAATAGCTTCTGCAATCTTATCCATATCCTCTTCGTTCATACCTCTTGAGGTTACGGCTGCGGTGCCCAGACGGACACCGCTGGTTACGAAAGGAGACTCCGGGTCATTGGGAATGGCATTTTTGTTGCAGGTAATATTCGCCTCATCTAAAAGATGTTCCATCTCTTTTCCTGTAACGCCTGTTCCTCTTAAATCCACCAGCATGAGATGATTTTCTGTCTTGCCGGACACAATCTGAATACCTCTCTTTAAAAGTCCCTCACACAGCGCCTTTGCATTCTTCACAATTCCCTGCTGATATTCTTTGTACTCTGGCTGCAGAGCTTCTTTAAAACAAACGGCTTTCGCGGCAATGACATGCATCAGGGGGCCTCCCTGAATACCAGGAAACACTGCTTTATTGAAATTAAACTGCTTTGCCACCTCATTGCTGCTCATAATCATACCGCCTCTTGGTCCCCGCAGCGTTTTGTGCGTAGTCGTAGTGGTCACATGGGCATAGGGAATGGGACTCGGATGCAGACCTGCTGCCACCAGACCGGCAATATGAGCAATATCTACCATAAGATAAGCGCCAACCTCGTCTGCGATTTCCCGGAATTTCTTGAAGTCAATGATTCTGCAGTAAGCGCTTGCCCCTGCAACAATCATCTTCGGCTTTGCTTCCATGGCAATTTTTCGTACCTCTTCATAATCAATGACACCCTCTTCGTTAACTCCATAAGGAACAATGTTAAAATATGCACCGGAAAAATTGGCCGGACTTCCATGGGAAAGATGACCGCCGTGAGCCAGATTCATCCCCATCACCGTGTCACCTGGTTTCAGCATAGCAAAGAAAACTGCCATATTGGCCTGTGCACCGGAATGGGGCTGCACATTGACATACTCGCACCCAAACAGTTCTTTTGCTCTTTCCATGGCAAGCTGCTCTATCTCATCTACACACTCACAGCCTCCATAATACCGCTTTCCCGGATAGCCTTCTGCATATTTGTTGGTGAGAGGGCTTCCCATAGCAGCCATCACGGCTTTACTCACCCAGTTTTCTGAGGCAATCAGCTCAATATGCGAATTCTGACGCTCTACCTCTTTGCAGATACAATCTGCAATTTCAGGGTCTGTGTTTCTGATTTCTTCCAATGAATACATCGTTTCCATCCTTCCTTTCTGCTTTATCATTCTTTATACCAAAGATATTTGTCTTCTACACAAAGACATTTTGGTTATAAAAAAATGCCCAGAGCCGGAATCGAACCAGCGACACGAGGATTTTCAGTCCTCTGCTCTACCAACTGAGCTATCTGGGCTTTTCGTATATTGCTGTCTTACAGCAACAAAGCAATCTTATCATATGCGCCGGGAAATTTCAACCATTTTTTCTCATTTTTCCGTTCTTTTTTGCGGAGTTTTTTCAAGGGATCGTTTTTTCCCCTATCTGCTGGCATTGATTTTAGTTGTACTCTCTCTCCAGTTTATGTATAATGAATCATGAAAAACCACAATACTATTCTCACAATTTATGTTGTGAAAAAGCAAAAGGAATGAATTGACTATGAATATACGAAGACTTTTCGCGGTGTGGAGCGCCCACATCATCAAAACCGCCTGCCGGCTCACAGGAAAGCAGGGAGTGACGCTGGCCGGAAAAGCGGCTCTTGCCATTTATCCGCCTATTCTCAAAGAACTGGCCAAAGAAGTAAAGCAGGAAATCTTTGTAGTCTGCGGCACCAATGGAAAGACAACCACTAACAACCTTCTGTCCTCTGTTTTGGAAGCCAATGGCAAAAAAGTGGTCTGCAACCGCACAGGTTCCAATATGTTAAACGGGGTAGTTTCTGCCTTTGTGCTAAATGCAGGATTTACGGGACATTTAAAAGCGGATTATGCCTGTATTGAAATTGACGAAGCCTCTACAGTACGCGTATTCCCTCATTTTCAGCCGGACTACATGGTGCTCACCAACCTGTTTCGGGATCAGCTGGACCGGTACGGGGAAATTGACATTACCATGAATCTGTTGTCAAAAGCCATGAAAATGGCCCCAAAAATGAAGCTTTTATTTAATGCAGACGATTCTCTCTCCTCCTACCTGGCTCTGGAAAACGAAAACGCCCGGGTATCCTATGGCATCAGCCGCCCGGTGCTTGCAGAAGAAAACAGCCGGGAAATACGGGAGGGACAGTTCTGCAAATGCTGCGGAGCGAAAATGCAGTACAACTTTTATCACTACAGCCAGCTGGGCGATTACTACTGTTCCAAATGCGGCTTTAAACGCCCCATACCGGATTACGATGGAGAAAACATTTCTCTTTCCAATGGCATTGCCTTTGATGTAAAGGATTTTCATATTAAAACCAATTACCGGGGCTTTTATAATGTATACAATATTCTGGCAGTATATGCTGCTGCTTCTGTGGCAGGCATTCCTCTGGACAATTTTAATAAAATTCTGGGGGACTACACCCCACAGTTCGGCAGAAACGAATTGTTCCAGATTAGAGGAACCAAGGTCATGCTGAATCTGGCAAAAAATCCGGCAGGTTTTAACCAGAACATTTCCGCAGTGATGACAGACCAAACACCAAAAGACATTATCATTCTCATTAACGACAACAGTCAGGACGGCACAGACGTTTCCTGGCTCTGGGATGTGGACTTTGACCGATTAAAAGATACCCATGCGGCTTCTATCACGGTCTGCGGTATCCGTTTCCGGGACATGCAGCTTCGTTTGAAATATGTGGACATTCCCTGCGAGGCAGAATCGGACATTGAAAAAGCCATTTCCGCCAAAATCGAAAACGGTGTGAAAAATTTATACGTTCTGGTAAACTATACGGGACTTTACACCACACACAATATTTTGAAGAAAATGGAGGGCAGAAAATCATGAAACTTACTATCGGGCATCTATATCCTGACCTTCTGAATCTGTACGGAGACCGTGGAAACATTCAGTGCATGATGAAACGCTGTGAGTGGAGAGGCATTGAAGCGGAAACCATAGAATTCGCCCTGGAGGATTCTGTAAATTTCTCTTCCCTGGACATTGTGCTGCTGGGCGGTGGTTCTGACCGGGAGCAGATGATTGTGTGCAGTAAACTGCGAAGTATTCAGGAAAATTTTAAATCCTATGTCGAAGACGGCGGCAGTGTTCTAGCTGTCTGTGGCGGCTATCAGCTTCTTGGGCATTATTACAAAACCGAGGAAGGTACCATTGAAGGACTTGCCCTTGTGGATTTGTACACAGAACAGGGCAGCCCAAGACTCATTGACAACATTGTTCTGGAAAATCCGGATTTCGCCCTTCCCATTGTGGGCTTTGAAAATCATGGAGGACGGACATACATCGGAGACAACAAACCTCTTGGAAACGTGCTCTACGGACACGGAAATAACGGAGAAGACGGCTGTGAAGGCGTTCTCTACAAAAACGTCGTGGGAACTTATCTCCATGGCCCCCTTCTGCCAAAAAATCCCCATCTGTGCGATTACCTGCTTTCCAATGCACTGAAACGGAAATACGGAACTGCAGAACTGTCTCCTCTGGATGACAGCCAGGAGGAAGCGGCTAACCGCTATATCTATGAACGGTTTGTAAAGCAACCGTAATTTATGCTGAGTCCTGTAAAATAAAAAATCATATACGGAAAACAGGCGGCATTCTTCCTCCGAGAGGCCGTCTGTTTTTTAAATTATATGTATTATATACACTTTTTGAAAAATTCAAAAATTTTTTTCAAAAAAGTGTTGACATTTGTTTCTTCCTGGTGTATGATAAACAAGTCTTAAGCGAGCAAGACAAAAACAAAATAACCTGCGGGTGTAGTTCAGTGGTAGAACACCAGCCTTCCAAGCTGGATATGTGGGTTCGATTCCCATCACCCGCTTATGCGCGAGTGGCTCAGTTGGTGGAGCGCGACCTTGCCAAGGTCGAGGCCGCGGGTTCGAGTCCCGTCTCGCGCTTTTTTTATTTCTTAAAAACCGGTCATTGGAACAAATTTCCTATGACCGGTTTTTTCATTTATGAAAAAGCAGCTACTTCCACCTGTGCCAGACTTTCACCCAGGCACCTCCGCTCTCTCTGTTCCCAATTTCCACCGAACCGCCCAGCACCTGAGAAAGCCGCCAAACAATATACAACCCCAAACCGGAATGTGCCCCTTCGCTGGAACGTGCTTCATCTCCGCGATAAAATTTTTCCATGGCTTTTTCCATATCCTTCAAGGTAAATCCTTTTCCCGTATCTTCAATAAAATAAAAAATACATTCCTCATCTGCCTCTGCCCTTATTTCAATCCGTCCTCCCAAAGGCGTATACGCGATGCTGTTGGACACCACATTGTCCAGAATCCTTTCCAGTTTCTTTTTATCTGTTTCTATCCGCGCTGGCAAAGTCTCTGAAAAAACAAGCTGTATGGAAATTTGTTTCTCCCTTGCCTGTATTTCATAGTCTTTTTGTTTTTTCCAGAGGAACTCCCGCAAGTCCACCTGATTTTGGTCTATGTGAATGTCGGGAGAGGTAATCTCCGAAGTATACTGCATTTGTTTCACCAAAGAAATACTCTTTTCTATGTTTTCTTCAATGACTGAAAGGTATGCGCTCTGCTCCTGATCTATCTCCGTATCATCTTCCATAGCTTCTGTATAAGCCTTAATAATAGAGAGGGGCGATTTCAAATCATGGGCCAGCGCTTCTACCGTCTCTGTCCGCTCCTGCTCCATCTTCCATTGACGGGACAGAGATTTTTTTAATTCCTCCTGCATGGAAGAGAAGGCTCTGCATAATTGCCCCAATTCATTGTCTGCTGCATAGGAAATCTCGAAATTCAGATTTTTCCGCTCTATCTGCCGGGCTCCTTCTTCCAGCATACGCAATGGCTTCGTCAGATTCCCTGCAAATCTTCTGGAAAAGAGTGCGGTAAACAAAATCATATAGAAAAAAGGACAGCTCAAAACGCAAAACAGCGCTATACTTATCCAGGCTTTCCCACTGTTTACCACAGACAGACGCAAGCCATAAACAAGCGCTACCGCACCATCGATTTTTCCGGCGCTGTCAATCACAGGCACAATATACACATAATGATTTCCCACTTTTGCCGTTGTATTTATTTTCTCATACATCTCTTCTTCCGAAGAAAAAATCGTTTCTTCATAAGTGCCATACAAAAACTTGCCCTGACGGTCTACTGCCTGATAAAAAAAGTCTTCTCCCTGCACCAGTTTATTCAGTTCCTCTTGCTGCACCGCCGACATTCCGCTCTTTTGCTGTCTTTGCAGATACTCCTCAATCTCAGGTATCTGCTGTTCATAATAATTTTCCGGATAAATACTGCCTGTTCCCTCTGCAAACAAAAACACAAAAACGGCCAGCACATACGTCAAAACCGAAGTCAAAATCGTAGAGACAAGAATTTCCACAAGATTCATACGAAATTGAGCAACAATCGACATTTTTTTCAGTTCCATTTATATCCAATCCCCCATACTGTGGAAATATACTGTATTCCGGATTCCGCTTCAGCAAATTTTCCCCGGATTTTTTTAATCCGTTCTACCACCGTTGTATTATCTCCGGTTCCATCATATCCCCATACGCATTCGTATATCTGTTCTTTGGTGAATACCTGCCCTGCATGAAGGGCCAGAAATTCCACAATGTCATACTCGGTTCTGGTAAGAGGAATTTCTTTTTCTCCAATCCGAACACTCCTCCCCTGCATATCCAGCGTGAGATTTCCGAAGTACAGTCTGGTGCGCTTTCTTTCTACCTGTATACACTGCATACGTTGTTCCCTGCGTAGATTTGCCTCGATTTTTGCCATCAATTCCCGTATACCAAAGGGTTTCGTAATATAATCATCTCCCCCAAGGGCAAAACCTTTGAGTTTATCTGACTCCGACTGCCTTGCACTCAGAAACAGAATGGGACAATACACCCGTTCCCGGATACTGCGGCATACTTCAAATCCATTCATTTTGGGCATCATGATATCCAAAAGAATCAAATCCGGAAAATGTGCCGCCAATTTCATACCTTCTTCACCATCCTTAGCCGTCAAAACCTCATGACCGTTTTTCTTCAATTTTTTATCCAGAAGAGAAACTAAATCTTTCTCATCATCAATTATCAAAATTCTACTCAACGGTTTCCACCTCGTCCTTCCCATTTTTCAAACCAGAGCATGCTCCCTGCCAGAATAAGCACACTAAGCACGAGACTCAATGCAAAGGCCAGTACAAAGGGTTTTTCTGCTTCTGTGCGCATATTCTCCGGAAACATAGAAAAGGCCATAGGAAACATCGCCATTTTCACCGGATAAGTCCACGGAACCGCATACCAGATATGGTCTCCCAAAGATGTGCTCCCCAGAAGAACTGCCAGCAGTAAGCCGCAAATCCCAACTCCCACAGAAGCTCCCATGCCAAATGCGAAACTTATCCACAAATGAACTGCTAAAACGGGGAGCACTCCACATACGGCCAAACAAGCAGCCGTCAAAAACAGCCCCACTCCCCTTTCCTTCTGCAAAAGAAAACACAGCCCTGTACTGATTATCAGTGTAGTCAAAAAGGTACTGCCTGTCAAGAAAACCAATGCTGCTGAAAATTTTCCCAGATATAAACTGCTTCTCTTTCTACTGCACTGCAGCAATCCATAAAAATTTCCTGCCTCTTCCTCCTCATGAACCAGAATACCTGTCAAAATTCCCACACCTAATGGGAGAAGCACCGCAGACCATATAAGAAAAAATCCCTGGTAAAAAAAGGCCAGCGAAAAACTGTTTTTCCTGTAGGCCGCATATCCCAGAACTGCCAAAGAGCAAAACAAAGGTATCAGAAGTACCAGCCTGTGAAGGATGGTGTGTCTGGTTTTCATCCATTCAGCTACAAAGATTCTCATGCCACCTCCCTCCTCTCAAAGCAAATTCCCGTAAGAAGTGTAAGTACCAAAAATATTCCCAAAGAAAGGACGGTTCCTGCCCAAATAACAGAAGCATTTCGCAGGGGACTATCCGGCGAAAGCAGCACGCCATTGGGATGTACCCCAATAATCGGGCACATAAGTCTCACAGGCCAGCTCCACGGACAAAATACCCAGTATTTTTCAGGTGCCAAAAACACCCCCGCAAACATTCCCGCAAATCCCATACCAAGGCTTACGGACATTCCACCTGCTGCCGCTGCCCAAAGCTGTATGGGAATCAGCGCGAGAGAAGTCAGCCAGCAAAGAAGAGCGCCCGCCACAATACGTGCAAAAGGCATAATTCCCTGCGCTGTGAAAAATCCTGTCACCACCGTCACCAATATGAGCACCAGGGAAGAAAACAGAGAATAAACCGCCATTCCGCCGATTTTCGCGATCCACTGCCGTCTTGGTGGGTTTGCGTGAATCTGCAGCACGCGCCAGTTTCCGGCCCGCTTTTCCTGCCAGGCCACTAATGTTCCAAAAAGTCCCATACCAAGGGGCATAAACAGAAAAGACCACCAGTTGAAAACCAGTGCCAAAAACACAGCCCAGCTTGTTCCTGTATATGCCATTTTCTGGGCCTGTGAACTATTTTCCATAATCATGCCAATGACAAAGGCATAAACAGCAAAGAACAAAGGAATCCACACAATTAGTTTTCCGGTAAATGTTCTGCGATATTTTAAAAGTTCTGCTTTAAGCTCTTTCATGGTTCTTTCCCCCTTTTAAAATGACTTCGTTAAAAAACTGTTCCAGATTCTCCTGCGTATCCGGCACACCTTGAAACAATAAGCGTCCCTGGCTGATAATACCAATTTCATCCACGACTTGAGATACCTCAGATAAAATATGGCTGGACAGAATCACCGTGATTCCCTGCCGTCCGAAAGAAGCTATCATCTCCCGCAGTTCCTGTATGCCAAAAGGGTCAAGTCCATTGGTGGGCTCATCCAAAATCAACAATCTGGGATGATTTAACAAAGCAATTGCTATCCCCATACGCTGCTTCATCCCCATAGAAAACTGGGCAGTTCTCTTTTTCCCTGTATCTTTTAAATCCACAATCTCAAGCACTTCCTCTATCCGTTCCTTTGGCAGCCCCATTAAAGTCGCATGTATCCCAAGATTCTCTCTTGCCGTCAGATTTCCATAAAGTGCTGGTGCTTCTATCAGAGCCCCAATCTCAGAAAGCATTTCTCTTTTCCATATCTTTCCGTCAAAAATCACCGCTCCACTGTCTGGCCTCAGAATCCCAGTAAGCATTTTGAGTGTTGTAGACTTTCCGGCCCCATTCGGCCCCAAAAGTCCATAAACACCATTTCTTGGAATCTTCAAAGAAATATCGCTGACAGCCTGCTGTCCTTTATAACTTTTTGTTAAATGTCTGGTCTCCAAAATCCAATCCTTCATAATATAAAATCCTTTCTGTAAATAGCTTTATTTCCTATTTACAGAAAGGATTCTAACACAGAAAAATAACCAAACCATAACAATGGAATTTTTTCTGCAAAACTTCTCTATTCTCTTTTCCCTTCCACCGTCTGCCGGATAATGCTTCGCATCATATCCTCGCTTAACTGTCCGCTGGCATATCCGAACACGTTTCCCTCCTTGTCAATCATAAACGTCGTAGGAAAAGAACTGATTCCATAAGCCATAAACATTTCTCCCGTGGTATCCATAACTACCGGGTAAGTATATCCCATTTCCTCCAAAAAGGCTGTTATGCCCTCCTGGGACTGCTCCTGCCCCCAGTTTGGCGCCGCGATTCCCAGAATCACCAGGCTGTCATCTCCTTTTTCCTGATATTCCTCATAAATTTTCTGAATATCAGGCATTTCCGCTTTACAGGGGGGACACCAGGTTGCCCAGAAATTCAAAAACACGGTTTTCCCTTTATATTCTGAAAGGGTGTGGGTATTGCCATACTGGTCTTTCAGCGTAAAATCTACAGCCGGTGTAACAGTTTCTTCTGTACCTGCAGATGTATTCTCTTCTTCTGTCTTACTCTCCTCTTTTTCCTGAACCGTATCTGCCGGCACTCCGGACAAATATCCGGTAACGGAATTCATCTTTCCGGTAAACATCAAAACTCCCATGAGAACCATCAAAACACCGCCCGCTTTCACAGTATAGCGCACGGCCTTCCCGTGACTTTTAAAAAATTCCAGGACTGTGGAGGTGAAAAGTCCCACAGCCAGAAACGGAAGTACAAATCCTACTGTGTACACACCAATAAGCAGAAATCCCATGCCACGGGTACTGGCAGAAGCTGCCATAAGCAAAACACTGGTAAGCGCCGGTCCCACACAGGGCGTCCAGGCAAAGCTGAAGGTAAATCCCATAAGCAGCGCCGTTATGGGGGACATGGCCAATACGTTCAGCTTCAGAGGCAGCCTTCGCTCATTTCCCAGAATCTTGCTGCTCCCAAATACCCCTAACTGATACAGCCCCAGAAACACTACCAGAATCCCGCCGATTCTGGCAAACAAAGCCTGGTTGCTCTTAAAAAATTCTCCCATAGCAGAAAATCCCAGCCCCAGAAGAAAAAAGGCAAAACTGACGCCGATTACAAAACAAAAGGTATGCAGCATCACCTTGCTCTTTTTATAATGCATTTTCCCGTCTTCGCCCATGGTGCCTGTTCCACCTGACAAATAGCCGATATACAGGGGAATCAGGGGAAGAATACAGGGAGAGAAAAAGCTGATAAGTCCTTGCAGAAACACCGTGAAAACCGGCACACTGACATCTAAAGAAAATCCCATATTTTACCTCTTTCTTTCAAAAAAAGAGCAATTCCCGTGTTGAATTCAACAAAAGAACTGCTCTCTATTTTTATGTATTCTTTTCTTCTATCTTCTAATTACTGCACAATACGTCTAACTGCGATATAAGAACGATATAACGCGTTCGCTGTATATTTAATACCACCCTTTGGATACGGAGCGCTGTTGGAAGCATGTACGATTCCGCCATCTCCTGTAAGGATTGCCACATGTCCAGGATATACAATAATATCACCTGCACGAGATTCAGAATAATCAATTCCTACACCAGAATTTGCCTGTGCATCACTTGTACGCGGAAGGCTGTATCCGAAGTGCGCAAATATCTGCTGTGTAAATCCGGAACAGTCAATACCGTTTGTCAGACTGTTTCCGCCATATACATACGGATTACCGATAAACTGTTTTGCATAAGCTACAACCGCTGCGCCTGTGCTGCTGTCATAGGACGGTGCAGAAGAAGAGTTATCTTCCTGTGTGCTTCCGCTGTTACTGCTTCCTGCATCTGTATCCGGTGTTGTATCTGTATTGGTATTTCCACTGTTTGTGTTTTCACTGCTATCGTTGCTGCTGTCATCTGTAGAAGATGTATTGTTATTGTTATTATTATTGTTGCTTGTACCACCATTGTTGTTTGTTGTAGTACCGCCTGTAACAGCATTTCCTGTATTTGTGTTGCTCTGCTGTGTTTTCTTCTTAGCCGCTTCCTGTGCTGCTTTTGCTGCTGCCGCTTCCTGTTCCTGAATTTTCTTCAGTTCTGCGTTCTGCTGTTCAATCAAGTTTTTGTATTCCTGAGCCTGTGCTCTTGCAGACGCAATCTGTGCTTCATAATCTTCTGCGTTTGCTTTTAAGTTGTCCACTTTCGTCTGAAGAGAAGCTTTCATGCCTTCCTGCTCATTTTTAGCAGTTTCCAACTCTGCTTTCTCGCCTTCCAGCTTTTCTTCCAGGTCAGTCACTTCCTGAACAATATCTTTCATTTTCTGTAATTCATCTCTGTCGTAAGCATACATCTTCTCTGTATTTTCTGCTTTCGCCAGCATAGACGCAATACTGTCAGACTCTAATAAAATCTGTGCCCATGTATCATTGCCGCCGTTTTCATACATGTACTGAATTCTCAGCTTCATAGCTTCGTACTGTTCGTCACGGTCAGCTTCTGCCTTCTTAAGGTCTTCTTTTGTTTTTTCAATGTCAGCTTCTTTTTCTTTAATATCCTCATCAAGAATTTCAATCTGTGAAATAACACTTACCAATTCCTGCTGAGTGGAATCAATCTGTCCCATTAATGCATTCTTTTTGCTTTCCAAACTACTTGCCTTTGACTCAGCCTCTGACAATTTACTCTGTGTTGCAGACTTCTCGGCCTGTAAATCATCTTTTCTTGCAGCTGATACAGGCATCACCTGTGCCGCTGTCATAGCAAAAATCAGTGACAGACATAATAATCTTTTTTTCATACTTTTATGTACCTCTCCAAAATTAATTTTTACACTCCGTCAAAATTCTGTAACATTTTCGAAACATTTTTCAAACTTCCTGTATATAATATCATAGAAACGGGTGTTTTGCAAGTAAAAACTTGGATTTTTTTAAGTTTTTGTTACAGATAATCCGCTATTTTACCATCTTTTTCCATTTCTTAAACTCTGATTTTTTTCTGCTTTTCCTGTGTTTTTACGGTTTTCACGGAAGAATCTACGGAACTTCTGCCGGAAATTTTCCCAACTTTTCATATTTTTCTTCGTTTTCTCTCTTTCTTATGGTATGATAAATCTATCAATTATTACAAATTCATTTCAACTCAAAACTATCAGAAAGGAGAGCTTTTGCCTCGGATATGAAACGAAAACTGAATGAAATCATCTATACGGTTTCCCGCTATACGGAAATTCTGTTGTCTGCAGTCATACTGCTTGTAATTGTGATACTTATCATTCCCATGGTACATAATTTTATCACAATTCCTCTTCTGGAAATCACTGCTGAGCAGTTTACCGCATTTCTTGGCGATGCGCTTACACTTCTTATCGGTGTGGAGTTCGTAAAAATGCTGGCCAAACACACGGCAGAAAACCTGCTGGAAGTTCTGATGTTTGCTATCGCCAGGCAGATGGTTGTGGAACATCTGAATATGACGGAAACCCTTATAGGCGTTGTGGCCATTGCCGTTATTTTTTCCATACGCAAATTCTTATTGCTGAAAACCAGTGACAGTGCAGAAAAGATGTACGACAAACTATAAGTCCATGAAACAGCAAAAGGCGGCGCTTCTGCCTGCAGCACAGAAATTGTGTCTGCAGCCAAAAGCGCCGCCCCCTCTTTTTTCGTTTTTATTTATCTCTCCAGATAATTCTTCCTTTGCTCAAATCGTATGGGGACATCTCAATGGTCACCTTATCTCCCGGAAGAATACGGATAAAATTCATTCTCAGCTTTCCGCTGATGTGTGCTAAAATCACATGTTTGTTTTCCAGCTCTACTTTGAACATAGCGTTAGGTAATTTTTCTAACACAGTTCCTTCTACTTCAATAACGTCTGCCTTTGACATAAATTAAACCTCCTGCTGATTCTTTTCATAATCTTTAATGGCTTTTCTGATATCTTCATCCCGCAGTTCTTCGCCTTTTTCCATTTTTTCCTGAAGAAGGGCGGGTATTCTGTAAATAATCTGAATGTGCTTTCTTCTCTTTTTTTTCTGCTTATCCAGGGTCCGGCACCGGCCGTCTGCCAGAGACACAAACTCTTCCTCTGCCTGCATAACTACAAACAGTTTTCCGGTATCGTGCCCTGCCTTGGAACGGGCCAGCATGCCTTTTACAAATGCTCTCATAGAACCTCCCTTATTTACTCAGGGTGAGAATTTCAGGTTCACCTTCGGTAATGAGAATGGTGTTCTCGTAATGTGCGGATAAAGAACCGTCCTCGGTTACTACGGTCCAGTCATCATCCAGCCACTCTACATCGGCTCTGCCCTGATTAATCATAGGCTCAATCGCCAGAGTCATTCCCGGAACCAGACGGATTCCTCTGCGTCTCTGGGGAAAATTAGGAATCTGAGGATCTTCATGAAGATGAGTTCCGATTCCGTGTCCTACCAGGTCGCGAACTACACCATAGCCGAATTTTTCTGCATAACCGCCGATAGCAGAAGAGATATCATTCAAATGATTTCCGGCTTTCGCATATTTCATGCCCTCGAAAAAGCTCTGCTTCGTCACATCCATCAGCTTCTGCGCTTCCGGTGAAATCTGTCCCACTGCATGGGTACGGGCTGCATCAGAATGGTATCCTTTGTAAATCAGACCTGCATCCAGACTTACAATATCTCCTTCCTGCAGAATCCGGTTCTTTTTCGGGATTCCATGTACAACCTCATCATTGACAGATACACAGATGGAAGCAGGGTATCCATTATAATTTAAAAAGTTAGGGGTACAGCCCAGACTTCGGATTAATTTTTCTCCAAGCCGGTCAATATCCAGAGTACTGATTCCCGGCTTAATAAAAGCGCCCAGTTCATCGTGCACTTTTTCCAGAAGTCTTCCGGCTTCTCTCATTAATTCTATCTCTCTGGCAGTTTTTATTGTTACTGACATCTTTTACTCTCCTAACACGCTGACAATCGCCTGAAAAACATCTTCCATATCAACGGTGCCGTCTACTTCTTTCAGCACGCCGGCCTTTGCATAATATTCAATCAAAGGCTGTGTCTGGTCATGGTATACTCCCAGACGTTTCAGTACTGTCTCTGGCTGGTCATCTTCTCTGAGCACCAGCTTTTCGCCGCAGACATCACAGATATCTTCTGTTTTCGGCGCATTGTATTTGATATGATAAGTTGCGCCGCAGCCTACGCAGGCTCTGCGTCCTGACATACGGTTTACAATATTTTCATCAGGAACTTCTACGTTAATGGCAAAATCCACTTTTTCTCCCATTTTTGCCAGTGCTGCATCCAGACTCTCTGCCTGCGGAATGGTTCTTGGAAAACCATCCAGAATGTATCCATTTTTGCAGTCTTCCTGCTGTACACGGTCAATGACCAAATCCACAGTCAGTTCATCCGGAACCAAAAGCCCCTTATCCATGTAAGTTTTTGCTTTTTTCCCTAATTCTGTATTGTTCTTAATGTTGGCTCTGAAAATATCTCCTGTAGAGATATGAGGAATTTCATACTTTTTGGCAATTTTCTTTGCCTGTGTACCTTTTCCTGCTCCCGGAGCGCCTAACATAATAATTTTCATACCCTTACCCCTTTCAAAAAGATACTTCGCTTTCGAATATGGCAAAAACCGCCGCAGCAACGAAGAACCACAGTCTTGTGACTCCTCTCTTGCCCTGTAAAGCAGTCAAACTGCTTTCTCTGCGACGGTTTCTTCCTAAACTTATCTTTTATTCACTTAAAAAACCTTTATAGTTACGAACCAACATGCGGGATTCAATCTGTTTCAATGTTTCCAGAACAACGCCTACCACGATGATAAGTGAAGTTCCTCCGAAGGAAACATTCGCGCCGAACACACCGTTAAAGAAGAACGGGATGACTGCAACGATTACAAGACCTGCAGCACCGATGAAGATTAAATAACTCAAGATTTTTTCCAGATATTCCTGTGTTGGTTTTCCGGGACGGATACCCGGGATAAATCCACCGCGCTTTTTCATATCATCTGCCACTTCCATAGGGTTGAAAGTGATAGATGTATAAAAATATGCAAAGAAGATAACTAATACAATGTATACGACCAAACCAATAGAATATATGGGTTCACTCGGATTAAACCAGTTGCTGGAAGTAAGTCCTTTCAGAATCTGGCTTCCGACGCCTGTTCCCCCCGTTTTTCCCATGAAGCTTGCAATCAGAACCGGGAAAGACATCAAAGAAGAGGCAAAGATAATCGGAATAACACCTGCTGTGTTTACCTTTAAAGGAATGGAACTGGACTGACCGCCCATTACTTTTCTGCCGACCATCTTTTTAGAATACTGTACAGGGATTCTTCTGATACCGCCGTTTAAGATTAATACTAAAACGACAACAACCAGGATAACAGCTGCAATAATTACGGCTGCCAAAGCACCCTTTGCATAGGTCTTTCCTTTGACAAACTGGTCAAAAAGAGTCACCATATCGCTTGGGATTCTGGAGACGATATTAATCATCAAAACAATAGAGATACCGTTTCCCACACCCTTGTCAGTAATCTGCTCACCAATCCACATTAATAATGCCGAGCCTGCTGTCAGACAGGTTACTACAACGACTGCTTTGCCGAAATTCATATCTGGAATCAGACCTTTATTACCAAATCCGATTGTCATGGCAACAGACTGGAATAAAGAAAGACCGATAGTCAGATAACGGGTGATTGCAGTCATTTTCTTCCTGCCCTCTTCTCCATCACGCTGCATTTCTTCCAGCTTTGGAATTGCAATGGTCAAAAGCTGAATGATGATAGAAGAAGTAATATATGGGGTGATATTTAATGCAAAAATTGACATTTCGGTAAAGGAACCGCCGGTGAAGGCGTCAAAAAAATTGAACGCATCACTGGACTGGCTCGCAAACCATTCTTTAAAATAATCACTATTTACTCCCGGAATCGGCAACTGTGAACCAATACGAATCACAATCAACATCAGGAATACATAGAAAATTCGACGTCTTATATCCTTTATCTTAAAGGCATTCTTAAGAGTCTTGAGCATTAGATCACCTCAACTGTTCCACCTGCGGCTTCGATTTTGGCTTTTGCGCTTTCGCTTACAGCGTTTACTTTTACATTTAATTTCTTAGTAAGTTCTCCGTTACCAAGAAGTTTTACACCGTCTCCTAACTTGGAGATAGCACCGGAAGCTAATAAAGCTGCTGGTGTCACTTCAGTACCGTCTTCAAATCTGTTTAAGATATCAACGTTTACTGCGATGATTTCCTTAGAGTTTCTGCACTTGAAGCCTCTCTTAGGAAGTCTTCTATATAAAGGCATCTGACCACCTTCAAAACCTGGTCTCTTTGCACCGGAACGTGCTTTCTGACCTTTGTGGCCTTTACCTGCTGTCTTACCATTACCTGAACCGTGTCCACGGCCTCTTCTGAAGTTATCGCTCTGTTTAGAACCTTCAGCTGGTCTTAAATTTGATAATTCCATGATGGCACCTCCTTCTTTATATTAATTAGATTTCTTCAACTTTAACTAAGTGTCTTACCTGCTGAATCATACCGCGAACTGCAGCATTGTCCGGCATTTCCACTGTTTTGTTCAGTTTTCTTAAACCTAATGCTTCCACTGTTTTTTTATGTTTCGGAACAGCACCGATTGTAGATTTCACCAGAGTGATTTTTAATTTATCTGCCATTTTTTAATCCTCCTTATGCAAAAATCTCATCTACAGATTTTCCGCGAAGTTTTGCAACTTCTTCCGGAGTCTTTAACTGGCTTAAACCTGCGATTGTAGCCAGAACTACGTTCTGTTTGTTACGGGAACCCATACATTTTGTACGAATGTTCTTAATACCTGCAAGTTCAATAACCGCACGAGCTGGACCTCCGGCAATAACACCTGTACCTTCTGGAGCTTTCTTTAAGAGCATTTCTGCACTTCCGAATTTTCCAACATAGTCATGTGTAATACTTCCGTTTTCGTCTCTTGCTACACTAACTAATTTTTTCATAGCATCTTCTTTTCCTTTGCGGATAGCTTCCGGAATTTCAGTTGCTTTACCTAAACCAGCGCCAACGTGTCCGTTGCCGTCACCAACAACAACTAAAGCTGTGAAACGGAAGTTACGACCACCTTTAACAACCTTTGTTACACGCTTGATTGACACTACTTTTTCTTCTAATTCAAACTGACTAGCATCAATGATAGAACGTTTCATGTGTTCATTTCCTCCCTTATTAGAATTCTAACCCAGCTTCTCTTGCTGCGTCTGCTAATGCTTTAACTTTTCCGTGGTAAATGAAGCCGCCTCTGTCGAATACAACTTCTTTAATACCAGCTTCTACTGCTCTTTTGCCAATTACTGTACCTAAGTATGCTGCAGCATCAACGTTATTGGTTTTTTCTAACTCAGCTTTTACTTCTTTCTGTGTTGTAGAAGCAGAAACAAGAGTTTTTCCAACTGTATCGTCAATAATTTGAGCATACATATGATTATTGCTGCGGAATACTGCTAAACGAGGTGTAGCAGTTGTACCGCTGAGATGATTACGTAATCTTCTATGTTTTTTTGCGCGAACTTTCGCTCTTGATACTTTACTAACCATTTTTACACTCTCCTTACTTATTTCTTACCAGTTTTACCAACTTTACGTCTGATAACTTCATCAGCATATTTAATACCTTTACCTTTGTATGGTTCAGGTCTTCTCTTATCTCTGATTTCAGCAGCGTACTGGCCAACTTTTTCTTTATCAATACCGGATACAACGATTTTGTTTCCGTCTACTTTGGATTCCAGACCTTCTGGGTCTTCCATCTCAACCGGGTGAGAATATCCTAAGCTCAATACCAGTTTCTTACCCTGTTTTGCTGCTTTATAACCTACACCGTTTACTTCCAGAGTTTTTTCGTATCCCTGGCTAACACCTGTTACCATATTCTGGATAAGTGTTCTTGTTAAACCGTGTAAAGATTTCATTTTCTTTAAGTCGTTTGGTCTAGTAACAACAACATGACCATCTTCTAACTTAATTGACATTTCAACAGGCAACGCTTTTTCAAGTGTTCCTTTAGGACCTTTTACAGTCACTACGTTGTTCTCAGCAATTTTAACTTCTACTCCTGCCGGAACAGCTACAGGCAGTCTTCCAATTCGTGACATACCAATTTCCTCCTTACTTAGATTTTCGGAAGGGCCGATTATGGTTCCCTTCTGTTTTCAGTATTACTATTTATCTATGATAAAGGACAAAGTCCTGTTATCCTCTCGCTTGGACATAATAAAAACTCGCTTGGACACATTCTGATGTTTGTCAGATTTTTGGAAGTATGTTCACTCAACTAAACTCAACTCTCGCCTTTGGCTCGGTTTCGTTAAGGTTCATGAATGACCTCGCACTAAGTTGCTTTCGGCCTACCAAACAAATGCCAGAACTTCTCCACCTACATGAAGTTTTCTAGCTTCTTTATCTGTGATAACTCCCTGGTTTGTAGAAAGGATTGCAATACCTAATCCACCTAATACTCTTGGAATTTCCTGGCTTCCAGCGTAAATACGAAGACCTGGTTTGGAAATTCTCTTCAGACCTGTAATGATTTTTTCATTTTTGTCTGCACCGTATTTTAATGTGATGCGGATGGTTTTGAATACTCCGTCTTCTAAAACGTCGTATTTTGCAATGTAACCTTCTTTTAACAGAATGTCAGCAATAGCAAGTTTCATTTTAGATGCTGGTACATCTACTGTATCGTGTTTTGCAGTGTTTGCGTTACGGATTCTTGTAAGCATATCTGCGATTGGATCGCTCATTGTCATGATAGTTTCCTCCTATAATTTAGACTTTTCATGTTAATTATTTTTTTATTTAAAATCCCCGACAGGTATAAGGGAGATTCTCTCCCCAACACCTAAAGAAGGGGTATGTTCCCTCAACTCTGGCGGAAACATCTCTCAACTAAGCTCAAACTACGTTTTCGCTAAGGTTCGAGATGAGCGTTCACACTAAATTCGGCTTTGCCTCACTAAGTGTTCACAGCCAGGTTCGGGAACGGCCTCGCACTAAGGTTCAAGCCGCGCCTTGCGGCTTGCTTTCACCAAGTTGCTTTCGGCCTACCAGCTTGCTTTTTTAACTCCCGGAATCTGGCCTTTGTATGCTAATTCACGGAAGCAAACACGGCAGATACCGTATTTTCTCAAGTAAGCATGTGGACGTCCACAGATACGGCAACGGCTGTATTCTCTTGTAGAGAATTTCTGTTTGCGCTGCTGTTTAACTTTCATTGCTGTCTTAGCCATGAATTTTCCCTCCTAATTTATCTTACTTTGCAAATGGCATGTTGAATAATGTCAATAATTCACGAGCTTCTTCGTCTGTTTTAGCAGTAGTTACGAAAATAATATCCATACCTCTTACTTTATCGACTTTATCATATTCCACTTCAGGGAAAATTAACTGCTCTTTGATTCCCAGAGCGTAGTTTCCTCTGCCGTCAAAAGCATTTGGGTTAACGCCGCGGAAGTCACGTACTCGAGGCAGTGCTAAGTTGATGAGACGGTCAGCAAATTCATACATTTTCTCGCCTCTTAATGTTACTTTACAGCCGATTGGCATACCTTCACGAATTTTGAAGTTCGCAACGGAATTTTTCGCTTTTGTTGTAACAGCTTTCTGACCTGTGATTAATTCCATATCAGCTACTGCTGCGTCTAACAGTTTAGCATTATCTTTGGCTTCGCCTACACCCATGTTTACAACGATTTTATCGAGTTTCGGCACTTCCATGATATTCTTATAACCAAACTTTTTAATCATAGCATCTACGATTTCATTTTTGTAAGTTTCTTTCAGTCTGCTCACTATATTGGCCTCCTCTCTTATTAATCGATTACTTTTCCTGTAGTTTTAGCGAAACGCACTTTTTTACCATCTTCAACTTTAAAGCCTACTCTGGTAGCTTTTCCTTCATGCATAACCATTACGTTAGATGCATCAATCCAAGCTTCTTTGTTCACAATACCGCCCTGCTGATTAGCCATGGAAGGTTTTGTGTGCTTTGTTATCATGTTTACGCCTTCAACCAGAACAGCGCCTTTTTTCGGATTAACAGAGATTACTTTTCCTTCTTTGTCTTTATCTTTACCAGCGATAACTTTAACAGTATCACCTTTTTTAATCTTAAACATCAGGCTTACCTCCTATAATACTTCCGGAGCTAAGGAAACAATTTTCATAAACTGTTTGTCACGAAGCTCTCTGGCTACTGGTCCAAAAATACGAGTTCCTTTCGGTGTCTTGTCATCTTTGATAATAACAGCAGCGTTTTCATCGAATTTGATGTAAGAACCATCTTTACGACGAACACCTTTTACAGTACGAACAACAACGGCCTTCACAACGTCACCTTTTTTCACAACACCGCCTGGTGTTGCATCTTTAACGGTAGCAACGATTACATCACCGATGTTAGCATATCTTCTAGTAGAACCACCCATAACACGGATGCAGAGGATTTCTTTTGCACCTGTATTGTCAGCGACTCTAAGTCTACTTTCCTGTTGAATCATGCTTAGATTCCTCCTTACAAATTATTTTGCTCTTTCTACTACTTCAACAAGTCTCCATCTTTTATCTTTGGATAATGGTCTTGTTTCCATAACTTTTACAGTATCACCGATATTGCATGTGTTTTCTTCATCATGCGCTTTTAATTTATATGTTCTCTTTACGATTTTTCCGTAAAGAGGATGTTTAACGTGGTCTTCGATAGCTACAACAATGGTCTTATCCATTTTGTCACTTACAACTTTACCAACACGTGTTTTTCTAAGATTTCTTTCCACGATTATGCTGCTCCTTTCTATTTCTAGGAATGAATTCCTTATGCGTTTGCTTTCTGAGCAATCAGAGTCTGGATTCTAGCGATGTTCTTACGAACTTCTTTAATTCTGCTTGTGTTGTCCAGCTGATTTGTTGCATTCTGAAATCTCAAGTTAAAGAGTTCCTTTTTAGCAGCTACTAATTCTTCCTGTAATTCTGCAGCTGATTTTGTTTTTAAATCTTCTACATAATTTTTAATTTTCACTGTTATCACCGCCTTCTAAGTCTGCACGAGAAACGATTTTACATTTACATGGTAACTTGTGCATCGCAAGACGTAACGCTTCACGAGCTGTTTCTTCCGGAACGCCTGCGATTTCAAACATTACTCTGCCTGGCTTTACAACTGCTACCCAGTATTCTAAGGCACCTTTACCGGAACCCATACGTGTTTCTGCTGGTTTTGCTGTTACTGGTTTATCTGGGAAAATTTTAATCCATACTTTACCACCACGTTTGATGTAACGAGTCATGGCAACACGGGCTGCTTCAATCTGGTTGGAACGAATCCAGCATGGTTCTGTTGCAACTAAACCGAATTCACCGTAATTGATTTTATTTCCTCTTAATGCTTTTCCTTTCATGGAACCGCGAAACTGTTTACGACGTTTAACTCTTTTTGGCATTAACATAATTATTTATCGCTCCCTTCCTTAGTTCCTTTTGTTGGAAGTACTTCGCCATTGTAGACCCATGCTTTTACGCCAACTTTGCCGTAAGTGGTATCTGCTTCAGCGAAACCATAGTCGATATCTGCTCTTAATGTCTGAAGCGGAATAGTTCCTTCGCTGTAGAACTCTGTACGAGCCATATCAGCACCGCCAAGACGTCCGGATACGGAAGTTTTAATACCTTTTGCTCCGGCTTTCATTGTTCTGGACATTGTAGATTTCATAGCACGACGGAAAGAAATACGGTTTTCCAGCTGTAATGCAATGTTTTCAGCTACTAACTGCGCATCTTTGTCCGGTCTTTTTACTTCTTTGATATCAACAACTACTTTTTTATCTGTGAATTTCTGTAATTCAACTTTTACTTTTTCGATTTCTGCACCGCCTTTACCGATAACAACGCCCGGTTTTGCAGTGTAGATAATGATTTTTACTCTGTCAGATGCTCTTTCGATTTCAATCTTGGAAACACCTGCGCTGTATAATTTCTTTTTCAGGTATGTTCTGATGTTGTAGTCTTCTACTAAGTTATCAGCGAAATCGCCTTCAGCATACCATTTGGAATCCCAGTCTTTGATAACTCCGACTCTGAGTCCGTGTGGGTTAACTTTCTGTCCCATGATACTCCTCCTTATCTCTCATCTAACACAACAGTAATATGGCAGTTTCTCTTTTCGATTCTGTAAGCTCTACCCTGAGCTCTCGGTTTAATTCTCTTCATTGTCGGTGCTTTGTTAGCGTAGCACTCTGCAATGTAAAGATTTTCCGGATTCATACCGTTGTTGTTTTCAGCGTTTGCGATTGCTGATTCCAGTAATTTTTTGATTACGCTGGAAGCGTATCTTGGGTTGTATGTTAAGATACCCAGTGCTGTCTGAACATCTTTACCACGAATTACATCCAGTACATAGCAAGCTTTCTGTACGGACATTCTTGCGTAGGATAATTTTGCAGACGGTCTTGTATCTTTATTAGCATTTCTTGCTCTTTTAATCTGACTTCTATGTCCTTTTGCCATGATAAAAGCCTCCTTTCAAATATTAGCGAACACCTGATTTTTTCTCGTCTTTTCCATGTCCTCTGTATGTTCTGGTTGCAACGAACTCACCGAGTTTGTGACCAACCATATCTTCTGTTACATACACCGGCACATGTTTTCTTCCGTCATGAACAGCGATTGTATGTCCAACGAAGGAAGGGAAAATTGTGGAACGACGTGACCATGTTTTGATAACTGTCTTATCGCCAGCAGCATTCATAGCGTCTACTTTTTTCAGTAAGCTTTCATCTGCGAACGGTCCTTTTTTTAATGAACGAGCCATTGTCTTACCTCCTACTATTTAGCTAATGTTTTACCATCTCTTCTTCTTACGATTAACTTGTTAGACTGTTTCTTTTTCTTTCTTGTCTTCAAGCCAAGAGCCGGTTTGCCCCATGGTGTACATGGACCTGGGCGTCCGATACCAGTCTTACCTTCACCACCACCGTGTGGATGGTCATTCGGGTTCATAACGGAACCGCGAACTGTAGGTCTGATACCCATGTGACGTTTACGTCCTGCTTTACCAATGTTGATAAGGCTGTGCTCGCCATTTCCTACAACGCCGATAGAAGCGCGGCAGTTTAATGGAACCATTCTCATTTCACCTGATGGCAGACGAAGTGTTGCATATTTGCCTTCTTTTGCCATTAACTGTGCTCCGTTACCAGCGGAACGAACCAACTGTCCGCCTTTTCCCGGATACAGCTCGATATTGTGAATCATAGTACCAACCGGAATTTCAGATAATGGTAAGCAGTTACCAACTCTTACTTCGGCATTAGCACCATTCATAATCTTCATACCAACTTTTAAACCTTCTGGAGCTAAGATATATGCTTTCTCACCGTCAGCGTATGAGATAAGAGCAATGTTAGCTGTTCTGTTCGGGTCGTATTCGATGGTTTTAACTGTTGCAGGGATATCATCTTTTCTTCTCTTGAAGTCGATGAGTCTGTATTTTCTTCTGTTTCCGCCTCCGCGGTGTCTAACTGTAATTTTACCCTGATTATTACGTCCAGCATTTTTCTTTAAGGACACTACCAGAGATTTCTCTGGTGTAGAAGTTGTGATTTCAGAGAAATCAGAACCTGTCATGTGTCTTCTGGAAGGTGTATATGGGCTGTATGTTTTAATTCCCATTACTGTCTCTCCTTTCATAACTGCACCATCGGGCTTTCAACATGCCCTGGTGTTTCTTTGCCGCAGCCAAATATCGGATTATTTTTTCTCGACTGCTTGTCTATATTTTCGTAACCGAAAGACTTAAATTAAAGTCCTTCAAAGATTTCAATATCTTTGCTGTCTTCTGTCAATGTAACGATAGCTTTTTTTGTCTTAGCAGTTTTTCCAAAAGTCATACCGCGTCTTTTGTTCTTTCCGTCTAAGTTCATTGTGTTGACAGATTTTACTTTTGTTCCTTCGAACATTTTCTCAACAGCTTCTTTAATCATTGTTTTGTTTGCATCTGTGTGAACTAAGAAAGTATATTTTTTCTCGCCCATAGCAGCCATACTTTTTTCAGTCACAACTGGTTTCAGGATTACATCATAATACTTTACGTTTGCCATTATGCGTATACCTCCTCGATTGCTGCTGCAGAAGCTTTTGTTAAGATTACTGTGTTGTATTTCAGCACGTCATATACGTTGATTGTGTTTGGCAGTGCTGTGATAACATCAGGAATGTTTCTTGCAGATAATACTACGTTTGCATCGTTGTCAGCTAAAACAACCATTGCTTTAGAAACATTTAAGTTATTTAAAACATTCTGCATTGCTTTTGTTTTTACTTCATCTAATTTCAGTTCATCAAGAACGATAAGCTTGTTTTCCTGAACTCTGCTTGTCAGAGCGGATTTAAGAGCTAATCTTCTTTCTTTCTTATTCATCTTAACGGAATAGTCTCTTGGTGTAGGAGCGAATACAACTCCGCCGCCTGTCCACTGTGGAGATCTTGTTGAACCCTGTCTTGCATGACCAGTTCCTTTCTGTCTCCAAGGTTTTCTTCCGCCTCCGGAAACTTCAGAACGTGTTTTTGCTTTCTGTGTTCCCTGACGATTATTTGCAAGCTGGCGAACAACTGCTAAATGCACTAAGTGGTCGTTGACTTCAACACCGAACACTGCATCGTTTAATTCCATTGTTCCAACTTCTTTGCCTTCCATATTATAAACAGATACGTTTGCCATTTTATGTGGTCCTCCTTTCCAACGAAAACTTATTTACCGCATTTTACAGTTTCTTTGATTGTAACTAAGGATTTCTTAGGTCCCGGAACTGCGCCTTTTACTAACAGCAAGTTGTTTTCAGCGTCAACTCTTACAACTTCCAGATTCTGAACAGTTACTTTTACATGTCCCATGTGTCCTGGCATTCTTTTTCCTTTGAATACTTTGGACGGGTCAGAACAAGCACCGTTGGAACCTGCATGACGGTGATATTTAGAACCGTGAGCCATAGGTCCTCTGGACTGTCCGTGTCTCTTGATAGCGCCCTGGAATCCTTTACCTTTGCTGATTGCAGTTGCGTCGATTTTGTCGCCTGCCGCAAAGATGTCCGCTTTGATTTCCTGTCCTAATGTGTATTCGCCTTCTAATTTTAATTCTCTGACGAATCTCTTGCAGGAAACACCAGCTTTATCAAAGTGTCCTTTCATTGGTTTGTTTACAAGATTTTCTCTCTTGTCAGCAAAACCAACCTGTACTGCTTCGTAACCGTCATTGTCCATGGTCTTAACCTGTGTTACCACACAAGGACCAGCCTGCAATACAGTTACTGGAGTTAATACTCCGTCTTCGTTGAAGATTTGAGTCATTCCGACTTTAGTAGCTAAGATTGCTTTCTTCATTCTTTTTACCTCCTGTGAATCTACAGCGGATTACACTGTGATGTGCAATCATCCTAGACAAACAGTCAACATAAGTGGATGCTTAAAGCATTGCTTCTATATCAACCTTGTAAGGATAATCTCTCTTAACCTTAAACAGAATTATTTCTGTTTCATTTTGATATCAATGTAAACACCAGCCGGCATTTCCAGTCTTGCCAGAGCGTCAACTGTTTTCTGTGTCGGTGCAATGATATCAATCAGTCTTTTATGAGTTCTCTGCTCGAACTGTTCTCTGGAATCTTTGTATTTGTGAACTGCACGCAGGATTGTTACTACTTCTTTCTTTGTAGGAAGCGGTACCGGTCCGCTAACAGTTGCTCCATTCTTCTTAACAGTTTCGATAATTTTGCCTGCTGACGCATCTACTAACTGATGGTCATAAGCTTTTAAAGTGATTCTCATTACTTGACTTGCCATAAAAAAAGTCTCCTCCTTTTCGCACTTTTAATTAGTACGACAAGCGGCGACTGTACACATTCCCGTGTGTGTCATCTTGATTTCTACACACACTCCCACCTTAGTGGTAAGTCTTTAGATGTAATACAGTGACTTGTCGTCAGTTTCCTAACTTGACATTCGCTCCACGGAAAACCTGTCTTTGACAGCAACCTCGCGCTTCATAGCTATCATGTCACAGCACTTGTTAGTATAATGGAAGTTTTTCCAAAATGCAAGCTTTTTTTCAAGAGTTTTTATATTTTTTTGTATTTTTTCCCATACATAACAAAGAACTGTCCGAACCATAAAAAACTGCCCCAGTAACGCACATCAGGAATTTGTTGTATTCCTGACGGCTGTTCCATAGGACAGTTTTCTCTTCTTATACAATATCTGAGTAATCCAGCAATGTAACTTTATTTTCTTCGTCGGTCTTGACTTCCGGAGTTTCTCCTGCTGCCTGTGCTTTGGCGAGAAGTTCCTGTACGCTTGGACTTTTCGGTACCGCATTTACATCAACCGGAATCTCCTCTTCGGCCTCTTCAGATTCTGTTTCTTCTATATTATTATAGTTCTCAGAATCAGAAATTTCTGTCTCCGGTTCAACAGGAATTTCCGGCTGCTCTGTTTCCGTGCTGCTCTGCACAGTTTTTTCCATCGGCTCTGCTGCCGCTTCCTGTGCTGCCTTTTCCAGTTCTTCTGCATTCGGCATAACTATGGTAGCATCTGGTGTCTGCTCCGGTTCACTGACCGCTGCAACACCCATAGCAATGGAAGACATCGCATCCTTCATGGCATCATCAAAGCCCTGAAGTTCCGGACTTTCTTTCTCTGCGGAAGCCGGCGGAAGTTCTTCGTCCTCCTCCTCATCCAGAAGTCCTTTCTTCGCCAGTTTGCGGCGGCGCTTTTCTTCCTTTCTCAGACGGCGGCGTTCCCCGAAGCTGAGTTTTTCTTCGTCTTCATCCTCATCTTCTTCCTCGTCCGTATCGCCGTCCTCATCTTCGTCTTCCTCCTCATCATCCCTGTCTTTTCGCCACAGTTCTGAGAGAATAAAGAGAATCACCAGGAAAACAATTCCCACGCCTACTACTATCAAACCTTCTTTGCTTTGAAGGGCGATAGCTGCATATCCGATAAAGGGAACCACTACCACAACTTTAGGAACAGATTTGTTCAAGTTGATATTTTCAGTGTCACTGCTTTTGCTGTAGACATCTTTTACCTGATAAACGCCTGCACTGGCATCCATATCCTGAATCTCATAAATGTAGGTGCTGGAACCTTCGTTATAGATAATCTTATCCTTCTTTTCCAGTTTCTTTACATTGACGCTCTTTCCGTAGGCCACAGAACCTACCGGAAGGTTTGTATCTGTTCCGGTATTGTCGTTCATAACCGTATCCACCCCGGCAAAAGGAGGTACCAGAAGAGCGGCTGCAATGATTATGGAAAAGAGAACCACCAGATTCACTATAATTTTCAGTATTTTTGACATTTGTGTACTCCTCACTTTACAACTTTGCCTTCATGTTTTCATAATATAATTTATATTAACATTTTTCGGCACAGATGTATAGTGCCAATTTATTATTTCGTTTCCGCTGCAAGGAAAGCGCAGTATCCTCTGTAAGCTTCATAGATATCCACTTTGCTTGCAATTTCCCATGGAGCATGCATATTCAGCACTGCGACACCGCAGTCAATGACTTCCATATTATAGTTGGCCAGTATGTAGGCAATGGTTCCGCCGCCGCCCTGGTCTACTTTTCCAAGTTCTGCTGTCTGGAAGGAAACCTGGTTGTCATCCATAATTTTGCGCAGTTTCGCAATGTATTCCGGGTTGGCGTCATTAGAGCCACCTTTTCCTCTGGAGCCGGTGTATTTGTTGAAGGTAATACCGTGTCCCAGGTATGCGCTGTTTTTCTTTTCCATCACTTCCGGATAATTAGGGTCAAAAGCTGCACTTACATCGGAAGACAGCATCATGGAATTTTTCAGCGCTCTTCTTAAAAGCAGTTCGCTGTATTGTCCTGCTGCATGCATCACTTCCGCTGTGGTATTTTCAAAGAAGCGGGACTGCATACCAGTAGCTCCCACACTTCCAATCTCTTCCTTATCTACCAGCAGGCACACAGAGGTATATTTTACTTTGTCCTGTGCAAGAGTCGCCATAAAGGAAGGATAAGAGCAAACACGGTCATCATGTCCGTAAGCCATAATCATGCTTCTGTCCAGACCGTAATCTCTGGCCGGACCTGCCGGTACTACTTCAAATTCTGCGGAAAGGAAATCTTCCTCTTCCATATCATATTTTTCTTTCAAAATGGAGAGAATCTGCGCCCTGACCGGTTCTTCTTCCTTACCATCCAAAGGCATGCTTCCCACCAGCACGTTCAGGTTTTCTCCCTCAATGACCTCTGCAGCTGTTTTCTGGAGCTGCTTTGCAGACAGATGAATCAGCAGGTCGGAAATACCAACTACCGGGTCATCCCCGTCTTCACCGATAACCACATTCACTACTTCGCCGTTTTTCTTTGCCACAGCCCCGTGAAGCGCCATAGGAAGGGTCACCCACTGATATTTCTTCACACCGCCGTAATAATGAGTGTCCAGAAGTGCCTGTTCCTGGTCTTCGTATAAAGGATTCTGTTTCAAATCCAGTCTTGGGGAGTCAATATGCGCGCCCAGGATTCTCATACCTTTTTCCATGGGTTCTTCACCGATAATGTACATAGCCAGGCATTTTCCCATATTGTTGGCATATACTTTATCTCCCGGCTTCAGGCTCTCGCCATTTTCAATCACTTCATTCAGATTGCGGTATCCGGCTGCTTCTGCCTGCTGTACCATTTCAGTCACACATTCCCGCTCTGTCTTGCAGGTGCTCATAAAGGATTTATATTTTTCGCAAAAATCAAAAACTTCTGTTTTGTCACTGTATTTTTTCCAAGCGTTTTCTGTTTTCATTTTATCTTGCCTCCTGTATTTTCTGTTCTTTCTCGATTCTACTACAACTTTCTCCTGATTGCAAGACAGGTCTTGATTCTTCCCCCGGCTTCCATTATAATAATGTTACTGTTTAATGCTTTAAACAAATAGCAATGCAAAAGGTGGAAACCGCTATGGATACAAAGCAGAAAATCAAAATCATGGAAGACCTTTCGCTAAATGCCTGGCCTTCTTATCAAATGCAGATATATGACGGCTGGATTCTCCGGTTTTCTTATTTTTATACGCACAGAACAAACTGTATTGAGCAGCTTGGCCATTCTTCTATTCCCTTACAGGACAAGCTGGATTACTGTGAGGACATTTATGAAAAATGGGGAACTCCGGCCATTTACAAGATTAACCCTCTTCTGGACAGTTCTTTTGACCAGAGGCTGATGGAACGCGGGTATTTCATGGCTCATGTAACAGAGGTAATGACACGGAGCCTGTATGCATATAAGGCGTCCGGAAAGCAGAATCCAAATATCACCCTTCATACGGAAATTTCAGACCAGTGGCTGAAAGGGCTATTTGCCATGAAAGGAATGACAAACGAGACCCATTTAAAAATCGTCCCTTCCATGTATGCAGCCATTCCAAAGGACACTCTGGCCGTATGCGCATGGCATAGCGGCAGAATCATCGGAACGGGACTGGGTATTCTGGACCGGGATTATGTAGGGCTTTATGCCATTCACGTACACCAGGACTTCCGCGGAAAAGGAATTGGGCGGGCTATCTGCGAAACACTGCTGGAAGCCTCCAGACAGCGCGGTGCGGCTTTTGCTTATCTGCAGGTGGTGCAAGGGAATCGTCCTGCAAAAAAGCTATATGAAGCCCTGGGATTTGAGGATTTTTATACTTACTGGTTCCGCCAGCAGTATTCCGTGGCACGGGGCGAAAATATCCCCTGTGAGGGACAGAAGTAGATACTTTTCCGCAAAAAGAGCCAGCCGGATTTCGCAGATGGAATTCCGGCTGGCCGCTCACATTCTCTTTATATTTTCCTCTTCCTATTATTTCGCTTTATTACTCAGGTATTCCTCTATGCTCTTCATAGCTTCTTCTTCGTCAGCACCGTCTACGGATACTGTTACATTTTCCCCGTTATCCAATCCAAGACTCATCATTCCCATGATGCTCTTGGCATTCACCTTTCTTGCTTCGCTTTCCAGGTAAATGTTGCTTGTGTACTGGCTCGCTACCTGTACAAGCATTGCGATAGGTCTTGCCTCCAGACCGTTTGAGATTCCGATAGTAATGGACTTTCTAATCATACTTGTTCCTCCTTGACTCCTCTGAGCTCCTCTGCTATGCTGCATATTTTCCGCAGTCTGTGATTAATACCGGATTTTCCTACAGGGATTGACAGTAAAGTTCCAAGTTCCTTCAATGATGCCTGTGGATATTCCAATCTCAATAAAGCTGTCTCTTCCAGATTTTCCGGCAGTCTGTGGAGACCTACGGTATCCCGGATATAAATAATATCCTCCATCTGCTTCACAGCGGCATTTACCGTTTTGTTAATATTCGCTGTTTCGCAGTTCACCTTTCTGTTTACAGTGTTGCGCATCCCTTTCAGAATCCTGACATTCTCCAGGTTCATAAGAGACACTCCTGCTCCCATAAGTCCCAAAAGTTCTACGATTTGTGCGCCTTCCTTTACATAAACAACATGATACTTTTTGCGTTTTACTATCTTGGCATCAATTTCAAAAGACTGGATGATTTCCTGCAGCTGCAGGGCCTTCGCCGGAGTCGTACACACGATTTCAAAATGATAAAACTTCTCTGGGTCGCTGATAGAGCCGGCACACAGAAATGCACCTCTTAAAAATGCACGTCTGCAGCAATTCTTCTGAATAACCATTTGGCTGACCAGGGTATCACTGTGTATAGGTCTTCTGTCCGCTGTCAAAAGCTTCACAGCCTGTAAAATCTTCACAGTTTCCTCCGGGTCCTCTACGTCAATTGTAAATCGGTTGTTTTTTTTGACTATTCTTTTATCAATAGAAACTTCGCCATTTATTTTAAACGTTTTTTCCAGTAATGTAAAGCACTTTCTTATAATACTTTCATTTTCCGCAGATAACCTGAGAATAATTTCTTTGGTTGACAGACGGACAATCTCGCCGTGAAAGGCAATAATGGCAGCCAGCTCCGCAATCCTGCAATGTCTGGCAGGGTCTTCCTGGCGAAGCAGCTCCTCTTTTACGTTTCCGGAGAAAGACATTTTTTTCCATCCTTTTCTATATCTCTATGTTCTACTCTGATTCCGTATTCCTCGTTTTCGCCCAGACGGCGGTACAGCTCATTCGCCAGGGTTACCGAACGGTGTTTGCCGCCTGTACAGCCCACGGCAATGACCAGCTGAGTCTTGCCTTCTGTAATATAGTTCGGAATCAGAAAACGAATCATGTCCTCCAGTTTGTCTGAAAAGGTATGCGCCAACTCAAAATTCATCACATAATCCCGAACCGGGGTATCATTCCCGCTTAAAGGACGGAGATTCTCCAGATAATAGGGGTTCGGCAGGAAACGCACATCAAAGACCAAATCCGCATCCTGGGGAATTCCATACTTAAATCCAAAGGAAAGTACCGTTACCATAAGGTTTTTAAATTCCCTGTTCTCCACAAAGATTTTTTCCAGTTCTGCCTTCAGTTCTCTGGTCAGCAGTTTACTGGTGTCCAGAATATAATCCGCACATTCTTTTAAGGTTCTCAGTTTTTCCCGTTCCCTGCGAATACCGTCATCTACTCTTCCATTTCCGGCCAGAGGGTGACTGCGCCTTGTCTCTTTATATCTTCTTACCAGCACATCCTCATCTGCGTCCAGAAAGAGAATTTCCATTCCCAATCCCGGAGTCTGAATATTTTCCAGCACGGATACCAGTTCATCCAGAGATTTTCCGCTTCGGATGTCCACTCCTATGGCTACTTTTTCGATTTCCCCCGGACCGCTGTCATGAATCAGCTGTACAAACTTGTCAATCAGCGGCACAGGCAGATTGTCTACGCAGAAATACTCCATATCCTCCAGCATTTTCAGTGCCGTACTTTTGCCGGCTCCCGACATGCCCGTCACAATTACAAACCGCATAGCTCCTCCTAAAATTCTCCCAGAAACCGCACTTCCGGTTCCAGTTCTACTCCAAACTGCTCTTTTACCCGTCTCTGTACTTCATGAATCAAATCCAATACGTCCTGGGCCGTGGCATCTCCTTTATTCACCACAAAGCCGCAGTGCTTTTCAGACACCTGAGCGCCGCCCACTGAAAATCCCCGAAGTCCTGCGTCCATAATCAGCTTGCCTGCAAAATATCCCTCCGGTCTTTTAAACGTACTGCCTGCACTTGGCATATCCAGAGGCTGCTTTGTCACTCTGCGTTCCTTATAGTCCTCCATCTGCTCACGAATGGCCTGCCGCTGGCCCCGGCGCAGCTTCAGCACAGCAGAGACTACAATATAGCCTTTTTCCTTTACAATGCTGGTTCTGTATCCCATCTTCATTTCTTCCACCGACAGGGTAAGAAGTTCTCCCTCCTGGTTCAGCACAGTGACAGACTCCACAATATCTTTCATCTCACCGCCGTAAGCACCGGCGTTCATCATTACCGCCCCGCCTATGGTTCCCGGAATACCGGATACGGCTTCCATGCCTGCCAGACCTGCATCCAACGCTTCTTTTGCCGTCTTTGACAAAAGAGCCCCTGCTTTTACCAGAATCCGCTCGTCCTTTACCTCCATATCACTGAAGTTTTTTCCAAGCTGAATCACAACTCCCCTGTACCCTCTGTCGCTGACCAGAAGATTGCTTCCGTTTCCCTGTACGAAGAAAGGAAGATTCTCTTCTTTACAAATTTCTATGACTTTCTGCAGCTCTGCTGTGCTGTGGGGGCAGAGATAATAGTCTGCCGGTCCTCCAATGCGGAAGGTCGTATGATTTTTCATAGGTTCCTTCCATTTCACATTGTCGCTTCCCAGACAGCTGCAGAATCGATTTTCTATTTTATTTTCCATCTGAATACCTCTTTTATTTATTTCTGAAATACCAGGTCTCTAATAACCTCTCCGGCAATCATCAGCCCCGCCGCACCTGGCACAAAGGAGACGCTGCCCGGTACCGGTCTTTTGCTGCCGCTTCTGACTTCCAGCGGCGGCTCTTTCCGTTTTTTCTTTGCCACCACTTCTGTGGAAAACAGCACTTTCACCTTCTTGATTCTTCGCTTTTTTAACTCCGCGCGCATAACTTTCGCCAACGGGCACACGCTGGTTTTCGAGATGTCCGCTATCTGAAAACAGGACGGATTCAGCTTGTTTCCGGTTCCCATACAGGAAATCACGGGAATTCCCGCTTCCTTCGCCTTCTCAATCAGAAGCAGCTTGGCCGATACGGTATCCACGGCATCTATCACATAATCAAAGGCTGAAAAATCAAACAAATCTGCTGTTTCCTCGCCAAAAAAGGTGTCGTAAGTATGGACAACCGCGTCCCGGTTAATATCCAGAATTCTCTCCTTTGCTACCAGCACTTTCTTTTTGCCCATTGTGGAACGCAGCGCCACCAACTGTCTGTTTAAATTGGTCAGGCTGACTTCATCATGATCTACCAAAGTCAGAGAGCCTACCCCGGCTCTTGCCAGAGCTTCCACCACATAAGAGCCCACTCCGCCGATACCAAAAACTGCAATGCGGGAATTAGCCAGTTTCTGAAGCCCTTCCCTTCCTAATAGTTCTTCTGAACGTGAGAATGCATGGAGCATTTTCCGTTTCCTCCTGTAATTATAATATCGTATTTTGACTGTAATCTTTTCTATTATACTATTGTTCCTGATAAAAGTATAGATGAGTTTTCTTAAATTTCTATATCCTAAAACGCTTTAAAATCATAGCGGTACGGAATCGCAGCCTTTACGGAATGCAGGTTTTCATACAATTCACTCCAGAGCTGTGCAATGGAATCCTCACCTTCCCGTATATCGTCAATGACCAGTCCTCCGTCTTGTTCCAGAATTTCATAAGCCTTCCTGTCTTCTCCAAGTCTGTGCAAAGCAGAAATATAGTAAAATTTCAGTTTTCCTATCTCCTGTACCTGGCTTTCCTGTTTCTCAAAGAAGTCCACAATCTCTTTATATGCTTCACATAGATGCAAAATTTTCAAGCCCTCTTTTAAGTAAGATACATTCTGATTTTCCATTTGCAGTCCCTGCAGTATCCATTTTGCCGCCTCCTGCGGGCGTTCTGTAAGCAAACAGACACAGGCCAGCCCGTGATTGGTCCACGGATTTTTCTCCAAGTCACAGGACTGGAGCAGAAGTTTCTCCGCAGTTTTATAATGTTCTTTCTGATAATATCCGATTCCCGCGTGATAATAGGCATACCAGTTGTCCTTATTGGAAGATTCCAGTGTATTCACAAGGAACTGCAGATTTTCTCCGTCTATGAGAAACTCATCCGGCACATTTCCGGCAGCCGGTTTATGCAGGACTCCTGTCTCAAAAAAGTGTTTCCAGATGTTCAGAGAATCAGACACAGCTAAAAATTCCAGATGTTCTGACCATTTGCCTCTCTGGACCAATGCACCGTATCCGCTTCCGCAGTTCACCAGCTTTGCCTTCCGCTTTGCCATGGGCCTGGTTTCTTTCAGCTTTTCTTCCATGGACGCTGTTCTTTTTCCAACTTCTAAAACGGCTGTTAATTCTGCTTCTCTTTCTTTATGAGATTTCTCTTTTATGTGCTTTGGCAGTGTGACCGGGCCGTATTGTTCCAGCCATTCCCAGGCTGTGTGAGGCGCCATAGGCACACAGCCGTACTGTGTTTTCCCAAGTCCTGCCTGAATTTCCACATATCTTCCTGCCTTGTCTGTGAGAAATTCCTGCCAGTGGTCAGAAGCCTGCCCATTCCCCCAGGAAAACAGCTTTCTGCTCCTTAGTCTTTTGGTTGAGGTATGTAAAAGCCCGTATCCCTCTTTATTCAGGTTTGCAATATACTTTGGCTTTTCTTCATCAATAGCGAAAAAGTAATCTACAGATTTCGGAATTTTCTTGTAATCCGTCACATCAACGCCATTTACCATGGGAATATCCCCTTTGAATACTGCGCCGTCTGCATAAGTAAAGGCTTTTTCTGCCGGAACTACAATTCGGCCGTCTTCATATTCCGGAACTGCCATATTGCTCCACCAGTACATGGGAATGACTTCCTCACTCTCATTCACAATCCTCATTCTGCAGTTTAAAGCCCGGTCCTCCTCTTCCAGCCAGAAGTCCATCTGGTAAGGAACTTTTCTTATACGCTCATATTCATACATACGCAGCACCGGCGCCCCTGTCTGTGTTTCTGTGACTGCCGTATATAAAGGCGCTGTGGTATAAGGGGTGTGGCCTATAATGCCCATATTCCACTCTACACCACCGCTGAACCAGGCATTCCGCACAGCCAGATTGCTGAACTGAAGAACGTCATTGGTATAAAGCAGATTTGTACCCGTTGTCTTATCCCACAGTTCCCAGAGTCTTCCTCCGTATTCCGGCAGAAATACCGCTTTTAAATACTGATTTTCCAGTATTGCCGTGGAAATCTCTTTTTCTTTCAGCTTTCTGGTATAACTGTTGTACTGCCGGTAGGGATAGGCATTTTTTCTGCGCCCGTACCCCTCATAAATTTCATCCTCCTCATCCAGACGAAATTCCAGATGATTCTGTAAAATATGTTCCCCCAATAAATCCGGCACACAAGATTCCGGCCCCAAATCAGCCCCCTGCATCCTGATACATTGAAACCGTAATTCTGACATATTTTGTTCCCTCCCATAAAATCTCTTCCAAGTGTTGTTATCTCTCATCATATCTTGATTTAAAAGGTATTTCAAGCACAAAAGAAGAAGTGTATCCGGAACTTTTCCCCAGGACACACTTCTTGGAATTTTAAAAATAGGTATAGTTTTTCGGCTTCTCCTTCCATCCAATGGCTCTTTGAATATCTTCCTCATATTTCCTGTCGCTGCACTCCATTCTTCCTGTCCACAAAAAAGCCGAAAGAGGAATGGCGCCCATAACAAGGGAGGATAAATCCGCAATATTGGTTTTCAGCACCACATCAGCTTCCCGGTCACGGGTCAGAAGCACCTTGTCCTCCTGTATATGGAGAAGAATACTTCCGTTATTCTGTTCCATGAAGTCATCTTCCACCTGCAGTTTTAGCGTGAATTCTCTTTCTACAGGCTGCTGACCGTGATTCTGTTGAGCAAAATAGCCCTTCAAATCCAAAATTCGGAACATATACCCCATGTTCCTTCTTCCGATTTCCTGAATAGCTCCGTCAAAGGCCCGATTCTCCCCGCTATCCGGATTGGTAAACAGCATATGGAAAGATTCTTCATAAGTATAAATCCGCACCCGTTCTATCTGGTCTGTCTGGGAGGCAAAGAACGTCAGAAACTGCTTCATAGTCTCCATGTCCTCGCAGATAAGCTCCCGCACAACCAAGTCATGATACATATCTGTATAGTGTTCTACCTCTGCAAATTCAAAGGTGAGATATCCTGTGATTCTGCCCTCTCTTCTGCACACCACCACATAGGGCATATCAAAAATCCGATGCCTATCCATAAAGGGATGCAGGGTCGCCCCGTGGGTTTTCCCGGCATATTTCCTGTAAAACTCCAGAATTTCCTCTTCCTCCTCAGGCTTTGCGTAGGACAAGCCGGATTTGTCACCGTAGGAACGGATATACTGGGGACGGGGAGAATACATCATGGTTTCATTGCAGTAACCAAAGCCCATTTTGTAATAAAAGGCAGGGTTAAAAGGGTGCAGCGCACCCACGGTTCTGCCCGTCTTTGCGAAAAATCCCAGCCCTACGCGGACGAGATTTTTGGCGATGTGCTCTTTCTTGTGGAGAAAGCCGGTGGACAGATAAGCCGTTCCGCCCATCTGCATCCGCTTTCCCCGTACATTCACTTCAAAATCCATGAGAAGAGAAGAACCCATCAGATTTCCACTGTCATCAAAGCAGCCCAGATAACGCCCTTCCTCCGGGCTTTTCAATTCTCCCGCCATATTGTGAAGCAGAGCCTCCGGCGTTTTAGAGGGAAATCCCGTCACCACATTTCTCGCAAGCTGCGCTTCTTCTTCAGGCCGTACAAAGCGAATATCCATGCTTCTCTCTCCTTTTTACTGCCAGTCTGCCGGATATACGAAATACGCATATCGGGTCTTGGAAGGAGTCTGGAAGTGGATATGGGAATTTTTCGGAATATAAATAATGTCTCCCGGATTTCCCGTTACCACGCGTCCGTCAATCTCAATTTCCAATACCCCGTCAATGACCAGGTCATACTCATCATACGTCAGCGTCCATTCAAAGCTGGTGTGGTCCAGTTCCATAATGCCGCATCCCATTCTGGGTGCTTCTTCCAGGGTCACCACATCTTTCAGCGCCACGCCTTCCTGTTGAAAAGGCTCACATTTTACAGTGTTTGTCTGAATTTTCAGGATTCCGCTGGGGTCTTTTTCCTTTACAAAATCTTCTTTGGGAGTTTCGGCTTTGGCAGATTCCGCCAGTACCCGCTTTACTACTTCACGAATCAGTTCTTCACTTACGTTCATTTCTGTCACCTCTCCTTTCGGAATGCTCTTTTTGTCTTATCTTCCTATTTGTCTGTCTGTGTGCTCTGTACCTTGGACAGCAGCTTCGGCGAAAGAAGATTAGCAAGAATCAGCGCTGTAATACCAGCCACCAGTTTTCCTACGATAACCGGGAAAATCATTTCGGAATTGACACCTGCGGTAAATCCAAGGTGATCGCCGAATACAAAGGCTGCACTGACTGCAAATGCAACGTTTAACAGTTTTCCTTTTGGGTTCATCTTATCCATAATATTAAACATGGCAATGTTGTTGGCCAGTGTTGCTACCAGACCTGCAGAACCGTTTTCGTCCATACCGAATTTCTTGCCCAGGGCATTTAAAGCCTTGCCGAACGTACGGGTAATCCAGAGTACCATAGGGAAGGCACCGATTAACACAATAGCAATCTGCCCACATGTCAAAAGTCCGGATTCCAGAGGGATGACACCGTCTGCGTTTGGCTCTACCATGATATTGAACAACGGAAATTTAATTTTTGTCTGGTACTCAAAAACAGCGATGGCTGTCAAAGCTGTAATAACGATGGTAACGCCTGTACCGAATTTGTTAAATCCGCTGATCATTTTTGCCGGTGCAAACCACAGCCCCAGAACAATGAGACCTGCGATGATAATAACCGGAATCAGGTTTACTAAAATAGTCAGAATGTTAATCTTGTACTGGGTCATGTTCATAACCAGACCGCCGACGATACAGCCGATAGGAATGGTAATCATACCGGCGAGAATACCTGCGCCCAGATATGGTCTGTCTTCTTTTTTAATAATGGAAAGGGCTACCGGAATGGTAAATACCAGAGTAGGTCCCATCATGGTTCCCAGAATCAAGCCTGAGAAGTTACCCAGTGCTTCCGTTCCTGCCAATTCCATAGCCAGGGGGTATCCACCCATATCACAGGCCAGAAGTGTGGTGGCAAACATAGATGCATCTGCGCCCAACAGTTCGTAAATGGGCACGATAATCGGTTTTAATAAAATAGCCAGTACCGGTGCTGCGGCAACAACACCTGCCATAGCCATAGCCAGCGGCCCCATAGCGTTAAATCCTTCTTCAAACTGCTCTCCGTATCCGTGTTTGTTGCCCCGGATTTTATCCACGGCGCCCACAATCATAAAAATCATCATGACTAAAATGATAACTGAGTTTACAGATAAACCGGAAACCCAGTCTTTCATACTTTGTGTAAAAACCTCGACATTGGTAATATTGTCAATTAATTCCTGAAACATACTTACCTCCTCCTGCTGCCCGTCTGACGCTGCAGCCTTTTTCTCTTTTCAATGTGGTTACAGCAAGGACTGGAAAACCTGTGGAGAAGGCCGCGGAATAACGGTACTTTCCACATACAAATCTTTATCCTGTTTTGCTGCTGCCACGGCAGCCCGTACTGCACCTACATCTCCGGTCAGAGTTACAAAACCCTTTCCTCCAATGGCATAGCCGATACGCACTTCTATTAACGTGATGTTCGCCGCCTTGGCCGCTTCATCAGCCGCCAGAATGGCAGAAGCCACGGAATAAAATTCCAACACGCCCACAGCCCCCGGACTTTCCACGGCTACGGTTCCGGTAAGCGCCGGAATCAGCTGTTCGTGTACATTGGAAATCCGCAGGGAATCCACCACATAAGCGCCGCCTTTTGCCAGTCCTTCCTCCATTGCGGCCTTCACATCTCCTGTGTCACCGCCTACAATGATAATATATTTTCCCGGACAAACTGTGGAAGAGCGTATCAAATCTACCTGCGCGGCTTTTACCATAAAGTCGCTGGTTTCAATTCCCCTTGCAATGCTGGACAGTTCCACCATACCGATTGCTTTGCCCATGCTTTATACCTCCTCTCCACAGATTCTGATGTATGTATCTGTCACTTCTTTTACAACCCCTGCCAGTCCTGTATGAATATTTACCGAAAGACCTTCCGCCGCCTGGGCCACCAGATCGTTTTTTTCCACATACTCACCCTCGTGTACCACAGCCTGAGCGGGTTTGCCGATATGCTGAGACAGTAAAATCCGGCACTCTTTCACTTCCAGTTCTTTTTCTGCAGGAAGTTCATGTGTGACATACGGGGTCAGTTCCAGTCTGGCGATGAGCCGCTCTGTGGGAATCTTGCGATTCTGTATGGCTTCTCTGGCCTCCGGATGCATGTTTTTCTGCGGATTGATGCCTTTTTCTCTCAGCAGTCCTTTTGCGTATTCATTCATTTTCCTCGGGGAAAGTCCCATGGGGCAGGCAAACATTTCACAGACGCCGCAGCTGCAGCAGTTCACTGCACTGCCAAACGCTTTTTCATACTCTGCCGCATCGGTGAGCATGCTCTCTTTCCACAGATTTCTCATGACTACGTTCGGTCTTACTTCATGCCCCAGCATAAAACGGGGACACATATCCGTACACATTTTGCACTGGATACACGCTGCCGCAGCCTGGCGAATCATACGCTCTCTTGGCAGTTCGCTTCTCTTTACCAGATAGTGGTCTTTGGGCAGTACCAGAAGATTTCCTGTAGTCTTTGTCACCGCAGCTCTGCGGATTTCTTCCTCTTCTCTCAGCATTTTCCCCATCATGGGACCGCCCACAAGGACTGCGTACTCCCGTTCTGCAAGTTCTGCGTCACCGAGTATCTGTGTAATGGGGGTTCCCAGGGGCACATGATACATACCTGTGTGCTTCACTGCGCCGGTAACGGAAAGGTACTTTTCCGAAACAGGTTTTCCCTCCAGTGCGTCTGCAATGGAAAGCACGGTTCCCACATTATCTACCACACAGCCCACATCCAGAGGCAGCCCTCTTTCGGGAACACTTCTTCCTGTGACTTCCTGTACAATGACCTGCTCATCTCCTGCGGGATAAAAAGTTCTCATACCGCAAATCTCCACTCTGGCGTTCTGACGTTCAATTTCCGCCTGCAGAGCAGCGATTTCTCTCTTATATTTTGCCTTTGTGGCAATGACACAGTGCTCTGCTTCCAGATGTTCTGCAATCCGCACTGCCGTCCTGATAATTCTTTCGGGAAATGTCCTGCAGAGATACTTGTCTGTTTCAATCAATGGCTCACATTCTGCCGCATTGATGATAAAATACTCTGCTTTCGCATTCAGCTTCACATAGGTGGGGAAACCGGCGCCGCCGGCTCCCACGATTCCCGCTTCTTTGATGGTTTCTACGAAACTCATTGCCTCACCGCTTTCCGCTTAAATCCTGTCTTCCTCTATTTCCTGGTCGTCTACAATGCCCACCACAGTGGCGTCCACGGGAATATCCCTTCCCCCTGCCGCATTCCGGGCAGAACTTCCGCCTACATAAATCACTTTTTCTCCCACTCCGGCGCCGATAATGTCCGCCGCTACAATGGGATACTCGATGGGTTTATCGTCCAGCAGATTTACCGGCTGAATGACCAGAAGCTTCAGCCCTGCCAGTTTTTCCTCTTTTCTGGTTGCCCAGATGGTTCCGATAACTTTTCCTGTTTTCATAGGCGCTGTTCTCTCTTTCCTGAGGAGATGTCTCTGCGTTCTATGAGAATTTTATGTTTTGCTGCATATTCCTTAGCCAAATCGGACAAAATGGATTTCTCTCTGATTATCACCCGTTTTATCCGCTGATTTCCCAGAGAAATCATATCCTTTTCTGTAATGATTTTCTTGTCCAGTACAGCTTCCGGCAGTTCTTCTGCACAATCCCCGTCCGTGTCTGCAGCTGCCTCTGCATGGCTGCAGGCCGGCTCTTCCGGACACCCCTCCGGGGCTTCTGTGTCCGCGCCGTGCAGAATCAAATCCGGTATCTGCTCATGGGCAGCAATCATCAGGCCGCTGTCCTTTAACATCTGCAGATTGGCTTCCAGCCGTCCGTAAAAAGCCTTGGGCGCAGTATCCCGGTATTCGTAAAGCTCAATGCCTTCTTCTGCGGCATAGATTTTCTTTCCCTCTAAAAGCGCCTGTCCCAGAAGTCTGGTGAAACCATTGTCAAAAATGCCATGGGAAATTTTTCCCAGCGCTTCGTTTGACAGGGTATAGAGCACCACGGCCTCACAGTCCTTCACACTGCACTGATAATCGGCAAGCAGAGCGCATTCCATGCGGTAATATCTGCCAAGTTCT
Organism: Blautia sp. HCN-20427; assembly: GCF_037890365.1. NCBI lineage: Bacteria > Bacillati > Bacillota > Clostridia > Lachnospirales > Lachnospiraceae > Blautia > Blautia sp. HCN-20427. Next base: position 92,692 of record NZ_JBBKBX010000003.1, on the reverse strand, counting down.
GTGTTCTCCAGCGTTTCATGGCAAATAGTTCCGTGTTCTTCGGTGAGTACCAGAATGGAAGGCAGTTGTATGGCCTGCAGTTTTTCCTGCACTCTTTTACAGATTTCGTTTAACAACTCTGTGTCCACGCGATTCTCCTCCTTTCTGCTTTTTTCTGCCTGTCTTATGCAGGCTGACAGTTCATGGCAATTCCGGCCGGAGTTACCAGGAACGGATTTTCCGGCTTAACTGTTTTGATTCCTGTCTCTTTTTCAATGATTTTTTCAATACCCGTCAGACAGCAGGTGCCGCCGCACAGGTAAATGGTATCAATATCTTTCCCTTTTACATAACGGTTGATGATGGTGGCAATTTTTTCTACCACGGCTTTCAGCACGGGAAGAATTTCCTTGTGTCTGCTGTAATCCTGTTTGATTTCCTCTGCCTCGGCAAAGGGAACGTGATAATTGCCCGCAAGCACCAGAGAAAGGTGAGTGCCGCCTGTAGGCTCATCTTCTACCTGTACCACTTCTCCGCCTTTTAAAATGGCAAGCCCGGTGGTCCCGCCGCCGATGTCCACAATAACGCCGTCCTGAATCTCATACACGGCGTTGGCGGAACTGGGTTCGTCCAACACGGCTGAGACTTCAAAGCCCGCCCCTTCTGCCACATAGCTGTGGGTTTTTGCGCTGCTCTCCGTGCCGGCCGGCATGGCAATGGCACAGTTTATCAGCTCTCTGCCCAGTCTTTCCTCCAGCTTTGCCTTTAAGCGGCGGACAATGTCCAGGGCGCCGGAATAATCCACAACCACCCCGTCCCGCAGCACGCTGGCTGCCTGCTTCTCACATGCCACCGGATTGTTTTCTTCATCTAATACCACAAGAACAATGTAGGCAGTCCCCAGGTCTAATCCCACTTTCAGTTTTCCTTTGGCAGGAAAGGTCTTCGTCTCTGATTCCGCCACACGTCTCATAAATTCTTCCACATGCCTGATATCCATCTGCAACTGCTCTCCTTACCGTTTCCGTATAATCTTACCCAGGGTAAATCCCCGGACTGACGCTGCATTTGCCTCGTCGAAATCAATGTGCATTCTGAAGTTAAATGCATCGCTGACGCGGACAATGACATCATCAAAGGTTACCGGACGCTCGCTTAATATTTTTACGCTGACATGCTCTTTATCGGAAATCTGCAGCATTTTTGCCACCTCTGTGGGAACATGAATGTGGTTGTGCGCCACAATGGTTCCCTCGGAAATAGCAATACTGCCGGCAGGTCCTTCGATAATCATAGGGGCAGAGCCCTTCACATCTCCGGATTCCCGAAGCGGCGCCTGTACCCCAAGGGCTACGCAGTCGCTGACAGAAAGTTCCACCTGAGTGGCTTTCCGCACAGGGCCAAGCACTGCCACGCGTTCCTTTTTCCCTTTCGGGCCTGTCAGTGTCACCCGCTCTTCGCTTAAAAACTGTCCCTTCTGGGAAAGGGGGCGCTTCTCATGCAGCACCTGCCCTTTTCCAAAAAGTTTTTCCACATCTTCTTCTGTGAGATGTACATGGCGGGCGGAAACCTCTACCTCTACCAGTCCGGCCTTTGTCATGGTGTCCAGCACTTTGTCTATCAACTGTTCCATGCTTACTCCTTATAGCCCTCTGCCAGATACTTGCACATGATGATGTGCATGGCACTGGACATTCGGTTCAATTCTTGAATAATATCTTCTCTATTGTAGCTTCTTCCCTCATGAAAAGCGGTTGCTGCTGCCACTTCTGCTTCACGGACGGCTGCCCTTAGCTGATTCAGAAGTGCATAAGCCTTGCCCAGTGTATAATCCGGAAGCACCATCTGCTTTACATTGTAAAACTTCATAGGGTTATGAGAATGTTCCCTCAGTTCCGCATGGCTCAGTCCAATGATGCATTCCCTGCGGAAAGGTTCGTCCATGACATCACACCGCATCATTTCTCTCAGGCTCACCAGAATGTCCTGCAAATCATCAAGCAGTTTCTGGGATTCTCCCATTTCCTGAAGAATGGTCTGATTCAGGACAAAAAGTGTTTCCAGACTGTCCAGTTTGCCGCGGAAGAAAATCCGCTTATGGTCTTTTGGTACCAGTGTGTTGCCATACAGATGGGTCATATGCTCGGGTTTCTCATAATAATAAGCGCCGGTTTCATAATCCACAAATTTCGGCTTTGCCTCCTTTTCCACCTGTACCTCCGGCATAGGCAGAACTTTTGTGGCCTGCATCTCTGGTTTTTCTTCCCGCTCTTCTGTCTGCTGACTTTTCTTTGCGGTTTTGATCCCTTTCCCGTCCTCAATGCGGATTTTACACTGCTGTAAGTATTCTCTTGCAGCCGGAGAGAGGATTTTTCCCTCCGGCACAGTATAAGTTTCTGGGGTAGATGCCCGAAGTTCACTGCGTAATATAGCCTCTGTTATCACTTTCATATCAGGTAATCCACCTCCTCTCGCTGCTGTTTACAAAGCCAGCAGCCTGTGCTGGCCGCTTTTATTTTGCAAGAGAGGGCAGAATGGATTCCACTTCTTCGTGGGGCCTTGGGATTACATGAATGGAAATCAGTTCGCCTACGCGTTCCGCTGCAGCCGCACCTGCGTCTGTTGCCGCTTTTACCGCGCCTACGTCACCTCTTACCATAACGGTTACAAGGCCTCCGCCTACATGTTCTTTTCCAATCAAAGTCACATTTGCTGCCTTTACCATGGCGTCTGCTGCTTCTATGGACGCTACCAGTCCTTTTGTTTCAATCATTCCAAGTGCCTGTTGTGCTGCCATATTCGTATCCTCCTTTTGTTCTGTTTCTGATTATCTGTTTACAGATGGCAGAATTGCCTCTACTTCTTCATGTGGTCTTGGGATTACATGGATGGAAACCAGCTCGCCTACGCGCTCCGCTGCGGCTGCTCCTGCGTCTGTAGCTGCTTTTACTGCGCCTACGTCACCTCTTACCATAACGGTTACAAGACCTCCTCCTACGTGCTCTTTTCCAATCAGAGTCACGTTTGCTGCCTTTACCATGGCATCGGCTGCTTCTATGGACGCTACCAATCCCTTTGTTTCAATCATTCCAAGTGCCTGTTGTGCTGCCATATTCATATCCTCCTTTTGCTTTTCTCATGTTTAAGAATTCTGAAGACGCCTGATAATTTCGCTTACCACTGCGTCAATATCAATATCATCGTATTTCTGCGGTTTGCAGATACCTTCGGAACAGTCCGGAAGCTTGTTTCGGATGTCTTCCAGTTCGGAAAGCCCCTCTGCCACATAGCGCAGGTTCATCAAATGCTTCGGTCCCACATTTTCAGAAGTTGCACTTCCTCCTACAGCGCCGCAGCCAAGGGTCAGAGACGGCTGCAGCCCTGTGGTTCCTCCGATACCGCCAAGCGCGCTGGGGGTATTGACAATAATTCTGGAAGCCGGAATTCTCTGTGCGAAATAAGTTACCATGCTCTCATCTTTCGTGTGCATGGAGAAGGTATGTCCTGCGCCTTCGTAGTGAAGGATTTCCGTACAGAGTTCACAGATTTCCACATAGGACGGCGCTGTGTAAAAAGCCAGAATCGGCGCCAGTTTTTCGTTGGAATACGGGTGTCCTCTTCCGATGCCGGTTTCCTCTGCCACCAGCACTCTGGTATCTTTTGGTATTTCAATTCCTGCCAAATCTGCAATGACCTGTGCAGATTTTCCCACTATCATGGGATTCATGGTTCCGTTGGCTCTTAAAATAAAGCTTCCCAGCTTTTTCATCTGGTCCGGCATCAGGAAATAAGCGCCCTGTCGTTCCATCTCGGCCTGTACTTCCCTGCGCATCCCTTCCTCGCATACCACGGACTGCTCGGAAGCACAGATAGTGCCGTTATCAAACGTTTTGGAATCCAGAATCCGTTTCACAGCCAGTTTCACATCTGCTGTCTTCTCAATATAGGCCGGGCCGTTTCCCGGTCCCACGCCGATAGCGGGAGTTCCCGATGAATATGCGGCTCTTACCATAGCCGAACCGCCCGTAGCCAGTATCATAGAGACGTCCGGGTGGCGCATAAGATTGTCTGTCGCCTGTATGGTCGGAATGGTAATACAGGATACCAGATTTTCATTTCCACCTGCCTCTGCAATGGCCTGACGGATAACCTTTACGGTTTCCAGAATACTGTTTCTTGCGTTGGGGTGGGGAGAAAATACAATGGCATTTCCCGCTTTAATGGCAATCTCTGATTTATACAATGCGGTGGAGGTAGGGTTTGTAGAAGGAATCAGTCCTGCAATCACCCCTACCGGAACTGCGATGGTACGAATTTTATGTTCTTCGTCCCGGCTCAGTTCCCCTATGGTTTTCATATCTTTGATGTGCTGGTATACGCCGTCGCTGGCGAATACGTTTTTGATTACTTTGTCAGCCTCTACGCCGAATCCGGTTTCTTCATGTGCCAGTTTTGCAAGACGCTGTGCATTTCTTACGCCTGCCTGTGCCACAGATTTCACGATTCTGTCCACCTCTGCCTGGCTTTTTGCTGCCAGTTCCTGCTGTGCAGACTTGGCTTTTTCTACCAGTTCGCGTACTTCCTGTACTGACAAAAGGTCTTTGTCATATAACTGCATAATCTACCTCTTTTCTCCGGTAAATTTCAGGATAGCCTCAATCAGTTCCTGCTTCTTGGCAAAGCGGATTTCCTGCGGGGTCAGACCAGTGAGTTTCAGTTTCCGTGCCAGAGTTCTCAGTTTGGCTACGGTCATCTTCCCCATTTCCTCTCTGGTATAAACCAGCTCTGCCTCAACCGGATTTTCTGTCCTGCTCTCTTCGGACTTCTGTACGGGCTGCTCTTTCTGTTCTTCGGCGGGTGTGTTCTCCGGCTCTTCTGCTGATACTTCTGCCGGGGATTCTTCCGGTACCATGTCAGCTTTCTTCCGGTGTTCAGGGTGTGCAGTGAGCATGCTCTTTACGTCCTTATCAGGCCGCGGAATCACATGCACGCTTACCACTTCTCCCACTCTTTCGGCTGCAGCCGCTGCGGCATCTGCCGCAGCTTTCACTGCACCTACGTCTCCTTCGATAAGCACAGTCACCAGACCGCCTCTTACCCGAACCACATCTACCAAAAATACATTGGCAGCCTTTAATGCACTGTCCAAAGCCTCTACTGCCGTAAGGTAGCCGTATGTCTCAATCATTCCCAGTGCATTCATGCTTTACCTCCGCCAGGGATGCCGCCTGTTCTTTTCTGCGGCTTTCTCCCTGTTTATTCTTTAGGATTCTCAGCCACAAATTCTACCGCCGCTGCAAAAGCGTCACAGGCAGCCTTGCACGCAGACTGGCTTCCTGTAAGCAGTGCGCCGCCGAAGTTCGTTTCTGATGGCGGTGCGTACAGTACGCACATTTTTACATCTGCTGCTTTTAAAGCGGCATCTACGCCGTACATCGCTTCCAGAGGCGGGGCGATAAGATAAGCCAGGGCCTCTCCTTCCTGAATGCCTGCGCCTTCGGAAAGGTAAGAACCGGTTCTGGAAATGCACTGTGCATAGTAAATAATGGAATCATCTTCGTTTGCGGAAATGAAATATGCCTGATTTTCAATCATGTCCACGCAGGCTTCCAGTCCGCTCCTGACTTCTGCAGGGTTGGGACCTGCCAGAATTCCGATGATCTCTCCTGCCAGTTTGGTATTTGCATTTGCAGCGCCTGCATAGAAACTCTTTGCATAAACCACTTTTACATCTGCTTTTTTCGTTGCTTCATCAAGAGCTGTATAGGTAACATCATCACTGTCCGCCGTAATCAGGGCCAGAGATTTCATTCCCGGCTCCAGATTCAGTTCTTTCGCCATATCCGGGCTCACATTGGGGATAATTTTGGATGCAAGGACTGTAGCTCTTACTGGGTCTCGTTTCATGGATTTTCCTCCTCTTACTCTCTGAATTTATTTTCACTTGCCATAAAGTCTTACAGTTTCAAATCCGTTCCGCTGGCTTTGTTATCCAGAATCTTTTTAATGATATCTGCAATATGGGCGCCAGCCTCAGCCGGTATGGTACCTGCTTTGTGAATGTTGGAAACAACAGTTCTTCTGGCCTCCGGCATTCCCACAGTCGCTTTGTATGCAATGTATGCAGACATGGATTCTGCGGTAATCAGACCGGGACGTTCTCCGATTAATACACAGGTCACGTCAGCGCCTGTAATTTCAGAAACCTGGTCCATAGCGCCTACACGGCCGTATTTTACAAAGAAAGGAACTCCTGTGTCGATTCCGTAACTCTTCAAGCCCTGTTCAATGGCAGGAAGCACATCGCCTACATTGGCTGCAACGGCTGCAGAGCTCAATCCGTCCGATACGAAAATCTGTACCGTTGGGTGCATTTTGCATTTTTCTTTCACGGTTTTTACTGCTTCATCGCTCAGTTTTCTTCCCAAATCCGGACGAGTCAGATATACATCTTTGTTCTCACACTGTGTCTTTACGGAAAACAGTCCCATGCTGTCAATAAAACCCTGGTCCACATCAGAGAATACGGCGTCCTGTGCTGCGGAATGTGCGGCCCGGAACTGCAGTACCGGGTCTGTTTTATATCTTGCCCCCGCCTTGCCGATTCCCAGACGGCAGGGCGCATACTGTTTCAAATCGTAATAAGCTTCTTTATTTACCGGGTTCTCTACCAGATACTGTTTGCGGATATCCACTTCTGTCACATCAGGAATGCAGCCCTCTTCGATTTTCGGCTCTTTACAGCAGGACGCACAGCCTGTAACCGCGGTTTCTTTTTCTTCTTTATTGGAATCCAGATTCATTTCCTGCAGAACCTGTGCAATGATTGTTCTTAAATCGTTTTCGTTTACCAAGATATGCTACCTCCTATTTCAAAAATACTGATGCATCTCCTGCCAGCGGTGTCAGTTTGCCGTCTTTGGAGAATCCCATCTTTTCCAGCCACATATCGAATTCGCGGATTGGGCGAAGTCCGAATACTTCTCTTAAACTGGCCGCTTCGTGATAACCGGTACACTGGTACATCAGCATACAGTCATCGCCTTCCGGAACCCCCATAATGTAGTTGCAGCCTGCCGCCACCAGAAGCGTTGCCAGGTTTTCAATATCGTTCTGGTCCGTCTTCATATGGTTGGTATAGCATGCGTCGCAGCCCATAGGAATACCGGTCAGTTTACCCATAAAATGGTCTTCCAGACCTGCGCGGGTAACCTGTTTGGAGTCGTAGAGATATTCCGGTCCGATGAAGCCAACCACCGTATTCACCAGGAACGGATTGTATTTCTTTGCAAATCCATAGCATCTTGCTTCCATGGTTACCTGGTCCCAGCCGTTATGAGCTTCGGAAGAAAGTTCCGAACCCTGTCCTGTCTCGAAATACATAACGTTGGGGCCTGTGCTGGTGGCTTCTCTCATCATCAGATCATGGGCCTCGTCCAGCATAGCTGCGGTCAGACCAAAGGCTTCATTTCCCTTCTGAGAACCTGCGATAGACTGGAACATCAAATCAATGGGCGCATGCATTTTACGAATAGCCTCCATCTGGGTGGTCACATGGGCCAGTACACAAATCTGGGTAGGAACTTCCCATTTATTTTTAAATTCATCAAAACTCTTTAAAATTCTCGCTACACTTTCCACAGAATCGTCTACGGGATTCAGACCGATAACCGCATCCCCGCAGCCAAGGCTTAAACCTTCCATGACAGAGGCCATAATACCTTTCGGGTCATCTGTGGTATGGTTTGGCTGCAGACGGGAAGAGAAGGTTCCCGGAAGTCCGATGGTGGTGTTGCAGTGTGCGGAAATCCGGATTTTCTTTGCCGCATAAATCAAATCCAGGTTGCTCATCAGTTTGCAGACAGCTGCTACCATTTCACTGGTAAGACCTCTGGAAGCACGCTTAATCATATCGCCTGTGGTTTCTGTATCCAGAAGCCATTCTCTGAACTCTGCCACGGTTTTATTTTTATGTTCTCTGTAAATCGCCTCGTTTACACCGTCCTGAATGATTCTGGTCACTTCATCCTCTTCATAAGGCACGGCAGGATTGTTCCGCAAATCCTCCAGGGTAATGTGGGAAAGCACTACCTTTGCTGCTACACGCTCTTCTGCTGATTCTGCTGCAATACCTGCCAGCTTGTCACCGGATTTCTCTTCATTGGCTTTTGCCATAACTTCCCGAAGAGATTTAAATTCATATACCTTTCCAAATAATTTAGTTTTAAGAATCAACTCATTTCACCTCTACTTTTCTATGGTTCCCTGCTGCTTTGGCTTCTGCCCTTTCCAGCTTCAGGAATTAAAAATCAGCGTCTTTGTCACCACCGGCACCACATGTCCGTCTGCGACAGGCTCGCCGATGTCAATATAGTCACCGCTTTGTGCATGGATTCCGTCAATACAAATCACATCTTTTTTTCTCTCCATCAGGACGTTGAGTGCGTTCCCCAGAACCTTGGCAATGTCGTTTTCAATGACCAGAATCAGAGGATACGGTCCTTTTATCACCCGCTCGGCCCCTTCCATCACCAGGGCTGCCAGTTCCTGAATCTGCCGGAAACTGGTATGATACTTTCCCGAAAAAGCAATGGCCAGCTGTTCCGGTTCTCCTTCTGATTCATACAAAGCCAATCCCTTCTTCACTGCTTCTGCAAAGAGCACCGGATTTTCTTCGTCCTCCTCGGAAATCTTCAGCACCGGAATGTTTTTTATCGGCAGTTTTTCTCTGGCATAATGAATGGTACTGCCGCTGACGTCCGTGGTATGGGTTCCCGCCCCTACTACCGTGGCCCGTATGGTTTCCGCAGCAGGATAAATTTTGATTTTCTCAAAGGCACTGCAGTTTTTCACTGCCCTTGCCAGGAGGATTCCCACGTCTCCATAACGGAACACCTCCTCTTCTTCATGAAGCATACAATCTGCCACACCGCCGGAAAAGGTTACGGCCTGAATCACCGGCTGGCGGGGCAGAGGCTTTCCGTTATTGGTGTATAGCCCTGCATGAAATCCGTCGGGTTCTTCTATGTACAGAGCCATGGCAAGCTGCTGGGCCATGTATTCGCAAACCCGGTACAGCGTTTTTTCACAGGCACGGTCGCCCACCTGAATCTGAATACCATGGCTTTCTGCCAGCTTCTGAATACTGGGGAAAATATAAGAAATCTTTCCGTTTTCCACCTTGATAAGCCGTCCGCCAATATCCAGACAAGCCGTGCCCTTTGGTATGCCTTTATAAAAAAACGCAATGTTGCTGGTACCGCCGCCAATGTCAATGTTGGCTACAACCTCCCGCTTCTCTTCAGAAAGCCGGTCGCTCCCCGCGCCTTTGGCAGAAAGTACGGATTCCAAATCCGGGCCTGCTGTTGCCACTACAAAATCTCCCGCCATATCGCTGAGGGTTTCCAGTACACGGTTGGCATTCTGCTTTCTGGCCGTTTCTCCTGTGATAATCACAGCACCGGTCTGCAAATCCTCCGGCTTTCTGCCTGCCTTTTCATACTCTTTCCGGATAATCTCCTTTACCTTTGCCGCATCAATCTCCGTCTGGGATTTCAGCGGAGTAAAATAAATACCGCTTCGGTAAAAGACCTCTTTGTTTACAATGCTGATTCTGGGTACTGTATAATTGCTTGCCAGGTTTTCTATGGTCAGCCTGCTGAATATCAACTGGGTGGTAGAAGTCCCAATGTCAATTCCCACACTTAGTATTGTTTCCTGCAAAGACTATCCCTCCCTTTTGCATTCACTTGGAAATACTGATAAAGTCTGCTGTCTCGTTGATAAAATCAAAGCTTACCTCGGTTCCCTTTTCGTCAGAGCGGATTTTCAGGCTTCCGTGCAGCTTGTCCTGCACCATGGTACGGACTATGTTCAGTCCCAGACTGCCTGTCCGCACGTTTTCGGGCTCGAAACCAACGCCGTCATCTGTTACGGTAAGTCTGGAGTACACTTTTCCCTTTTCTATACGAACAGATACATTCCCTTGTTTCCTGTCGCGAAAAGCATATTTCATGCAATTCTGAAGCAGTTCGTTGACAGACAGCGCCACGGAAGTCGCTATCTCAGAATCCACTGTCATGTCTTCTCCCGTAATTTCCAGATTCAGTTTTAAATCTGACTTCAAAAAAGGCTGTACCGCATTGCGCCTGACATTTTCCAGGACTTCCATAAGACTGACACAGGCTTCTCCACTCTGGGAAAGAAGCTGATGTGTGGCTGAAATGGATAAAATCCGACTGATACTTTCGTTTAACACCCGCCGGGTTTCCTCATGCTCTTCTCTTCTGGCCTGAAGCCTTAAAAGGGAAGCTATGGTCTGAAGATTGTTCTTTACCCGGTGGTGCAGTTCCTTCACTGCAACGGATTTCAACACCAGATTCTTCTCCTGCTCACGATTCCAGGTAATATCCCGGATAATCACCGCAAACGGAATCTCCTTTTTCATCAGGGGAATCTGCCTTACCCGCAGATAATAGTTTCCGCAGTGAACCTCCTTCAGTCGTTCCATGCTGTCTTTGGTGCCGCTCCACTCTGTCAGGCAGATATTTTTGTACTTCTGCCCCAGGATGTCGCTGACATAACCCAGATTCTGAAAAAGTTCCCTTGCGTACAGGTTGCGAAAAGACACCCGTCCCTTGTAGTCCACCAGCAGAAGCGCTTCATCTATGCTCTCTGTGAGCCATTCATTCTCGTTAATCATATGGTTCAGCGGTGTCTCAATGGCTTCATAACTCTTTCCTTCCTCCTGGTTCTCCTCATCCTCTGCAATGCGTTTTTCTCTGATGAGTACCCCGATAACCCGGGAATTGTACTTGATGGGTTCCACGGACTGAATGGTGTAGTTATTTTCCTGTGTCCTTGCTTTCATGTACTTTGTGGCAACTCCCAGACGAAAAGTCCGGGCCACAGCCGGTTCGTTTTCCTCTTTTGCAAGCATGCCCACCACGCTGCTGCGGTAAGCAGAGGGAACTTCCTCCGGCTTTGCTTCTGCCACCACAATGGCGTCCTTATCCTTGCAGGGGCAGTCCACAAAAATATCTGCTGCCTCCAGATTAGCCAGAGGCTGAAGGGTTTGAGCCATCATTTCAATTACCTGAATCTCCTCCTCTGAAAGGTCTGTGTATTCCCTGCAAAGCTGCTGTATCAACTTCTGCATCCTATTTTCCTCTGCGTATCAAAATAATCTCTGCAACTTTTTTCATGGAAATATTCTTTTCCCGGCTGATGTTGCGTATGTAGTCATAAGCCTGCTGTTCAGAAAGTCCATTTTTACTCATAATGACTCCTTTTGCCTGCTCCACCAGGGTTCGGCTTTCCAGCCGCCTGGTTACGCTCTGACACTCCTTTTCCAGCCGCTTCATGGTTCTATTCCTCTCTACCGCAATCTCAAGCCCCGGCAAAAAAGTTCTCTCATCTACCGGCTTTACAAAATAAGCGCTGACATTGGCCTCCTTTGCTTCCTGGACAAATTCCCGGTCACAGTAGGCCGTGAGAAGCACTACGGCTTCTGCCAGTTTCTCCTCTGCAATAATCTTAGAGGCGGTCAGCCCGTCTAAAAGAGGCATCTTCACGTCCATGATAACCAAATCCGGCTGTTCCTTTCTGCACATTTCCACCACATCAAAGCCGTCTGCTGCCTCGCCTGCCACTGTATATCCTTCCTTTTCCAGAATTTCCTTTAAATCCATTCTGATAATCGGCTCATCGTCTGCAATGATTACTCGCATGTCTCCTGTCCTTCCTTGTACCCTTTATTCCCCGCTGTCCGGGGATAAAAACTCCAGTAATTCTTCAAATCCGGTTCCTGCATAGCTACTGGTAACAAAAATCTTTCCTGCTCCTGCATTTCTCAAATATTTCTTTGCATCTTCTATCTGCTTTTCCCCTGCCAGGTCACTTTTTGTCACAACTCCGATACAGGGTTTCGCAAAGGTGCTGGAATATCCGGGAGGAAACATGGTGCCTTCCTCATCCGCCTGCTGAACCAGAATAATCAAATCCGCATCTGTGGCCGTAACGGTAAGAGCGCCTCTTAAATAAGTTCGTTCCAGATATTCGCCGGGTGTATCAATCATAGTTCCATTGACCACCTGAATGGTCTGGGTTTTATGGTATTTCAAATCCTCATTGTTTATGTACTGGCACAGGGTTGTCTTCCCGGCCATGGACCGTCCGATGAGAATCACCCTTTTTTGTTTCCTATCCATCTTTCTCTCCTGCCTTTTCCTGCTGTCAGGACCTTGTAATCGGTGCAGGCGCAAATCCCATGGCATCACAGAGCACACTCATGACATCGTGCAGTGCGGCTTCCACTCCTGCTACGTCTCCGGTAATAATCAGGGATCCGTTAAAACGGTCTACAAAACCGATTTTTACGTCTGCGGCCTTGCTTGCCACATCTGCTGCGATGATGGCGGCTTCACTGGGGGTAATGGTAAAAATCCCAATGGCGCCTTCTGCATCAATCAGTCCCATTTTCCCATACAGCGCTTCTACAGGGTGGGGAATCACATGGGCCAGCGTCACCTGCTTGCCCGGAACAAATTCCTGTATAATTCTCTCTTTTTTTTCTTCATACATGACTGTCTGCCTCCCCTTAAATCAGCCGTCCCGTATAGGCTCTTAAAAATACGCCCCGAATATCTTCCTTTGAGCATGCTCTTGGATTCGTCTTTGTGCAGGCGTCCTGATAAGCGGCTTCCACCATCTCATCCAGCACTGCGTCAAAGTCCTCCCTGGAAACCCCCGCTGCTTCAATACTGTCAGGAATATGCAGTTGTTTCATATACTGCTTTGTGGTACGAACAACGCTGAAAGCACTCTGGCGGATACTCGGTCCGTCCAGCCTCAGCACTCTGGCAATTCTGGCATAACGCGCCGCCACTGGCGTCAGCTGCTCGTGGCAGCCTGCGTTAAATGCCATCACATAGGGAAGTAAAATACCGTTTGCCCGTCCATGGGGAATATGGAAATGCGCGCCCAGGGTATGGGCCATTCCATGATTCAGTCCCAGTCCCGCGTTGCTGAATGCAAGTCCCGCCAGGCAGGATGCGTGGTGCATCTCCTGTCTTGCCTGCAAATCGTCAGGATTTTTGTAGACCTTCATCAAATTGCTTCTGACCAGCTTCATCGCTTTCTCAGCCGCAGCGTCGGTAAAATCATTGGCCCCTGTGGATACAAAGGCTTCCACGGCGTGTGTCAGTACGTCAATTCCTGTGTCTGCCGTAACGGCCGGCGGAACAGAACGTACCAGTTCAGCGTCCAGAATCGCTGCGTCAGGAAGCAGTTCATCGGATACCAGCGGATATTTCGCCGACTGCTCCGGGTCGCTGATAACCGAGAACCGGCTGACCTCAGAACCGGTGCCGCTTGTGGTAGGAATGGCAACGAAGATTCTCTTCTTGTCCAGACCGCCCTGTACGGACAGCCAGTTCATGGCTTTCGCCGCGTCAATGGGCGAACCGCCTCCCAGTGCAAATAAAACCTGGGGCTGAAATTCCAGCATTTTTCCAATGCCTTTGGTAACCGTAGCAATGTCCGGGTCAGGCTTTACTTCAGAAAATATCTGATATGCAATCTTCCTTGCTTCCAGCGGTTCTGTCAGATAACTGACTTTCCCGCTTTCATGCATAAACCTGTCCGTTACAATAAACGCCCGGCTGACACCCTGCAGAATTTCGTCCAGCCCGTCTTTCCCCATGAAAATCCGGGTCTTTAAAACAAACTCTCCCAATGTAATCCTCCTTTCTGAAACGAAAAAAGTGCCTGGTTTTCCCTTCGCATCCAATCAATACGAAAAACCAAGACACTCCAACGCTCTTAGATTAATCCATTCGCACCTGCTGCGTCGCAGATACTCCTAAATTGCTGTTATTGTAGCACACGAAAGTGCTTCTGTCAACTTTGTTTAGTTTTTTCCTCTTTTTTTCGTTTTAATATACATTTCCACCATATCTTTTTATCCATTTCAGAAAACTAGTTAGCTAACTTACTTTTTTCTCCGTATTTTCATTTTCTCTTCGTACAATTTTACTTTTTACGCTTCCCGTCTTTACCTTAATTCTTCATCTTCGGACGGAAGAGAATGCTTGCGACGTATCCGAAAATCAAAGCTGCAGAAATTCCCACTGCACTGGCGGTAAATCCTCCCATGAAAAGTCCCAGAAAACCGTGTTCCAGCACAGCCTTCTTCACCCCTTTAAATAAAGTATTGCCAAAACCCAGCAAAGGAACACTGGCTCCGGCTCCTGCAAAAGAAATCAGCTTGTCGTACAACCCCACACTCCCAAGCACTGCTCCGGCACATACCAGAAGCACCATAATTCTTCCCGGCAGCAGCTTTGTCTTTTCCAGAAGAATCTGTACCAGAGCGCAAATCAGCCCGCCTACCCAGAATGCATTTACATAATCCATCTTCTCTTCTCCTCAACAATGTTCTATCACAACAGCCTGGGCAATGCCCGGCACGCTTTTTCCCTCGTTGTAGCTGACCTTGGAGAGCAACGCTCCCGTAGGAACAAAAAGCACCCGCTTCCATTCCCCCTTTTCCACCTTGGGCAGAATATAGCCGGCCAGAGTAACGGCTGCACAGCCGCAGCCGCTGCCCCCGGCATGGGTATCCTGGGTATCCGCGTCGAAAATTTCTATGCCGCAGTCCATATGCTGTTTCTCAATATCAAATCCTTTTTCTTTCAGCAAGTCAAACAGAATTCTCTGCCCCACCTGTCCCAAATCCCCGGTGATAATCCGGTCGTAATCTTCTGGAAGCCGGTTAAAATCCATGAGATTCTGATAAATGGAATCACAGGCTGCAGGCGCCATACAGGCTCCCATATTCATGGAATCCTTCAGACCAAAGTCCACAATTTTTCCTGTGGTGATTCCCGTAATCCTTGCCTTTCCGCCCTTTGTTCCCAAAATGCAGGCCCCACTTCCCGTCACCGTCCAGGTAGCAGAAAGAGGTCTTTGGCTTCCGTATCCCAGGGGAAAACGGAATTCCTTCTCTGCACTGGCAAAATGACTGGACGTGACTGCTGCCACATATTCTCCATATCCTCCTGCCACAGCCATGGACGCCAGAGAAAGTCCCTCTCCCATAGTTGAGCATGCTCCATACAGACCGTATACCGGAGTATGAAATCCCATAATACCGAAAGAGGAGGCAATGGTCTGCGCCAGTAAATCTCCAGCAAAAATCATCCGCAGCTGCCACTTCTCAATCCCCGCCTTTTCAATCGCCATGGAAACCGCTTCTTTTTGAAGAAAGCTTTCTGCCTCCTCCCAGGATTTGCGGCCAAAAAGTCCGTCCGCTTCTCCTATCCGGTCAAAACACTTCCCCAGAGGACCGTCCCCCTCTTTTTTTCCTACAATAGAGGCTGCGCTTAAAATATGCACGGCCCGTTCAAACTGTATGCTTTGTTTCCCTATCATCTGTTCCATTACACAATCCCCCACATATGCAGAAAGTAATAAATCAGTCCCAGAAAGAATGAGGTTAAAATCCCATAGAGAATCACCGGGCCGGCTATGGTAAAAATTTTACAGCCGATGCCAAAAACCTGTCCTTCCTTCTGGTATTCAATAGCCGGAGCTGCTACGGAATTTGCAAATCCGGTAATGGGCACTAAAGTTCCGGCTCCACCCCATTTTGCCAGCTTGGGATATATGCCGAATCCGGTAAGCAGGACACTGGCCAGTACCAAAAGCAGCGAAGTCCATGCACCGCTTATTTCCTGGTTCATCCCCATGTTTTTGCAGATATTTAAAATCACCTGTCCTGCCACACAAATCAGTCCACCCATGATAAAGGCTCCTGCCATATTCAGAAGCAGGCTGTGGGTAGGTGTTTTTTTCTTTACGTATGCTTCGTATTCCTTGGCTTTTCTCTTTTGCTCTTCACTTTGTGGTGTTGGCATGAGAGGATACCTCCTTTTTGTATTTTGAGAGAGGAACTGTGTCCTTAGAAAACGAACGCTTTCCCACTCTGAGTTAGTGTGTGCGGGTTTTCGATTTTTATTCCAGTTTGTTTTCCCTGGTTATTTCCAGAGAAAAAACTGCAGAAGACTTCCCAAAATCTTTCCCAGGGCTATGGACAGGATAATGAGAGCCGTTCCTTTTTTCAGACCCAGGCGGCGGGACATAATGGCAAAGACATTGACCACTTCGCCCAGCGCAATAATCCAGCTTCCCAAAAAAATGCCAAAGCACAGCGCCATAATTCCCAGAAAAATCTTACCAAAAGGCAGCGAAAACTCATAGACGGATACCAGATTTCCCAAAAAACTGCCCAGCATAAGGCAGGTTTCGTACAAAAGGATGTGATTGGCTGTATGGGTGATTCCTGCAAAACGGGGGATGATACCCAGCTCAATAATAAAAGCGGCGAGCGCGGTAGCTACCACAGCGCCGCCGCAGAAAGCCGCTGCTGCCGCCACAGCTTCACCGGGCCACATCACAGTTTTCCTCCTCTGTTTTTTACCGCTATGAGGGTACGGTTTACATCATCTTCGTATACCCGCATCTGCACCTCCATGGGGGTTGGATCCTGGGTCAGCTTTCTGTGTCCGAAGTGGTTGAAAAAGAACACTACCCCAATACCGATACCCACGGAATAGCAGAATTCCAAAATGGTATGACCCGTGGAAATTTCCCCGGTAAACTGACGGTAAAGCTGAAAAAACAAACCAGACATATTTACATCTGTATTAAAGGTCATAATGGAAAAAGCGCCTCCAAAGAAGGTCAATACACATACCAGAACTGTTTTCAGCCAGCTTATCCACTTTCTGGGTTGATTTTCCCCCTCATAAGTTACAATAAAATCCGCTTCTCCAATATGAGTCACGTCTACGTTTGGTTCCGCTTTTGCCACTGCGCAGACCAGGTCTGCCGCGGAAATCACATACCGCCCCGGCTTTTCATCGGGAATGGAAAACACTTTGCGGATTTTGTTGCGGTTTAACACTTTAGAATCCCCGCAGGCCAGCTTGGCCACATCCTGCAGATACACCTCCGGCTGATAGACTTCTACATTTTTCTCTGTCTGTATATATAAAATTTCACTCATCTGACAGCCTCCTTGCTTTTGCTTTGGAGATTAGTATGGCTGATTTTCCGTAAAATATGCCTTTTTGTGCCTAGAGATTTGCCCGCAGTCTGTTTAAAATTTTTTTCTCCATGCGGGAAACCTGTACCTGAGACATTCCCATCTGCTGCGCAATGCTGCTCTGGGTTCTGTCCTGAAAGAAGCGCAGGTAAATCAATTCTCGCTCTTTGCGGTCCAAAGTTCCGAGGGCCTGTTCTAAAAACATACGGTTCACCACCATTTCCTGCTGGTTTTCCTCCAAAGGCAGCTTGTCCTCCAGCGAAATTTCATTTCCATCGCTTTGGTAAATGGTTTTCTGCAGAGATTCCACCTGTCCCTGAGAATCCATGGCCAGTACCAGCTCCTCTCTGGTGATTCCAAGTTCCCGGGCAATTTCTTCCATCCGGGGCTCTTTCCCCTCCTTGAGGAAAAGTTCTTCCCGGACCGTGTAGGCTTTAGCCGCAGTTTCCTTTAAAGACCGGCTGACTTTTACCATGCCGTCATCTCTTAAAAACCGCTTGATTTCTCCGGTTATCATAGGGATAATGTATTATAGTGGAAATTTTGAAATTTCCTTTATCCAATAGGGTAATTATCTTGAATAAGATATATGAAATTTTACACGCAAGAAGATGTATCCCCTTGCGATGTATTAACTATAGAAATGTAATTTACTGTCGTGTCAAAAGATCATTATACTCAATTTCAACATAATCATTCGATATTTTGATCTTCTTGATATATTCACGTACAGTCTTTTGTCTTTCATTGAAAGACATGAACTCCCAGCTGTCAGCAACACTTTTGAATGCTTTCGCTCTTGCTGCCATATCTTTAGCTCTTGTGTTCTTTAAGGTGTACTGTTCAATCTGTGTATTCAGATTTTCCAGTTCCTTGTTAATCTCACCAATCGTCTCCAACAGGACATTGTTATTGGTATCAGATGCATATAAATTATACAAAGATTTCAGCTTTCCTTCAAGAACTGTTTTTCTCTGGTTCATAGCTTCAAATCCCTTTTGATTTTGCTGTTCTGATTTTCCCTCAATTATTTCATACTCTTTTGATAATTTCAGCATATCATTAACAACAACTTCTTCAACTTCAGCTGCATCTAACTTTCCATTCTGACAATTAGGATTCTTAACCAGGTGCGGCTTGCTATGATCTAGTGAATAACAATAAATCATCACTCTTCCGCCACTCCATTTTTGATAACGCATCTTTGCCCCACATAATCCACAATATATTAAGCCTGTTAGTAAATACTGTGATTTATGAGAAGTTGCTCTTGTTCTTGTTTTTCGCAATTCCTGAACTTCATCGAATAATTTTTTATCAACTATCGGCTCGTGAAGACCATCAACGATTTCCTTATTATATTTGAGCTTTCCAATGTATGTCACTCTGGATAACATATCGGACACTTGCTTGTCTCCTTTTAAATCAAACATCTTTGCCAGTGCATACGTGGAATAGCCTTCCTTATATAATTCAAAAATCTTTCTGACTGTTTCTGCATCTTTATTTGGCACAAGAACGTCATCACCGTTATTATAGTCATAACCAAATGGTGGTTTCGTCCCTCTCCATTTTCCGGTTTTGATTCTCTCTGTAATTCCCATCTGTGTACGTTCACGAATGTTTTCACGTTCATACTGAGCAAATACAGATAAGATACCTACCATTGCTTTTCCATATGGTGTTGTTGTATCAAAGTTCTCATTTAAAGAAATAAATCCAACACCATTTGCTTCAAACACATCTTCCAGAAGATAAATCGTATCTTTCTGACTTCTGGACAAACGGTCAAGTTTAACAACTACAACAGATTCAACTTTACCTTCTTGAATTTCTTTAATAAGACGTTTCATCTCCGGTCGGTTCAGATTACTTCCCGAATAACCACCGTCAATGTACAGATCATAATTATCAATTTCCTGATAATTACAATACTTTTCAAGTTTCTCTGTCTGAGCACCTACTGAATATCCTTCTTCAAACTGAACATTTGTAGAAACTCTGATATATAATCCTGTTTTTTTATTATTTGAGGTATTCTTTCCGATTCTTATGTTTCTCACCTCTCTCTTTCCTCCTCTCAAGTACAATATACCATCCTTCAGAAATAATTTCAACTTATTTTGTGTTTTAATGTAAGTTATATGAAATTTCTTTTTCAGATGCATCGACTTTAATATTATCAACTGCTCCCATCTCTTTATTCATCTGATATAATATCTGACGAACTACTGGGGAATCCAATCTGAATCTTTCTAAATCTTTATCTTCGATCACATTACCATTTGCGTCATATCTTCTTACAATTTTTAATGCCATCGCAATCCCTCCCTTTATAAATCATATTCAATCGTCTCTAAAAAATCACCAGAACCGCTCGTCCTGAATTGTCATTCTTTTGTGTTATCCACATTTAACGACGTCATTTTCTGTTGAATTGTCGAAAGCAGAAATATCAGTTTCCTCTTTCGTTCATTCCCATCTGAATCCGTACTGCTTTCAGTACCCGATCTAAGCTCCACTTGTTCACTCTTCCGCATTTCTCAATAATACATTTCGTAGAAATGCTCATAACCTGTTCAGCCAGTGCCAAACTTCCTTTTCGGATTCCCGTCATATCATATTTACTGATAAATACATGTGTTGGCAAATACCGTTTCTTATATATTCTTGATGTCAGCGGAACTACCGTTATGACTGAACTGTATGTATTAGCTTTATTATTGCTCACTACGATCACCGGTCTTACACCACCCTGAACAGATGTTGTAGGAAACATACCGAGATCTGCCCATAAAATATCTCCTCTGCGGATTGTCATTTGTCCTCTCTCCAATCTATTATTTTTATTTGTAAAGCATCCATAGCGCTATATTGGCTCCACAGGAATACGGCAGAGTTTCTTTCCCATAAGGAAAGCTCTGCCGCATAACCTCTATAGCCAATTTGATTATTAAACAGTGCTCGCTCGATTCTATTTATCCTCGATACCCCGAATCGTTACTCCCGCATATGCAGGAAGGGAATAATAACCTGCCCGAATGCATACTCCGGACCACAACCCGAAAACTCTCGTTTCCAGGCTCCAGCAGTTCATAGGTTTACCAGTTACAGACTTCTCAGGATCTGCAAGTGTATCGCATCTCATACATATCATCGCATCACCAGCCTGCCAGCTGGCTTCGGTCAGTGCTTTTTCGCAGCATTACAGACTGAACTAAAAATCTTGGTTTTGTCTTATAATCCTATAGCGGCATCTTCCTCGTGCTCTCTGCATGAAATGTCACGTCAGTTATTATTGGATATTCAGTTATCATGGTTCATTTTAGGAAGTCCTTTAACTTCCTCTAATTACTAAAGTCAAATGACTTTGGCAGATGCAAAAGATTTTAAAAAATTTTTAAAAAAATTTATTCATATACATTTCACGCATCTTATTAAGAGTGGATTTCAGCTTGTATGACAGCATCTGTCTGGAAATCCCCATAATCTCCGCCATCTGTGTCTGTGTCTTGTTTTCAAAGAAAATACCATAAATAATCATGCGTTCCTCTGAGTTCAGTTGATTGATCACTTTGTGAATATCCTGCTGTTCCATTTTTGTCAGTACACAGTGCTCCACATCACAGTTCAAATCTGGAAACTCCTCAATCATGAAGCCTTCTCCATCAATGGACTGACCGCTATAAGGTACTTCTCTCAGCATCTTATCCACAACCTCACCCAGTTCATTCTTAATCTCAACTTTTTTTGCCTTGCTGCTTCTGTAAAAATTATTCATCGCATACGCAACTTCTTTTGTAATCTCGATCATTTCTCCATCAATATTTGCGTAATACTTTCCTTCATAAAAATATGGGTGTTCAATATACATATCCGTTCCTCCTGAATTTGAAATCTTGTTGCTCGTTTCAAATCCAGAAGGCGGACCTCTGTTTAGGATCATGCCTATTCCGCCTTTATCCTGCCGGGATACGCCCGCAGTTATTGGCTGAGAAATTCAGGCACGAAAAAAGCCCCAGTAGTTTTTTCTTAACTACTGAGGCTTTCGTCTCTTTATTGTATTCAGTTATCTATGCCTTCTTTCATCAGCATAATCATTGTATCAGGATAAAGTTCACAAAGTATCCGCAATACGTTCCTATAAGTTCATCTCATTATTAGAATCGTACATATTTCAGTGTAAAAAGTTCACCGTGTTATTCTTCTACTTCTTTTCCATCTATATATAGTTGAAATTTATCAGGATTATTGACAACATCATAGTTCTTTCCATATTCTAAAGGTCTATATTCGGCTGTCATTACCGATTTCCCGTCTTCAATATCCTCTTTCCATAAATAGATGTTCATATCAAGGCTTGTCGCATATCCCCTGTCTGTGGAGAATTTTGTCGAATAAAAAGAATCATCCTTGTACATCTGCAAAAGTTCTCTTGCGAAAGCTTCTCTATCCTCGATATGTCCCCGGTTAGCAACCACGGTAATATTTTCATCTCGATTTACGGAAAATGTTCCAACTACATCCGGTTCGCCTTCCTTATGACCAGATTCAGATTTCCCATAAATACTTCCTGCAGCAATTATCAAGATCACTGCTCCTGAAATCAATGCAATTATCTTTTTCTTCATATTTTTATTTTCCTTTTAGTTTTTTTACTGCGTAATTGATTACTTCTTCCGGTGTAGGTCTTTCTCCTTTAAGTGTCATTTTCTTCCATTCTTCCTGCACAGCCGGATCAGGATTATCAAATCCTGCATCTATGGCTATCTGCATTTCTCTGCGTACTTCTTCTGGTGTTGTGTTGTACTTTTCTGCAATCTTCTCATAAATAGTTTTTTCTCTCATTCATTTTCCTCCGATATATAACTGGATTCACAACTTGTTCTATAGAACCAATTTAGCATATTTCTATTATCATGAAAAGACACTTTACAACTTAAATCTGAATAAATGGTCAAAAAAAGAAGAGCTACTTGCTCTTCCCAGTTTGTCATATCACTCTTCCAATAATGTGTAAATTACTTTGATGATTTTTTTCTGCTCTTTGATTGGAAGTTTTTCAATTTTTTCTGTCAGTTCATTGGTAACACCTGTAACTGAATGTGCCACAACATCAATTAAAAGAGTATCTGCAGAAACATCTAATGCATTTGCAATTGCAACAAAGGTATCCAATTTTGTAACTTTCAAGCCTCTCTCTATTACACTCACATGCGTCGGACTTAAATTTACTAATGCAGCCAGTTCCTCTTGTGTGAGATTTTTTGCTTCTCGTGCCGATTTGATTCGCTGTCCTACTGCTTTCAAATCCATCGTAACACCTCCTCCGGAACGAATAATCGTTCTGGATTTAGTATACTTGTGGATGTCTTCAATATACAGAATCGCAAAACCAAGTTCTAATTCTATAGAACTATATTTCAAGATTTTCTTTGCATTTTCGTAAAAAAGCGTTATGATTGAATCAGTTAAATCAAAGGAGGTATCAAATCATGAAATCACATAAATACTGGTCCTTAGGCGCACTTTTCTGTATGTTGGGATGCATTTATTCTGGAATCAAAAAATCTATGACTGCACATAAATACTTTGCCTATTCTTCATTGCTTTGTATGGGCATGTCCATTTATTCCGGTCACAAACTGGTTTCTCCAAAGAAGAAAAAAATCACTGAATCAAATAATAGTGAGAATAGTTAAATGAAAAATTGACCTTTATTCAGCAAAGACAAAGTTGCTGGAGAATATTTTTTCTCTCCAGCAACTTTCTTTATCTTTAAGCCATTGAAATACAATACTGTCCAATCAGCTTCGTCCAACTATTATATTTATTCTTTTCACACACCTTTCGGCAAATTTCATTTTCCATCAATACACAGAACATCTTATCATAATCAAATGCCCAAACAGCACCATTCACATGGTTTTCCACTGCTTTCTGATCTATGCTCTTTAAGCGTGTGACCATTTTTTCAATTTCTCCATTTCCCAAGTTACCGATATTTTTGCAGATAAACCGAAAGAAATTCAACGTTGCATATTCGTCATGCCAACGGAACTCTTCTGGATTGTTTTTAATTTTACTGGCTCGTTGCTGTTCTTTGATTATCTGATCAGCTACACCTTTCATCGAATCTTCGTATCTCATATTACTCACCTACTCTTCCTCAATGCCCAGTGACGGTTTAAATCTTTTATCCTTTGCCTGCGGTACTACGATCTCATAAAAATAAAATCCTAAATACCCAAGTGCCTGCTTCTTCATTTTATAAAAAGAAGTCCTGCCTATTCCTAACTCCTGCTGTACTTCCACATCTGTCTTATTATAATGACTGCAAAAACAGGAATGAAGGATTTCACTGAGCATCACGCCATTCGGTGCATAGAACTTCACCAAAGTCATTCCCCGATAGATCATGTCCGACAATCCATAAATAATCATCAGATTATTCATCTCCCGGTGCATCTTTGGCACATTCAGCTGGTTGTTATAAATGCTCAGATAACTTAATGCATATGCCATATCTTCGTTGATTTTCTCCTGGCATTCCATATCCAGTTCTTCTAACACAATCTGATTTTCCAAAATCAATTTCTGATAGCTTGTCATCAATTCTTTAATATCAGTATAATGTCTTTCGATTGTAACTTCCAGATAATCCTGTGCATGACTTGCCATCTGGAAGGTAATTTCTTTCATTGATTTAATTGCATAATCTCTGTCTGTCATCAGTTTCAAAATCTCCTTATCATCATCACACTAACTGGCGGTCTTTCAGACCAGTTCGCTTTCCCCATGATTTTGATGGGAAGCAATTACTTACTATAACTTGCAGAAGCGGATATCCAAAAGGCATTGTGGGAGCTGCCTTTGCTGACCGGAATCCCTCTTCTTATGTAAAACCTGCAGGAATATAAAGGGAAAGTGACTATCCCTGCCGGTTAATAATCCAAATAATATCGTCTATACCAATCTCTCCTTATGCTGTTTTTCTCTCCATAAACCATTTATCCACTTCGTAAAACAAGTGGCTTTCCTGCCCCTGTATCATACAGGTGTACATCATTCCTACACCGCCTGCCTTTCTGCTGGCGCATCGCTCGATTTTCAAAATTCTGTCAATGCTATACTTTCTTCCATCCTCCCATGTAAAAAATATGGGAACCAGCTGTCCGTCTTTACGAAACTCTGCTACTACATCTACATATACTTTGTTCATGCCGACACCTCTCTATAAAATCTCAATTGCTCTTGGCGATGCCGGGATTCTGCGGATATATCCATTTAACTCCAACTGTTTGATTCTGGAAAATGCTGATGATGTTGATTTCACCCCGATCAATTTTCCAAATTCCCGTATTGTCGGTGGATATCCATGTTCATTGGTATATCGTAAAATACACTGATAACTTTCTTCCTGTTTTCTGGTTAATGCTTTTTTCAAATCTATCCCTCCAATTACCCATGAAAATAACTGTGTGGATGGACCGTGTGCGTACCAGCGTCTAAGTGGGATAAGACTTTATCCTGATACATTGCCGCTCGCTGTATACTGAAATATCCAAACCGTCGTCTGATTTCATCTACAGTACGATCCAGCTTCTCTAACTTTTCCTTTTTCTCCTGATTTCCAAATAAATCCAACTGCACGGGAATATCATCTAACACAAGATCCGCAGCTCGGATTCCCAGGCTTCTAATAGAATGTTCCCATTTGTAATTATCTTTAAATAGCCGAAATGCTGCAGTTACAATCTCGTTTGTAATATTCGTTGGCTGTCGTAAATGTATCTGTCTGGAAAAACTATACAATCCATTATCTCGAACTGTAATTTCTACTGTTTTGCATTTAAATCCATGTTTCCGCAATCGTGCAGCTACACTTTCTGCCAATGCTATTTGAATGATCCATACATCCAGATCATTTTCCAGATCTCTCGGTGTTGTAGTGCTATTACCTATCGACTTTACTGGTGCTTCATATCCTTCCTTGCAAACCGGATCTTCATCCCAGCCATTTGCAAAAGCCCATAATACATTTCCTATTTTTCCAAAATGACTCTCTAACAACTTTTCGTCTGATTCCGCAAGTTGCCCGATTGACCGGATTCCAAGTTTTTGCAATTTCTTATTTGTCTTTCTTCCGACATAAAGCAAATCTGACGCTGGAAGCTGCCATATCCTGTCTTTATAATTTTCTCGATTAAACTCTGTGATTGCATCCGGCTTTTTATAATCTGAACCAAGTTTCGCATAAATCTTATTCCAGGAAATCCCAATACTTACCGTTACACCCAGTTCGTGTTTAATCCGATGGCTGATTTCTCTTGCAATCGTCATCCCGCTTCCTTTCAGATTTCTGCTGTCCGATACATCCAGCCAGGCTTCATCAATTCCATATGGCTCAATTTTGTCTGTATACTCTGAATAGATTTCTCTTGCCATCTGTGAAAATCGCAAATATAAATCCATCCGTGGCGGTACAAAAATAATTTCCGGGCAAACCTGTTTTGCCTGCCATAATGCCATTCCGGTCTTTACACCTTTTCGCTTTGCAATATAATTTGCTGTCAGCACAATCCCATGTCTGGCTTCCGGATCGCCACCGACTGCCAGCGGCATTCCGGCAAATTCCGGATGATGTAACATTTCTACACTGGCATAGTCGGGTAAGAGAAGAGCATTACTGTCCTTCCCTCCCCTAAGAACCGTACGTGATAGTTTCCCATCATACGGCTCAAGCCTTATAAAGCCTATTGCTGCCACAATAAGCCGGTTGTATATCATTCGTATACAAATTTGAAATTGCTGTAGGATTTATTTTTGCGTTCAGCGAAGTATTCCATCCAAATTTCATCGTAGGGATTCGCTTCCGCTTTAATACGTGTAAAACGGGTAATGTTTGTGTCGGTTGCATATACTAATGCGAGATAATTATCCTCCGTCAGCTTTTCAGAGAAAGTCCAGCTACGGTTTCCGATTCTGTGGAAATATTTATCTCTTATCCATGCGGCTGGTTTGTTTTTATGTCTACGTCGGCACCATCTCCATAGCGCCTTGAATGTCTGCCAGTCCACATATCTAAATGCAACCGAAGATACATTATACTTCTGAAAGTTCACCCATCCTCTGATAATAGGATTCAGGCATTTGATCAGATCGGATTGCTTGCCCGTTCGGAACTTCTTAATTGTTCCACGAATTTTACGCATAATTGATTTAACATTCTGTTTTGATGGTTTGGTAAGTAATTTATCCCCATATTTACGAATATTACAACCCAAAAAGTCAAATCCATCGTGTATGTTCGTAATAACTGTCTTTTCATCCGATAATTCTAATCCTCTTTCATGCATGAACTCTTTTACTAAAGGTAGTACCTCGTTTCTTAATAGTTCCTCTGATGCTCCTGTAATAATGAAATCATCTGCATAGCGCACCAGATTTACTTTTGGATTTATCTGTCTACCTTTCGACCAATACCGTTTGAACTTATTCTTCAATAATCTTTCTAATCCGTCCAATACATAATTACACAGCGTCGGTGAAATAGTACCTCCCTGTGGTGTTCCTTGGTCAGTAGCATTGAGTTTTCCCTTTTCCACAAATCCAGCTTTAAGAAATTTGTGCAAAATTTCTTTGTCCATAGGGATATTCTTTTGCATCCATTCATGATTTATGTTATCGAAACATCCTTTTATGTCACCTTCCAACACCCATTCTGGTGCTGTTTTTCGAGCCAAGTCGACAAAACATTGCTCTATAGCGTCTTGAACACATCTGTTGGGTCTGAATCCGTATGAAGTGCCGTCTGCCAGAGTTTCTGTGACTGGTTCCAGTGCCATTTTGTGTAATGTTTGCATTGCCCTATCTTTCATTGTAGGAATACTCAGTGGTCTCTTTTTTCCATTTTTCTTTGGAATGTAGATTCGTCTGAGCGGTTGAGGTTGGTATCCTCTTCTCTGAAGTGTGAATATGGCGTTAAATTTGTCCTCATTACTTATCCAACACACGCCATCTACTCCAGGTGTTCTTTTACCCTTGTTTTCTGTTACTCTTTTTACAGCAATTGCTTTTGCATAAAACGAATGAGTCAGAGTCCATTGTAAGGATTTGATTTTTCCTACTCTGTTCTCCTTTACAGCCTTTGCAATACGCATCTGCAGTTTCTTAACCTCATATTCAGCTGTTCCAAAATCAATATCCTTCCAGCTCTTAATGTGATTTGAAGATGCACACGATTTCTCGTACATTTGCATTTCTCCTTTCAGAAATTCTGCTAATTCTCTTGCAACATAAGACCAGACGGAAGTCTGCCCCCTTTCGGGTGAGTATATTCTCTATCCTTCTCATTACAAGAAGGCATTCGCTTTCTCCGTCCTCCTTACCCGCACATCTATCGGTTTCCCTTACGGGTTACTTTCCGTATCTTTATGGAGATATACGGGCTTACCTTGTTCCACTACATTTATGCTGGTAGATTAGGCTCCACCTTTCTGCCGACGGTTCTATAGTCCGTGTGATGACTGTTTCAACCCCCAACCAAACCGCATTCCCATTTTGGGCCAGGCCCAGCAACCTTTGGCCTGTTCGCGCATAACGGCATTTACCAGTGATTCAGATATCTTAGCCATTCTATCCCAGTCATCATCTCAAGTCAGTGTTGCTCTTACTTGTTCTTATCCTCACGGAATCAGTTCTACATCTCTGTAAAGATGATTTTTCATATCTCGTTTCCTCATAGCAGTTACCCGCTACTTTGTAGATATTAGACTCAACTGACGGAACAGCAGGTCTTACACCTTACGGTAAGACAATAAATGTAGTGACTTTCAAGTCACACAAAACAGTTCATATCACTATGCAGGATCACACGCTCACTCAAACTTTTCACCTCCCAGCTGTTTCCTTCAACATGATGTCTTATCAATTTCTGTATGTTTAGTATATATCGACATTCCGGAGATAGTCAAGTAACATCTTGGTTGCGTTTTCTCCATTTTGGAGATTATTATTGATTTTATTTCTAACATACGGTATAATGCATATAGAAAATTCAAATAGAAATGAGGCGAACAAATGCGTGATTTCGGGGAAATATTAGCAGAAAACAGAAAAAAGAAAGGATACTCTCAATCAGATCTGGTAGACCTGCTTTCTCAGGAAGGTATTCAGGTCACTACAAAAGCAATCTCCAAATGGGAGACCAATGCACGAGAACCAGCTTTACATGTTTTCCTGACACTTTGCCAGTTACTTGATATCGAAGATATATATGAATCTTTCTTTGGAGAAAATCCATATAACATTATGAGTGGATTGAATGAAGAAGGCAGAAATAAATTGATTGAATTTGCTGATATTTTGAAAGCTTCTAAAAAGTTTTCTCCACTGTCTGCAAAGATTATCCCATTCCATCATCCTGTAGAAATTACCTGGGAACCAGTTTCTGCTGGTACTGGAAATTACCTGGAAGATTCTGTAAAAGAAACTTATGACGTAGGACACCTTGCTCCTGAGCAGACTGACTTTGGTGTACGGATCTCCGGTGACAGTATGGAACCACTTTATCATACAGGCGATGTCGCATGGATTCAGAAAAAAGATTCTCTTGCTAATGGTGAAATTGGAATCTTCTATCTCAACGGTAATACTTACATCAAGGAATTACACGATGAGCCAGATGGTGTTTATCTGATTTCTTTAAATCAAAAATATCGTCCTATCCAAGTTTTGGAATCTGACTCTTTTAAGATTTTTGGAAAAGTAATCGGAAAATGCAAAGGTGCAGAAATTCCGGGATTCCATTAGATTTCAACAGCAGGTTCATGATCCTGCTGATAACAATAAGCAAAGGAAGTGATTGAATGGCAATCAATAATACACTAAAAGATATTCGTGAAGAACGAAATCTCATTCAAGCAGATTTGGCTGAAGCCATAGGTTCCTGCAGCCAGACTATAGGCCGCATCGAACGTGGAGAACGTAATCCCTCTCTTGAGATTGCAATCCGGCTGGCACATTACCTGAAAGTGCCTGTAGAAGATATTTTTCAAGTTGAAGATTGAAGCACAACAGCCAGAAAACCGAGGAGTAAAATCCCCGGTTTTCCTTTTGCTCAAAAATTAGTGTAATCCTTTTACAAAGTCCACTGCGTTTTTCATATCTTCTTCATTAGGATGGTCTTTAGCAATACCTCCAACCAGTTTAAATGGTCCGAATGTGTCATACCCTTTACAACCAAATTTTCCAACCACACTGGCATGTTTTTTATCCAAAATCTGCTCTATGGATTTATAATTCGCACTTCCACCATAAGTACAGATCAGAAATACCCTTTTGTCGTCCGGTAGATTCTTTTCTGCAAATCTCAATATCGACTGATGAAATTTTGAAAAATAGATTCCTGATGCAAACCCAATCATATCATAACTGCTCAGAACTGCATCTGGCTGTTTTACAGCATCAATTAAATCAACCTGGCACTCTTCTGTTACGCCCATTACTAATTTTTCTGTATTTCTATGATGTACAGATGCATATACGATTGCTTTTCTCATTTGTTTTCCTTTCTGTCTGCTCCATCAATCAGGTCATAACTCATATCCAAAAAATCCAGTATCTTTGCTTCACTGACCGAACCATCCAGTAAAATCGTGATCCAGTGTTGCTTGTTCATATTGTATCCAGGTAAAAATCCATAAGTCTGAATAATCATATTCGTCATGTCCGGATCACACTTTACGTTCATAATATCAACCGGATCTTTTCCTTCTAATCTCAGTTTCGATTTTTCAACCGTCATGATCACTGCATACCATTTCCCATTTTTATGTCGAAGTACTGCACTGTCCGGTAGTTTACTCCATAAATATTCCGGCATTGTGCCATACTGTTTCTGCACATATTCAAAAATTTCTTCTTTCTTCACAATCTATTCAACTCCTGATTCTTCTGATATCCTGCCCATAATCATACCACATTTTCGTATCCCGTACTACCTGCCAAATTCTTTTGCATTTTCCCGGTTCTCCTGACTTTAACTAATAGAGGGGTAAAACAGCAAGGACAGGAAGTGAGGATACACTTCCGGAAAATCCCAATTTAGGGTACCCTGCCCTAAATTGAAAAACGCTGAAAGCAGCGATACTACTGCCCTCTCAGAAAGGAGAAATTACCAATGGCTGAAAGAAAACGAAACAAAGAAATTCATTTTTATGTCACAGATGAAGAGCGGAAGCTGATCCGCAGGAAGATGATAGAATCAAAGACCAAAAACATGGGAGCTTATCTGCGGAAAATGGCAATCGACGGTTACATCGTCAACACCGATACCACTCCACTGAAGAAACAGTATGAGGAAATGCACAAGATTGGCGTAAATATCAACCAGATTGCGAAGAAAGTGAATACCACCGGAGATCTGTATCCGGAAGAAATGCAAGAACTGAAAGAGATGGTAAAAGAGATATGGCATATATTAAGATCTTCCCAATCAAAGTAACGGACAAAAAAGCTCTGGACTACATTACCAATCCTGATAAGACTGATGAAAAACTATTGATTTCTAGTTTTGGCTGTTCTCCTGAAACAGCTGATCTGGAATTTGCCATGACGAGAGAACAGACAAAAAAGAACGGAATGGATAAAGGTGATAATCTGGCATTTCATCTGATTCAGTCCTTTAAGCCTGGTGAAACAGATGCAGAAATCGCCCATCGCTTAGGACAACAATTTGCAAACGAAGTACTGAAAGGAAAATATGAATATGTGATCAGCACCCATGTTGATAAAAATCATATCCATAACCACATCATCTTTAATGCAGCAAGTTTTGTTGATCATCACAAGTATGTTTCCAATAAGCGGAGCTACCATAAAATCTGCCGGATCAGTAATCGCATCTGCCAGGAAAATGGACTTTCCACTAGTATGCCAACCGGAGAAAAAGGAAAAAGCTATAAAGAGAACATGGAATATCATCGTGGCACCAGTTGGAAAACCAAGCTACGTGTTGCAGTTGATAAGGCAATCTGGACTTCCATTAATTATGAGGAATTTCTACAAAAAATGCAGTTAGCCGGATATGAAGTCCGCCAAGGAAAACATCTGTCCTTCCGTGCACCGGAGCAGAAGAATTTCACTTATATGAAATCTCTCGGAAGCTATTATTCAGAAGAAAATGTCCGCATCCGCTTGGCTAAAAATCGTAACAAAGTGAAAACTCCAAAGCATCTGTCCAGAGAAGCTCGCCTGTATATCAATATCTCCACGTATGTTACAACCGGCAATCGAGAAGGATTTGAACATTGGGCAAAAATAAATAATCTAAAAGAGGCAGCCCGCACCTTCAACTATCTTTCCGAAAATAACCTGTTGAATTATGAAGATTTCAGGCAGCATGTATCTGACATTGAAGCTTCTGTGAAAGTTGCC
Source organism: Blautia sp. HCN-20427 (assembly GCF_037890365.1). Taxonomy (NCBI): domain Bacteria; kingdom Bacillati; phylum Bacillota; class Clostridia; order Lachnospirales; family Lachnospiraceae; genus Blautia; species Blautia sp. HCN-20427. Next base: position 61,167 of record NZ_JBBKBX010000003.1, on the reverse strand, counting down.
GACCAAAGAATAGCACAAATCAACAGTGATCTGAGCACACAGAAAATCATTCAAAAACACTGTGATTCTTATCGGCTCTGCCGAAAAGTGATTGAAGATTGCAAATCTGCTAAAAATCCGAAAGCATACCGGACCAAACATCAAGCAGAATACCAACTGCACGATTCACTAAAAAAAGAGCTTCAGGATCTCGGTGTTACCAAAATACCAAGCTTTAATAAAATTCAGAAGCGTATAGAAAATCTTGAATCTGAACAGACTACTACTGTTCGGGAAAAACAAGAATTACAGAAAAAGCTGAAAACTCTGGAAATCATTCAGCAGAATTTCACAGCACTGCTCAATGCTCCGGAGATACAAATTCCTGTATCAGAGAAAGAGCCAACTCTTTAAAAAGAAGAGGTACCTATGTAACGGTGCCTCTTCCCTTTCCATCTAATCTGTTTTATTGTGGTAAAAACATCTAAAAATACCAAACACGTCTATAAAATTAATTTCGCCACCGCAGTAAACATATGCAGGGCATATCTCAAACACGGCGGTGATGAAACAGAGACCATGCTTCTCATACAAAAGTATCTGACACCTGTCAGGTACAATCGAAAATATCCTATCCACCTCAGTCCAAAGAGAAATAGGGATTTCATGTATCGGGTTGCATAAATCTCGTTACCATTATACTGCGTTATGAGGCAGATATGCAATCTGTCTTTTTGTCATACACAAAAAATACAGCATTTCTTAACTGAACAGTATTTTCAATGCATGAACGCATATGATATGCTGTTTTCATCATAAAAAACCTTATCTAAATGACATTGATTATCTAATTAACTACATTATTTTCTGTCTAAAATATCCATAAATTCGTCACCTGTAATTGTTTCCTTCTCATACAGGTACATAGCCAATTCGTCCAGTTTTTCCCTGTTTTCGGAAAGGATTTTTCTTGCTTTTTCATGCTCTGCTTTTACGAGCTGCACGACTTTTTCATCAATTTCCTTCTGGGTATCTGTGGAACAGGAAAGAGACGTATCGCCGCCAAGATACTGGTTGGTCACGGTTTCCATTGCCACCATGTCGAATTCATCTGTCATGCCGTAGCGGGTGATCATCGCTCTTGCAATTTTTGTTGCCTGTTCGATATCATTGGAGGCTCCTGTCGTGATCTCACCAAATACGATCTCCTCTGCCGCACGTCCGCCTGTAAATGTAACAATCTTATTCTCAAGTTCTTTTTTCGTCATCAGATATTTATCACCCTGCTCAACCTGCATAGTGTAGCCGAGTGCACCTGAGGTACGCGGGATGATCGTAATCTTCTGGACCGGTGCTGAATGACTCTGCAATGCAGCTACCAGAGCGTGTCCTATCTCATGATATGCAACAACCTTCTTCTCCTGATCTGAAAGAACCGCATTCTTCTTCTGATATCCTGCAATAACCACTTCTATACTTTCTTCGAGATCAGATTCATTTACAACGGTTCTTCCACTACGGACAGCACGTAATGCTGCTTCATTTATAATATTGGCAAGCTCCGCACCGGATGCACCGGATGCCATACGTGCAATCGTATGCAGGTCAACATCATCAGATGCTTTTATCTTCTTTGCATGAACCTTTAAAATTGCTTCACGGCCTGCAAGATCCGGCAGTTCAACCGGCACACGCCTGTCAAAACGTCCCGGACGTGTAAGTGCCGGATCTAACGACTCCGGACGGTTCGTTGCAGCAAGAATGATGACACCATTATTTCCTTCAAATCCATCCATCTCTGTAAGAAGCTGATTTAAGGTCTGCTCCCTCTCATCATTTCCGCCCATTTGTCCGTCACGCTTTTTACCAATGGCATCAATTTCATCAATAAACACGATACATGGTGCCTTTTCCTTTGCCTGTTTGAAAAGATCTCGAACCTTGGAAGCTCCCATACCGACAAACATCTCTACGAATTCTGATCCGGACATTGAGAAAAATGGTACATTTGATTCACCCGCAACTGCTTTTGCAAGCATTGTTTTACCAGTTCCCGGAGGTCCTACAAGAAGGACACCTTTTGGCATAGACGCACCTACATCGGTATACTTCTTCGGATTGTGAAGATAATCAACGATCTCTGAAAGGTTTTCTTTCGCCTCATCTTCTCCTGCAACGTCTGAAAAACGGATTCCCTCACTGGATTGCACATAAATCTTCGCATTGCTTTTTCCCATTCCAAAAGCCATCGAATTTTTTCCTCCGGCATGCTCCATCAGTTTCTTCGCCATATAATTTCCCAGTGCGATAAAAAGGATCAATGGCAAAACCCCGGTCAGCAGGAAGCTGATGATCGGTGACATCTGCTTATCGATATCTTTTGCGAATACTGCTCCACATTCATATAGCCTGTCCGTCAGGTTCGGATCGTTCATCAGACCTGTTTTATAAATATTTTTTTGATCTTTATCTGTAAAGATGATCTGATTGTCCTTAACTTCTACTTCACCGATATTCTTCTTCTCGATCATGCTCATAAAAGTTCCATAATCCGTTTCCTTTACCTGATGCTCCATAAGGATTGGTGCGACAACCAGATTAAATACAATCAGCACTATTAACACAATCCCATAATAATATGCCAGTGGTTTTTTCGGTGTTTTAACTTCTTTCATGGTCTTTCCTCCTGTTGTTCTGCGATATGCTTTCTCCGTGCATTTTCGTATTATTTATTCTGCCATCTGACTTCGCCCTTGGACAGAAGCGGATAACAGATCAGCTGATCTGAATCCAGATTTTCCGCATGCATGTCAACCGCTGTGATCTGATGATTATCATAAGTCGTATAATAATAAATACCTTTTGCTGTATTACAACAGGACGTGTATATCGTGATCTCATATTTGCCTTCTGTCACCTCACAACATCCACGCTGCTGATCTACAGATCCTAAGATATGGAAGAACTGGCTTACACTCTCACCCTCTTCTTCACCGGAGATCGAATTTAATTTTGTAAAGGCAACTTTCACAAATCTTGACTGGCTGGAAAGATCTCCAGGTATTCCCATTCCACCCATTCCTCTGCTATATGCATCAAGCTGTAATACTCCTGCAAAAGTACTCTCCGGCTGTTTTCTGGATACTCCGGCATAATTATTCAGTGCAAACATCTGACCCAGGAATGGTGGATTATTGGTAAGCACTCCTACCGGATTATCATATACATGCAGCCCATCCTTCATAGACTCAACAACGATACAGGCGTCTTTGTCTGCAATGATCCAGTGAAGCTGTGCTGTCGGCAGCTGTTCACTGAATGCTGTGCCTGTCAGTCTCATTGCTGCCAGCTTCTCTCTCGCCTCTGCTACAGTAGCACACTGTGTAAGGATCCATGGGATGAACTCGAACTGTGCCACCTGGCTGACTTCTGTTTCATCTTCCGGCAAAGCCTCTTCATATGCCGCATTGCCGACAAAATTAAGACCTGCCATTCCAAGGCCTTTTTCATTAACAGCATCATAATAAAGCGGATAACCTCCTGCAACAAATGCCATTCCGATCAAAGCATAATGGCTTTTTATCTTCCCGGCAAACCGGAAATCAAATTCGTAATTTCTTGGCGTTATCGTGATCTGTTCCCCATAGGAAAATTCATAATCAAGCGTTCTGCCCATATAAAAATCTTTTGTTTTGTAAGTTGCTGCTGTACACATATCGAACACCTCTTCTTTCTGCTATAATAATCCTGCAAACAATCGCATAAACAACTGTTCGAGCCGTAAATATGCACTCCGTCCTGTGCGGTACTTTTCGGTCACTTCCCTGCATTCATTCATGGTTGCTCCCAGATCATCTCTTATATCCAAAACTGTCTGACTATCCGCCATAAAACAACCATTTTCAAAGTGGTGATAAAGCAATGCCATTCAGTTAAGCATCATTTTAGTGGTTTTCTGTCATAGAAAGCCACTGTTTTTATACCTAAAAACTTTAAAAATATTACAAAAAACAGTTGACAAGTAAGCCAATATATGTTGCGCAAGCCTTGATTATAAACATATTTCAAGGAGGCTCATTATGGCTGATTTTTTCTTATCTAATTTAAAATCCACACTCGACAACTGCATCACAGAACTCGATGAAATTCACTCCATGTTCTGCCGTAATCCGGAAAGTGATTTTACCAGGAACCGCAAACTTTCTTTCCGCGAGTATATTCAGTTTATGCTCCAGATGCAGAGTAAATCCGTTTCAAATGCAGTAAACATATGCAGGGCATATCTCAAACACGATGGTAACGAAACAGAGTCCATGCTTCTCATACAAAAGTATCTGACACCTGTCAAGTACAATCGAAAATATCCTATCCACCTCCGTCCAAAGAGAAATAGGGATTTCATGTATCGGGTTGCATAAATCTCGTTACCATTATACTGCATTATAAGGCAGATAAGCAATCTGTCTTTTTGTCATAAAAAACCTTATCTAAATGACATTGAATGATTTATTTTCTATCTAAAATTTTATTAAAGCGACTAAAGACTCCATAGTTTGTGTGTTTGACTTACTGTTTATATCTATCTTCTCCTAAATATTTTTCTAGTCATTGCAATATAAAATTGCTTATACAGTCTCTCCCTTAAGCGTCCTGGTATTCTGGATAATATACAGAGCGACCGATATGACCATCATTATAGCGCACAAACCAATCAACAGATCTGATACCATCGGTGTAATTTGGAACCATATAATATCCCTATTTGGTATGTAACTTGCTTTTACTAATCCATGGCGTACCAGATCGGCAATCCACTCTGCATCTTTTACATCCGTCTTACGTCCGGGAACTCCTTTGATATGCTGCGCATTCACAACCATGATCGGTATCTGTTCTTCTTCAAATATATTATATACAGGTTTCCAATAAGAGCCCGTACTTTCCATGGCAGCCATCTCACAATCTGTTTCTTTCAGCCACGAAACTAATTGGAGATCTTGCAGGCCTCCTGGATTCTATCGACCAGCTTTTTGGAAAATATAATGCTTTTTTATAATCTAATAGCTTTTGAAAATCTAATGCTGCTATTTTAAATCCGAAGAATAACCGGGTACGTTTTTTGCCATGCACAGGTATCTTGTCCACATGATATCTTCGACGAAGAAGAGAGGGAATTGCTTCTACTCCATTTCTAAATTTTGCATATTCAGAAAATTCTTCCGTCTGCATGTACTGTAATTGTTTTGCACGACCAACGGATTTCCAAGATACTTCCTTTCGGACTCGTGTTTTTAGAAAACGCGACTGACACCGTTCTTTGTAAGGACATCCTTCGCAGTCACTTATCCGAAAATACGCAACGGAACGCTCATTGCCTGGATCATAGATACAGTCTTCAGGTACACGATTATTCTTACATTTGATGAGATATTTTCCATCATCAGTAAAAACAAAATCAGCATATATTTCATCTGGTTTGCGTCCTGTGAAATTGGTTGTAACAAGTTTTAGATTATGTTCAGATGCTAAACGTGAGTTCTCTTCTCCGCTGTATGCCCCATCGGCAACAATAAAAGAACCATCAGAAAAATCTTTTTTCTCATTAAGATAATCTTTCATAAACTGATTATCTGCGTAAGTATTTTGCTGGTAATCGTAGACAATGACCAGACTGCTTTTTTCTCCGACAGCTTCAACTACGTTTCCAACGTATCCAAGATGTCTGCCACCTGCTTTATAGCGGAAAGTGGCTTCTGGATCAGAAGGATTAAGCAATACTTCTGAAGGATTTTCAACTTCCTCTTTTTTGTCGAAGCCGCCTTGAGCCACCATCATCAATGATTGTGCGTTCCTTTAATAGGCGAATAAGAAGCTGATATTCACTTGTATCATCAAAATCACCGGTTGAATCACAAATCTTTATCAAGATATCTGCATCTTTCATCACAACAACGTTTCTCTCAGTTGCATCCATATCCCGCTTGTGATAAATGCATTTATTATAATCATCTTTTTTAATATAATGATATTGTTCATCCGGAATTTTTGTTCCACGCTCATCCATTATTTTGCAAAGATTAGCAACACAAGTATAAAACAATTCAAGCAATGAGAGGTTTCTGATATTTGCAGCAACCATTAAACTGTCCATACGTTGTTTATCCAGAGTGATATCCATAAAATCAGATATTTCTTTTGCCATTTTTACAACACATTCATGAATACGATCAACATCATGCTCTGTTTCCTCTTGCTCTAAACCTGCTGAGGGTTCTGTCACTAATTGGCTGCTCTTCAAAACTGGTTGTGTGCAGTGCATACTGATAGCGGATATCAAATGCCATAGCTTCAACGATCTCATCGTCAGTAACATTAAGAGCTTCTTTAAGAATCAGTGCCCCAACAATCACATTGACCGGAGTATTAGGTCTGGATGCTTTTTTACTGTAAAGAACAGAAAAAATATTTTCATCAATAGCAGGAAAAACTTTGTCTGCAAAAGTATTTGCCCATGATTTTTCTAACATTCGTTTTTCGCGTTCTGTAAGATTAAAAGTACTGTCTAAAACAGTAAGCTGTTGATTATCATTTTTAACAAAAGACATATAGATCACCTCATAAAATGCTACCTACATTTTACCAAAGAATCCAATGTTTTTACATATCGTGTTAAGTTTTCAAGGTACAAATTTATATCAAAGGCTATAAACCTTTTGACACCCTAATCTTTTATTTTATCTTCTCCGGAGCAGTTTTTTACACTGGCTTACAGGTGCATCCGATTCCCAGTCCATCCGGACCGATATGACAGGACAAACCGAAGGAAAGTTTATCACACATGACTTCCATTCCCGGGAAACTTTCTTTAATCTGGTTTACCCATTCTTCTGTCACTTCATCGGTACTGCTGGACGCCGCCATCAGGTACACTTTACCCGCAGCATATTCTTCTCGGAAATTCGTTTCCAGCTCATGCTTCATTGCATCGATCATAACTTTACGTGATTTCTTCATACCACGGCATTTCTGGTAGATATCAAGCTTTCCTGTGCTGAAATGCATAACAGGTTTGATATTCAGGACATCTGCTGCCAAAGCTGTCACAGAGCTGACTCTTCCTCCTTTTTTGAGATATTTCAGTGTGCTGAGCCCGATATAAATTGTCATTTTTTCTCTGGTTTCTTCAAGAATTTTCTTGATTTCGACTACACTGTATCCTTCTTCTGCCATTTCTACTGCATCAAGAACAGAACGATGCATCGGGGTTGCCACACGACCGTTATCTACGACAAACACCTTACCGGCAAATTCATCTTCATTTGCCATGGCTTCTGCTGTCATACAGGACCCACTTAAAGCACTACTAAGAGGAATATAAACAATCTCCTCATATTCTTTCAGCATCTCTTTCCACATATCCATAACTTCTGTTGGTGACGGCTGAGATGTAGATACATCTACGCCCTTTCGAAGCATATCATAAAATTCATCTCTGGAAAGATCTACTCCTTCACGATACACTTTCTCTCCGATATAAAAGGGCATCGGTAGTACCTTAATTCCGAGTCTCTGCGCTTCTTCGCTCAAAATTCCACTGTGGCTGTCTGTCATGATTCCTATTTTCTTCATAATATCTTCTTCCTTTGTAATCTATTTTTATAACGTCTTAATAATCGGCATTACACTTCATTTATATTTGAATCATATCATTATTTTTCATTCGGCACGATAAAGGATGACGCAATTTCCTCCTCCGCATACTCTTCCACATCCGTTCTCGTTACTCGTTTTATATGTTGTTTTTTTAGGCGCAGATATACGAACTCCCGGAATATAGTATAAAATACCGATACAAGTGGAATGAAAATCAGCATACCTATAATTCCCATAAGATTTCCGCCGATTGTAACTGCCGCCAGTACCCAAATTGATGGAAGTCCTACTGATCCGCCAACCACATGAGGATAGATCAGATTACCTTCTATCTGCTGCAAAAGCAGAAAAACTATAATAAATAAAACTGCCTGTTTTGGATTTACCATAAAGATCAGAAAACTTCCCACGGCACAGCCAATAAAGGCTCCAAAGATAGGAACCAATGCGGTAAACGCGATCAAAATTCCAATTAAAAGTGCATATGGCATTTTTAAAATACTTAGCGTGATAACAAACATCATTCCGAGAATTACTGCTTCCAGACACTGCCCTGCAAGAAAATTTGCAAATGTCCGATATGTCAGCGAACATATGTTAAGAATTGCATCTGCTTTTTGTTTTGGAATAAAAGCGAAAATCACTTTTCTTACCTGTAAATGTAATTTTTCCTTCTGAAAAAGAATATAGCATGCAAAGGAAAACGAAATAAAAAAGGTCGCTAATCCACTGGCAATGGAACCTACTGCTGACATCGTCGTATTCATCATATTTCCGGCTCCGTTTCCAAGAAGACTTATTCCCCATTTAATTGCCTGATCAGGCTGAAACTGCAGCTGATCTACCAATTTCATAATATCCTGATTATCATGTGAAAATTCCCGAATCCAGTTTTGCATCTGTGGAATAAAATCTGAAATACTCGTCATCAGATTTCCCATGGTCTGTGTAAGCTGTGGAATCACACCAAACATTACCAATACCATTACACCTGCTGCCAATATAATTGTAAGAAGCAGGCTTATCGGTCTCGCAGCTTTTTTTCCTATTTTATTATTTTCTTTTATCTTTCCGAGCATTTTCTTTTCTAGGAAACTCATTGGTACATTAATCACAAAGGCAATTGCACCACCAAGCGCAAAAGGAAACACAATTTTCCATATTGACTTCAGCACTTCAATCACCACATCGAATTTCCACAAAGCAACTACAAGAAATGCCGTAAACACAATCAGTTCTCGAATTTTTTTCATAGAACATCTACTTAAATCCACTATCTTTCCCCTCTTTTTCTTAGTTTCATACGTATACACTTAAGTAATTGAATAATCAGAAGGCTTGCAAAAGCATATAAATATACACATCCAAGCTGCATCAGATTCAAAGTTTCCACTTTAAATAAGTTATGGAAACCAGGAACCGTCAGTACTGTTGTAATGAGTACTGCACCTAACACAAATGCTCCCTGAAGCCACTTGTTATGAAAGAGACCTTTTGTAAAAATGACCGGATGATCTGATTTGCAATTATATCCATGAAACAAACGTGCCAGACAAAGAGTTCCAAAAGCATACGTGTTTCCAAGCAATGTACCATTCTGGTTGTATCCTGTCAAAAAACTGATCATTGTCATTGCTCCAATTACCAAACCTTCCAGACCGATTTTGCTAAGAAAATCTTTTGTCAATATCGACTCATCTGCCAATCTCGGTTTTTCACTCATCACTTCACTTCTATCCGGCTCTAAGCCTAACGCAATTGCCGGAAGACTATCCGTCAAAAGATTAATAAAGAGTAAATGTACTGGTGCAAATGGCACCGGAAGTCCTGCAACCGATGAACAAAGAACGGTTAAAATTGCTCCGAAATTTCCTGACAAAAGAAACTGTATCGCATACTTGATATTCTGATATAAGTTTCGTCCATTTTCCACTGCTTTTACGATTGTTGCAAAGTTATCATCTGTAAGTACCATCGCTGCTGCATCTTTCGCAACTTCCGTTCCGGTCATTCCCATTGCAACACCAATATCTGCCTGCTTTAATGCCGGTGCATCATTGACACCGTCTCCTGTCATTGCCACAATCATTCCTCTTTCCTGCCATGCCCGAACAATGCGGATTTTATGTTCCGGTGACACTCTTGCATACACAGAAATATTTGGGACAAATTCTTTGAGTTCCTCGTCACTCATATTTTCTATATCTGCCCCTTCACAGGCTTCCGATAAATCATGTAATATTCCAACTCTCTTTGCAATTGCTGCTGCTGTAATTTTATGATCTCCGGTGATCATAACCGGTCGAATTCCCGCTTTTATACATTCCGCTACCGCAGCTTTTGATTCTTCTCTCGGAGGATCCATCATCGCAATCAAACCAAGAAATACTAAGTGATCCTCATCTTGTGTCGTTAATGTGTGATTCTCAGGAATTTCACGATAGGTAAAAGCCAGTACTCTTAAACCTTCCATCGAAAATTCCTGATTTTGACGTTGTATTTTTTCTTTATCTTCCTCAGTAATTTTTCGAATTCCCTCTTTCGTCCAGATTTGCTCTGTACGTTCCAGGAGCTTGTCGACTGCACCTTTTACAATCATTTGATTTTTACCATCTATCAGGTGAAGTGTTGACATCATCTTTCGATCACTGTCAAATGGCAGTTCTCCATTTCTTGGATAAAGCTTTCTTACGCTTGCCGCCTCTATCCCATATCGACTTCCAAGATTAATCAATGCTGTTTCTGTTGGATCTCCAATTTCTACTCCATTTTCATTTGTCGAATCATTACATAGAATACTGTAATTTAAAAGAAATTTTATATCTAATTTTCAATTATCCGCATAAACACTATACATTCAAGCATTTTGAAGTATAGAAAAACACTCATCTTACCACGAATTTACCACGATTGAATGAGCCTTGATATGACCGTAAAACTACTAAGGGAGATAGCACGAAACTGTGTATCTCCCGATTTTTTTATACAGTTGATTACTTCACTCCGATTTCAAATTTCAATATTGCTTTCATCATGTCTGTATGAATTTCTCCTTTTAGTTCTTCATCAACCTGCATAATGATTTTACCACTTTCAGAGTGGTAAAAAGGACGCAAGCATAATTTAGAAATATAACCGTCATAAAACTTCAAAATCTCTTTAACTGCCATTTCATCTCCGCTTGACGCTTTGCAAATCAATTCAAAAGAGGGATAGCCATAATCTTTACTCATTTCTTTACTTCCCTTCGCTCAAAAGCATTTTTAACTTCCTTAGTCCTCTAGTTCTTCTACTGCAAATAGCAGAACGTGATACATGGTACAGTTCTGAAATTTTTCTGTCGTTCATTCCTTGAAAATAACGTAATAAAATCGCACTACGCTGTTTTTCTGACAGTCTATGTAAAACTGTACCAAGTGTTTCATCAGATACATAAATTGTAAAGTGCAAGACTTTAAATGATACACAATCATAAAAACAGGTATCAATCGTTCCACGTTCAACTTGTTTCGTTTCGGCTATTTCACAAAACAATACTTCACGTTTAGAATGTCTTGCAAGCTGTCTGTTTCGACTTTTCACTTTGTTCTTAATGACAATCAGCATTAAAGAATTGAACTGTAATCTGACGATATGCTCGAAAGAAGATGTCCTCATAATCTCACCCCCTTTCTGCTAATGCTGAAATATATAAACGGAATACCGTTTATACCCTTTAGAAATACAGAAAAATGGTAAGAAAAAAGCCCACACAAAACATATATTTGTGCGAGCCTTAAATACTGCAATATTACTCTTTCTTTTATAACACTATCCTTTTAGCAGATTTCAAATTTTCTTTTATATATTGTTTTTAGCCTAACATACTATTTAACCCCTTGTATTATATCTCTAACTTTTGAAAAATTCTTTTTGAATATATTGAAATCATGATTGAAGCAATAGAAGCTACAAACATAACAACCCATGTTTCTTGTATAAATACATCGAATAAAATACCGTAAACCATTTGTCCAATAGGTTGACCGCACATAGCAACTGCTACCAGCGTAGCCATTATCTTTCCTACTAATTGCGGTGGTGTTTGTGTCTGAACAAGAGTGTAAATTTGAACAACAAACATAGTAGATACACCCATAGCCACAAAGCACATCACTGTAACTACCCAGTAGGAAACTATTGCAGGCAATTCTAAAAATAGCGAAATTCCCATAAGTAAAACAGCAGTAGAATTTCACGTTTCTTGTCTGGCAACTCACGTAATGCTTCACTCAACAAATCATTTTCAACGCCTACTGATAACCCATTGAGTGTAAAAATCTGAAAGTCAGTTGAATAGTTATCTGTTGTCGCAAACTGGCTAACAAGATAATCGCCAACATCCGAAAAGGACACCTCACGCTTTGCAATCCTTGAAAGATAAAGCATATAATTCTTTCGCTCGTCTTCCATAGCACGTTTACAGATATAGTCAAACTGATTTTCTATTGTGGTCTGAAAAGAAGATGGTTTCATGTTTCTCACCCCCTTTCTGTCTAGGAAAGGAAGTGAGCCTTGCTCGTTTATCTCCTTTCACTCTTAGTCCCAATGTGAAAGGGGGATTTGTTGCATTACTGATAAATAAACTTTGTAAAAAAGTTCTGAATAGCCAAAAAAGCATATAAACAGATTTATTTCTCTGTTTACATGCTTCTGTTATTCTATCTATATGATTTATAAAACCACATTGGTGGACGTACTTATCTATTGCAGATAGACGACTTTTTTTGACAAGAACCCAATGTAAGGAAATTTATTGTATATGATGTACTTCATGGCGACGTTGACCTCCAACAAACCGCCATTTGGAAGTAATATACAATATTTTAACAGCGTAAATAGCACTACCATATAACGGTTTTTTTTATTGGCGTTTAGTAGTGCTTTTTATTAAATATAAACCTATAAACCATATAACACGTTTTTCTATACCTGTTTTTAATTCAGTAGGAACAATAAAATGTATAGAGGTGGTCTACTATGCGTAAAAAAGAAGATAAATATGATTTTAGAGCCTTTGGTTTAGCCATTAAAGAAGCTCGATTGAAACGAGGTTTAACTCGTGAACAAGTGGGAGCATTGATTGAAATTGACCCACGGTACTTAACTAATATTGAAAATAAAGGGCAACACCCCAGCATACAAGTTCTTTATGACCTTGTATCGTTACTTCATGTTTCCGTTGATGAATTTTTCTTACCTGCTAATAACTTGGTAAAAAGCACCCGACGATTACAGATAGAGAAATACATGGATAGCTTTACAGACAAAGAACTATCCTTAATGGAATCTTTAGCCAGCGGTATCAACGAAGCAAGAAACATCGAAGACTAATTAAAAGAATCCATACATAACGGAAAGAGCCGATAAAATGAGATTGTATTAATCTCATTTTATCGGCTCTGCGTCTTTGCGTCTGGCTCTGTAATCACAGTTACTTTGAACTGCTTTATTTCAATTAAATTTTCTTGTCTGCATTTCGGACAATAGAGGGGGAATTTTTTTAATTCAGTATCTTCCCTTATCTTTAATCGTGTTTTATTTCCACATACAGGACACAATATCCACTTGTAGTTTATAATAACTATCTCCTCCTTTACACTTTAATTCAAATCTTTATTAAAAAATATTTCATCTTATTTAACAAGAAACCATATTTATATAACAACATAAAATACACTAAGTTATTTTATTGAACATATATCGTACTTTATCTATCCGACTATTTGGACGACGGGGCTGGCAAACAGGTTCACCGGTAGTAACATGGTACCCTTTTAACTCTGTTAAACAAACACTACGTCCATTTGTAAAGAAAGTTAAATCACTACGATATTCTTGAATACACCGAGCAGGGATTTCTCCACTAAGAATGACCTCATTATTTTTCAATTGAGTGTCTACGATGTTCGCACAATATTTAGGAGCATCGTTGTATGCTCGTGAAAGATATTCCTGTGGCGCATAAATTTTAAAACTAAGATATGGCTCTAACAATTCTGTTCCAGCTTTTTTTAAGACTTGTTCCAATACAATAGGAGCAAGCATCCGAAAATCTGCTGGGGTACTAACAGGGCTATAGTATAAGCCATACTTAAAACAGATTTTACAGTCCGTCACATTCCAACCATACAATCCTTGTTCACAGCCATAGCGTATCCCCTCCATAACTGCATTTTGAAACGATTGATTTAAGTATCCAAGAGAAACCGAGCTCTCATACTGTACTCCGCTCCCTAATGGAAGCTGTGCTACAGATAGACCAATGGAAGCCCAGAAAGGATTCGGTGGAACTTCGATGTGAATGGTATACTCTGCTTTTTTTAACGGTCTTTCCATATAAATGACTGTAGGCTCTTTTATTTCTATCTCCACATGATACTTTTCTTGCAACAGTGCACTAATCACTTCCATTTGTACTTTCCCTAAGAAAGAAAGTATAATTTCATGTGTCGTAGAATCCACGTAATATCGTAGAAGCGGATCACTATCTGAGATTTCCAAAAGGGCATCAAGCAACATTTCTCTCTGTTCAGGTTTACTCGGTTCAACAGTTGTTTGTAGTAGAGGGTGCGGATTTTCAATCTTTTTTCTCTGTGGCAATAGTTTTGTATCTCCAAGAACACTATTTAACTTCAAAAACTCATTTTGCAAAATAACAATTTCCCCGGAATAAGCCTTATCGATTTTACATAATTCACCATTTATTGAAGTATACATTTCTGTAATTTTTATTTTTTCCTTTTCCGATATTCTAACCGAATCTCGCAAATGCAGTACGCCACTATAAAGACGTATATATGCAAGACGCTGTCTTTTTTCCGAATACTCAATTTTGAAAACTTTTCCGCAAAGTTCAGACTGACCTCGATGTGTTGATGAATAAAATTTATTCGTAATCACTTCTATAAGGTTATCAATCCCTATATTGTTTTTTGCACTTCCGTGATAAACAGGGAACAGGGAACAATTATGAAATCTTATGCTTTCCTCTTGTTCGAGTTCTAATGCTTCCAATAATTTCCCAGACGTATATTTCTCTAAAAGGTCATCGTTTCCCTCTATTACCGTATCCCATTGTTCAGATTCGGTAAAGTTCGTCACACACATATTAGGATACAGTTCTACCTTCTGTTTGATTACAATTTCGGCAGAAAGTTTCTCTTTAATATCCTGATAAACCGTTGATAAATCAATTCCATTTTGGTCAATCTTATTGATAAAAAAGATTGTGGGAATCCCCATTTTCCTAAGTGCATGAAATAATATACGAGTTTGTGCTTGTACGCCATCTTTTGCAGAAATCAGTAGAATTGCCCCATCTAAAACTGATAATGAACGATATACTTCTGCTAAGAAATCCATATGTCCTGGCGTGTCTATGATGTTCACCTTCGTATTTTCCCACTGAAAAGAGGTTATTCCTGTCTGAATTGTAATTCCTCTCTGACGTTCTAAAAGCGTATTATCCGTCCTCGTTGTACCTTTGTCCACGCTTCCTAATTCTGTAATCGCTCCACTGTTATATAATAAGCTTTCTGTTAAGGTAGTTTTTCCCGCATCAACATGAGCTAAAACTCCAATATTAATAATTTTCATGTGATTTTCCTCCATTCAAAAGCCCAAAAGGGCATAAAAATCCCAGTGATAAATACTCTTATCACTGGGATTTTTATGCATAACCATAGGCATACAAAGCATACAGATATTCTCCGGATACTTTAGAATCACATGATAAAGGTATTCTTAAACTGGGTACAAAAAACTAAGCCCTCCTAAAAAAGGACATCCAATTATTTGTTCCCACTATCAAATTGACAGTTTATTTAAGAATACCTTGCCGCATATTTATTAACTCCTTTTAAATAGATACTTAAATAATAGCACGTAAGAGCATATTTGTAAAGGAATCTCCAATTTTTTATCAAAGAGAGTACGTGATTACAAAATAGCTGTAATAATGTACCAATATTTGTTATTCTATAATCTTCCAATTACTCCCGTTCTTTTCAAGTACCAAATCAAATTGAGATACCTGCGTTGCCTTTGCCTGATTTACCACAAATCAGATTTTATCCCTTTCTTCCTCTTGATTGCCCACAACAGAAAAGAAAAAGCCCTGTCAAGAGCTTTGCCACCATTGGTGGTGCTTTGCACTCTTGATCGGGCTTTTTGTTTGCTGTATCTTCTCGCAAGAGGAAAAAAGTTACTCGTCCTCATCATCAAAATTGTTATTCCTTAATACTTCTCGTAACAGTTCCATATCTTCTTTTGAGTTCGGGTTTATCATTTTCACGACTTGATAAGGTGTCTTATACTTATGTCCCTCTATGCTTTCCCCAAACATATCCATACTGTATAAATCATCATAGCGGTCTAATAATTTTTGAAACTTCAAATGCTGGATAAATTCTTTGATTGGGTAAAGGTCGGACGCTTCAATGCTTTTCCCGTTGATATAGTCTGTAATATATTCCCGTAACTTTTCTAACTCATATTCCAGCCATTCTTCCTCGCTGTCAAAGAAGTTATCATAGTGTCCATGTTTCAGTTCTGCATTTAGACGTTCTTCGGCTCTTAAAAACTGACAGACTTCCTTTTCAGATTGATTGACATACTTCCATTCTCCCGACAACAATTCATTGGGCGTAACGTCCAGCACTTCCATTATCTTTTCCAGCGTTTCATAGGCAGGATAGTTCAACCCTCTTTCAATCTTGGAAAGGCTCTGCATATTGATACCGATTTTGTCCGCAAGTTCCTGTTGTTTCATTCCCCTAAATTTTCTTATGGTCTGTATATTATTTCCTAAATGGCTTATTTTCATTGCATAACCCTCCATATCTCGTTATATCTTCGCTATTATAAGTCTATCATGCTTAATATGATTTGTAAAGGCAAAAAAAGATATTGACAAATAAGCATATAAGAATTACTATGTTCTTGTAATCGAATAAGCACAATAGAATGAAATATAAAAACATTCAAAAAGAAATACCTATCTGATTAAATCCGTAGATATGAATATCGGTTGAAATGGAACTTGTTAGAAAAGGCAAAACAGAACTTGCTGACAAAGTATTTCTGACACGGTGGCGGAAGCCTCTCAGGCTTACCGCCATGACACCTTGTGTCAAGGGGAAGAAATGCTTTGTCGGCTGGCGAGCCTGCGAGCCTTGTCTGTGCCCCCGTTATCTAACAGGGGGGCACTATTTCACAAAAGACAAGTCAAAAACCATACAACCCCAAAGCTGTAAGGAGTAATGAGGAGTTTTAAGAAGATAGTAATTTCACATTCTTTTGAATAGTGGTTTACAGGTATTTCAAGGCTATTGTGGGATTGGAGGAATACAATGAACAATTTAGAATTTGCACTTGAAATGAAGAATAAACGTCTTGCAAGCGGTCTTTCACAAGGAGAACTTGCAAGTCTTACCCATGTATCAAGATATAGTATCAACCGCTTTGAGAACGGAAAAGCCAACGCCAGCAAGGAAACACAAAATATTATCCTGCGTTGTCTGAATTACTATATCTGCGATAAGCCTTTTTATCTGCTCGTTGATTATCTGTCTGTCCGTTTTCCAACGACTGACGCATTGGAAATTATCCGAAAGGTGCTTGGCATGAAAGCAGATTATTTTATCCATTATGACTATGGATATTATGGCTATAAAGAGCATTACGCCTACGGAGAAATCAAGGTTATGGCTTCTGATGATGAACACATGGGCGTATTTTTGGAATTAAAAGGGGCAGGCTCACGCAATATGGAATATGTTTTACAGGCACAGAACAGGGATTGGTATTCATTCTTGAACCGCTGTCTTGACTGTGGCGGTGTTATCCGACGTTTTGACTTGGCAATCAACGATATGTGCGGTCTGCTGGATATTCCCGTTTTATCTGAAAAATACAAAAATGGCGGTGCGGATTGTCGCTGTAAAAACTATGAAAATGTGCAAGGCGGTAAACTAAGCGGAAAAAACCGCAATTTAGCAAGCACCCTTTATATCGGCTCAAAAGCAAGCACAAAATATTTCTGCCTGTATGAAAAACAAAAGGAACAGGCAACTAAAAAGAAACATACGGATATTATCAACCGTTTTGAAATTCGTCTGCGTGACAAAAAGGCAGTACAGGCAGTTGAGGAACTGTTATTGACGTATAACCCTCATGGGCTGGTGTTTTACCTTATTACTGATTTTGTGCAATTTCCCGACTATCCGCTGTGGGAGATATTCATTTCCCATGATAGTTTACCTTTTGAAATGAACCCCGTACCTGTCAATATGGAACGCACTCTGCAATGGCTGGAAAGACAGGTCATGCCGTCAATCGTGATGATAGAGGAAATCGACAGGCTGACAGGCTCAAACTACATGAAAATGATTGATGAATGTACCCACCTTTCTGAAAAACAGGAAATGCTTGTGGAACAAATGTGTACGGACATAGCAGACGTAATTGAAAGTGAGGGGGTGTTTTATGAGTAATGCACAGGATATTCCCGTATGGGAAAAATACACCCTTACCATTGAAGAAGCGTCAAAGTATTTCCGTATCGGAGAAAACAAGTTAAGACGCTTGGCAGAGGAAAACAAGGACGCTGGCTGGCTCATTATGAATGGCAACCGCATACAGATTAAACGACGACAGTTTGAACAGGTTATTGATAAATTGGACGCAATCTAATGCAAATGAGCCTTGTATGTGTTATGATGAACACAAGTCATATCAAGGCTCTTTCCAACAAGGAAAGGAGCAGACACCATGAAAGAAAAAAGACGGGATAACAAAGGACGTATCCTGCATACTGGAGAGAGCCAACGAACAGACGGAAAATACTTGTATAAATATGTAGACGCATTTGGAAATACAAAATATGTGTATGCTTGGAGATTGACACCCACAGACCCGACACCAAAGGGAAAACGGGAAAAAACCTCACTTCGTGAACTGGAACAGCAGATAAGACGGGATATTGAGGACGGTATCGACAGCACAGGCAAGAAAATGACGCTTTGCCAACTCTACGCCAAACAGAACGAACAGAGGGCAAACGTGAAGAAAAGCACAATGAAACAACGGGAACAGCTCATGCGGTTATTGAAAGAGGACAAGTTGGGTGCTAGGAGCATTGATACGATAAAACCCTCTGACGCTAAGGAATGGGCGTTACGCATGAAAGAGAAAGGCTTTTCCTACAATACTATTAACAACCATAAACGCTCGTTAAAAGCGTCATTCTATATCGCCATACAAGACGATTGTGTAAGGAAGAACCCTTTTGATTTCAAGTTAAGTGAAGTCCTAGAAAATGATACCAAAGAGAAAGTGGCATTGACAGAGGAACAAGAACAAGCCCTACTGTCATTTATTAAGACGGACAACGTGTATCATAAGTATTATGATGATGTGCTGATACTGTTAAAGACTGGACTTCGTATCTCGGAACTGTGCGGACTGACAGTAGCCGATATTGATTTCAAGAATGAAGTTGTGATTATCGACCACCAGTTATTAAAGAGCAAGGAACAGGGCTATTATATTGAAACGCCTAAAACAAAGAACGGAACAAGGCAAGTGCCATTAAGCAGAGAAACAATACAGGCATTTCAACGGGTTATGAAAAAACGCCCAAAGGCAGAACCATTTGTGATAGACGGACGGAGCAATTTTCTGTTTGTCAATCATAAAGGCAAGCCCAAAGTTGCGATTGATTACAATGCCTTATTTGTCCGTATGGTAAAGAAATACAACAAGCAACACAAGGACAATCCCTTGCCACATATCACACCGCATACGCTACGCCATACGTTCTGCACAAGGCTGGCAAGCAAGAACATGAACCCGAAAGATTTACAGTATATCATGGGACATTCAAACATCAGTATCACAATGAACTGGTATGCTCATGCGTCCATAGATACCGCAAAATCAGAGGTTCAGCGTCTAATCGCATAGAAGTATTTACCACGATTTTAACCACGTTTGATAGCGAAAATATAAAAAGATAGACCTAGATATGTGAGGTTTACCACAAAAGCAAAATGCCCGTAGAGCCGATAAAATAAGGCTTTGCGGACATTTGAGAAGATATAAAAAGATAGTCAAAAAGGCATATATAATTTAACGATACATTTTTGTGCCTGATCTGATATATCAATTGCCTCTGCTGAAATTCTTTTTCCATCTATATAATAATCTTCAACCGTCATTTTATTCTGTGTGAGCGTTCCTGTCTTATCCGAACAAATAATAGAAACACTTCCAAGTCCTTCTACCGCCTGTAGTTTACGAATGATTGCATGCTCTTTTGCCATCTTCTGTGTTCCGAAAGAAAGTACAATTGTCACGATAGAACTTAGCGCTTCAGGAATTGCTGCTACTGCAAGTGCTACTGCAAACATAAATGCACTGCTGATCTTTTCACCGCGGAACACATTTATTGCAAATAAGAGTCCGCAAAATACCAGAATCATAATAGAAAGCTTCTTTCCAAAGACTTCCAAACTCACCTGAAGTGGTGTCTGTTTTTCCGAAGTTGACTTCAAAAGTCCTGCAATCTTTCCGACTTCTGTCTGCATTCCTATATCCGTTACAACAGCTTTTCCACGCCCATACGTTACAAAACTACCGGAAAATAACATATTTGTCCGATCACCAAGTGGCGCTTCCGTCAATATTGTATCCATGTTTTTCTCAACTGCAAGACTTTCTCCTGTAAGAGCACTCTCATCAATCTTAAGACTTGCATTTTCAATCAGTCTTCCATCAGCCGGAATCATATCTCCTGCTTCAAGCAGTATCACATCTCCAACAACCAGTTCTCTTGCCGGAATTTGAACGACTGTACCATCACGCAATACTTTTGCCTCCGGGCCAGAAAGATTCTTTAAACTCTGCAGAGATTGTTCTGCTTTTACCGTCTGTATTGTTCCCAAGATTGCATTGATCATAATAACCGTCACGATAACTGCCGCACTTTCCACATCTCCAAGCATACCAGATATGATTGCTGATGCAATTAGAATCAGTACAAGAAAATCCTTATACTGTTCAAAGAAAATCTGCAGGATACCTTTCTTCTTTCCTTCTGTAAGTTCATTCCACCCACACTTTTCTCTGGATCTTTTCACCTGTTCACTCGTAAGCCCAGATTTCTTGCCATTCACCCTTTCAAGAACCTCTTCTACCGTCTGCTGATAAATTTCCTTCATCACTTCCGCTTCCTCGTTCTCCTAAATATTTTTCTAGTCATTGCAATATAAAATTGCTTATACAGTCTCTCCCCTAAGTGTTCTGGTATTCTTGATAATGTACAAAACAACTGATACAACCATCATTATAGCGCACAAACCAATTAACAGATCTGATACCATCGGTGTAATGTGGAACCATATAATATGCACCGCTGCAGTTCCATATAATAAAAAGGTTACTATTTTTCCATGCCAGTCTGCACCATGCACTTTTCCTGTTTTTCGTATCACAAGGCATCCACTAACCGCCATATAAAGTTCCTTAACTGCCATTATAACGATCAACGGGAGCATATGTGGAAAGCGAGTAAACAAGCAAATCAACATTGCTGCCTGTGTCAGCTTATCGGCAACCGGATCGAGAATCTTTCCTAGATTGCTAATCATATGAAATCTTCTTGCAATATATCCATCAGCGAGATCCGTAAGACCGGATAGCAATAAGATTTCTCCTGCTAACAAAGGATTTTCCTTTACACAATAACTCCATATAATTACTGGAATCAGACAAAACCGAAAAAAAGAAAGCAAATTGGGTACTGTAATAATTCTATTCAAATTTTCTTCCTGATTCACTTCACTCTGCATGTACAGTCACATCACTTTCCTTTTTTTTAGACATAAACCAATAAAATATAACACAAAATGCTAAAGCAAACACAACACCAAAAACATTTTGAATCACTCTAAGACTAACCGCTCCTTGTAGTCCATAAGTCTCTGCAGCAATGGCTAAAGCACCAAATGTGTTAAATACTGCCTGCCAGCCATATTGTGCTGAAAATCCTACACCGATTCCACCAAGAATTCCTATATATGCATAGATTGACGAAGGAAGCAGAAAATATAATACTGTAAAACATATAACACCTGCAATATTTCCGACAATCCTTTTACGGACTCTGTAGTGCATATCTTCCATAAACGGCAAAATCGCGGACATGGCCGCAATACCAGCCCACATTGCACGTGGCATATTACAAAGTTCTGCAATGCAAAGGACAATCGGTACGCATAAAATCTGACATATCTGCCATTTTGTTCTGGAAGAAGTGATATCAAATTCTTGTATCAGATCTTTCAGATTTCTTTTATAAGTTCTGTTTTTATGATTTCGATAAAATACGAAGCAGGTAAGTGCTGCACCTAAAGCCATTCCGACTAATCGCATCTGATAGCTTTTTCCCGTAACATCATAACCATATAGCAGCAGATACCCAAGAACCAATGTAGATTGATTAAACATGAATGGATTATGGCATCCGAACAGAATCAACACAGCCAGTGCCGCAATATTTAACAGCATTCCCAATACCGGTGAAAACTGATTTGCTAAATGCGGACATACAGTCATAATTACAAAGAACAAAGCCAAAAGCATCGTAGATTGTCCGGTGTGGATCCCCAGATCCGCATTTCTAAACACCATGAGACATAATAAGACCACTACACCTACAATGCTGTTCTCATTTCCAAATAAGATACTGAAAATAGTAACAAATAAAAAACAAAATGCCATTGTAACAGCTATCTTTACCAAATATACCAGTATATGATATGATTTTTCTTTCACTGTTTCACTCTTTTTCAACAGATTTTTAGAACCTGCCTGATTTAACTGCAATTCCTGATAAAATGTCATGTAATTCCTCCTCTATCTGTTTTTCTTAAACTTATATGGCCTCATCTTTCTGTATTGGAAGCTCTACAACAAATCTGCATCCACCATATTCACGGTTTTCTGCTTTGATTGTTCCTCCGGCACTATCTACAATCCGTTTTACAAGTGCAAGACCTAGGCCATTTCCTTCTGCTTTATGAGATCCATCTACCTGATAGAACTTGTCAAATATTCTGGATTTTACATCATCCTCTATTCCTGGTCCTTCATCTTCCAGAATGAACTTAACAGAATCCTGTTCTTGTTTCAGAAACATCGTAATTGTCCCCTTTGAAGGGCTGAATTTAATCGCATTATCCAAAAGATTTATCCAGATATGCATAAAAAGTCCTTCATTCCCAGTATATTTAACTTCCTCCAATTCTACCTGAAAACCAATTTCTTTTTCTGTCCATTTTGTTTCCAATGAAAGAAATGCCTGGCGGATCTGTTCATCCAGACGATATTCTGTTTTTTTCATTGGTATATTCTGATTCTCTAACTTGGATAACAGCAAAATATTACCAACCAATCCGGAAAGTCTTTGGGTGTTAAATAAGATTTTTTCTACATATTCCTCTTGATCCGAAGACAGTTCTTCTCCCTGAAGCAGCATTGTATATCCTTCAATGGCATTAATCGGGGTCTTAAACTCATGAGAAACATTAGATACAAAATCCATCTGCAGCACCTCTGTTGCACGAAGTTCTTTTGTCATAACGTTAAAACTTTGATAAGATTCTCCAACTTCTGCTATACGGCTGTTCGTTTCCAAATGCTGTTCAAAATCTCCCTGAGAAACTTCCTTCATTGCTTTACTAAGTCTGGTAATTGGTTCCAGTAACTTTGCATTGATAAAGGAAGTGATCAGCCCTGCAATCAATGTATTGAAAATCAAAAGCCAGCCAAGCACAGGTATGCTGCCCGGCAGATTAAAAAAATGATTCAAAAAAGCAAATAATAAAGCAGATATGACTGTTGAAAATACAAGTGCCAGCCAGATTGCACCAGTCAGACAGGATCGGATCCGCAATCCTTTTTCTTTCTTTTGTTCCATTATTTTTTCACCACCTTGTATCCAATTCCACGCATTGTTACGATTTCAAAATCAGGGTTATCTTTAAAACGCTCTCTGATTCTTCCTATATGTACCTCTATCGTATGTGGGTCTGCCTCCGTCTCGTATCCCCATACTTCATCCATCAACTGTTGTTTTGTAAATGTTCTGCCTGGCGAAGCTGCAAGCTTATATAAAAGCAGGAATTCTTTTTTAGGCAAAACAAGACTTTCCTTATCAGTTGTAACCGTCATTGCATCATAATCAAACTCTGTTGAACCGATCACAATTTTGTGTTCATTCAGTATCTGTGCACGGCGAAGCAGTGCTCCGACTCTTAAAACCATTTCATTCACATTTACCGGTTTTACCATATAATCGTCACTTCCCGAAAGAAATCCCTGGCGCATATCATCAAAGGAACCTTTCGCAGTGATCATAAGCACTGGTATCTGATATCCTGCTGAACGAAGTTCTGACACCAGTTCATAGCCATCCATAACCGGCATCATAATATCAGAAATGATCAGATCAATATATTCCTTATCCAATACTTCTAATGCCTGTGCTCCATCCGATGCACTTTTGACTTGATATCCATTCTTCTCAAGCACTTTTTGGAATAGCTGGCTTAATTCTTTATCATCTTCTACAATCAATATTTGAAACACGTTTTCCTTCCTCCTTATTAAAACAGATACCTTGCCCATCCAAGCAGATGCTGTACCAAAAATATTTTTCTCTGACGTTTCTTTGTTAATTCGATTGGCTCTACATGATATGGATCACGATAGGTTCCATCTTCCAATATCTGGCGGGACACTCTTTCATATTCCATCATGCCCTCTTCCAACTGTTTATTAATATCTTTACTGCGAATTACAAGCATCAGTTCCGTATCCAGATACGTGCTTCTCATATCCATGTTAAAGGAACCGATTACGGATAGATCATCATCAATCAGGATGCTTTTTCCGTGGTAAGAATAGCCGCCTTCATACTCCCAGATATCAATTCCTGTATTTAAAATTCTGTTTCTGTTTCTCGCATAATCAGCAGAACCAAACGGATTTCCATTGTTGGCAACCGAATTGGTCATGATAGAAAAATCCGGAACTCTCTCCGCAATCTCTTTCCATGTATTATACATCATATCATTGCAGATAATATATGGTGTATGAATTTTCACGCGCTCTTTTGCATTTTTCATTAGTTCTCCCAGTTGATACCACACTACTGGTTCTTTGGAACCTGTGTGGATAGGATTTGACACTAATGCAATCTTTTCTGTCTCAAAAGTTTCGTCCGTATAATCGGTATCGCAGATTCTTTCCTTATTCTCTTCAAAATATTTCTGATAGCCGTTCTGCAGCTCTAAAACTGCGTTCTTTACAGATTTTCTATTTGCCAGTTTTTTATTGTTATGAAAATAACCACTGTCTTCCTGATCCCATATAGTTTCAAAATAATCTAACAACTGGTTAACTGAATTTTCTTTCTCAGGTTCATTGCAAACAACCAACACGTCTCTGTCATAGTTCTTATGTCCCGGAAAATCCCCCAGGAAATAATTATATGTATTTCTTCCGCCAAGAATATATGTCTTACCATCTGCAATCAAATATTTATCATGCATTCTACCCATCATTTTCCATGGTTTCAACGGGTTGGCTTTATTATACAGTTTAATTTCAACATTCTCATGGGAAGATAATCCATAGAAATACGGATTCCCTTCCATATCAATCCAGCTCTCCATTCCATCTACTAACAGACGAATATGCACACCTCTGTCTGCCGCATCATGCAGTGCTCCTAAGATTAATTTTCCACTTTCATCGGATTTAAATGCAAAAGTAGAAAGAATAATTTCCTCTTTTGCATTCTGGATCAAACGCACTCTTTGTAAAAGCGCTTCTGGATTCTTTTCTATGATCACTGCACGTTCCGTATTTTCACTGCATTCGTTCCACGAACCATTTTTTGTTTCTTTTTTGGTTGTATTGGACACTTCCGGCTGCTTTTTATATGCAATGCAGATTCCGAGCAATTCATAAAAAGCCACACATAAAAAAATTGCCAGTATAACAAGAAGGATTTTACATATTTTATGCTTTTTCATTGTACATCACCTGATTCCTTTTTATTTCATACTTATACAATACAAAGTCAATCTCAATTTAACCTCAACAAAATTTATTTTTCATAAAAAATATGACCGGCTTCTTTTTAATGAAACAGTCATATTTTTATTCTAATATATGAAGGAGCTTTTCTTACTCCGTTATATTAATCACTATTTTATTTCTTCCATAAGCTGTCGGATTTTTCTCAATGTACACCGTGTAACTGCCAGGTCATCTTCTTGTATATTCGATATGATTTTTTCATAAGCTTCTATCATTTTTTCTTTCTGACAATTACTTAATTCAATTGCCTTGTTCGTCAAAACAAGGTATGTTCTTTCTTTTTTTTCATCTAATTTCCAGATAATATATCCTTTATTTTCAAGACTTTTTACCATCTTAGATGTTTCTGGAATCGATAATTTCATGTATTCTGCCACTTCTGAAAGATATACTCCTTCATGACAGTCTGATTTTTCAACACATTCCTTTATACTATAAAGAAACAAATAATCTGTTCTTTCGACAAATTCAAATATACTTTCAACATTGATGCTCTTTAAAAAAAACTCCTCTGCACTGGTTCCTGCTCCCATATTATCGTTCCTCTCTTTCTATATATTCTTTTTTGCTGACTAGACTCTTATATGCCGGGCGAATGATCTTATCTGTAGTTATCAATTCTTCCAGGCGATGTGCACTCCAACCAGCAATTCTTGCTATCGCAAATAATGGCGTGTACAATTCTCTTGGAATATTCAACATGTCATACACAAAACCACTATAGAAATCTATATTAGGACTTACTCCTTTGAATATCTGACGCTGCTTTGCAATCAACTTAGGTGCAATCTTCTCAATATTGTTATAAAGGGTCATATCTTTCTCACGTCCTTTATCCCTTGCGAGTTGTTCTACAAAGCCTTTGAACACCCTTTCTCTCGGATCTGAAATAGAATATACAGCATGTCCCATTCCATAAATAAGTCCTTTCTGATCAAACGCCTCTTTCTTCAAAATCTTACTCAGATATGATGCAATTTCCTCTTCGTCTTCATAATCTTTCACATGACTTTTAATATCATCCATCATATTCATTACCATCAGATTTGCACCGCCATGTTTTTTTCCTTTTAAGGATGACATTGCTGCTGAAATAACAGAATAAGTATCTGAACCTGAAGATGTTACTACCCGTGTAGTGAATGTAGAATTGTTACCACCACCATGTTCCATATGTAACAATAATGCTATATCCAGTACTCTTGCTTCCAGTTCTGTGAATTTTGTATCTGGTCTTAATAGGCGCAGGAAATTTTCAGCAATAGATAAATCTTTTTCAGGTCTATGAATATACATACTTTCGTTTTTTTCATAATGACAATAAGCATGGTATGCATATACTGCTAACATAGGAAATGCTGCGATCAACTGCATACTCTGCCTTAGCACATTCGGAATTTCAAGACTTTCTTTCTCCTTATCGTAAGAGCCCAATGTAAGAATACTTCGAGTCATAGAACCCATAATATCTGATGTAGGTGCTTTCATAATGACATCTCTGGTAAAGTTAGTCGGTAGTTCCATACAATCAGATAGTCTTCCCTGAAATTCCATTAACTGTGTATCAGTTGGCAATTCTCCGAATAAAAGAAGATATGCTCCTTCTTCAAAGACAAACCTTTTTCCTTTACTTCCTGTTACTAAATCTTTTATATTATAACCACGATAAGATAACTCGCCATCACATGGACTCTTTACTCCATCACGATATTCAAAAGCTTTTATATCAGAAATATTTGTAAGCCCCGTCAACACACCTTGGCCTTTTTCATCTCGTAAGCCTCTTTTTACACCATACTCTGAATACAGATTCTTACTAATGCTATCATTTTGTTCACAAAAAATTGCTTGCTGTTTCATATAATTTTCCAAATTGCTCATTTGAATCGCTCCTTTCATTCTGTTACGAACTTACATACTATACTCAGATATTCTTGTTTCCAGAGCATTCAGCATTGTCTGTTCTTATTCTTATTCTTATTCATTAGCAATACAATACAATGAAAAACTCAATTTAACCTCAACAAGGTTTGTTTTTTCATCCATGCAAAATCTTCTTTGTACAACAGACTGTTAGATATAGCAAAAACGGCCTTTCAAAAACAGTTAACTTCTAAATCAACTGTTTTTTGAAAGGTCGTTTCATCAGATTCTTATAGCAATCCAGCAAATAATCTCATAAATAATTGTCCCAGTCGCAAATATGCACTTCGTCCGGTTTGATATTGGTCTGTCACATCACGACATTCTCCCATCGTTCTTATCAGATCATTTTTTATTTCCACAACTGCCTGACAATCTGCCATAAAACAGCCGTTTTCAAAATGGTGATATAAACTTCGATAATCCAGATTAATTGTTCCACAAGTTGCCATACAGTCATCTGCCACACTCATTTTTGCATGACAGAAACCAGGAGTCCACTCATAAACACGAACACCATGTTTAACTAATCCATGATAAAAAGAACGAGTTATATTATAAATGAATTTTTTATCAGGGATACCAGGTGTGATAATTCTTACGTCTACCCCTCGCTTAGCAGCCAGACATAACGCATGCGTCATTTCATCTGTTATGATTAGATATGGAGTCATAAACCAACAATATTTTTCAGCTTTATTTATCATACTGATATAAACTTCTTCTCCTACTTGCTCATTATCCATAGGGCTGTCTGCATAAGGTTGAACAAACCCAGTTTGCTGTGCCGCATAATCATAGTGGAAAAGGTATTTACTAAAATCAGAATCATTAGCAGCCTTATCACTTACTGCATTCCACATTTCCAAAAATGTCACCGTAAGCGACTGAACAGCATCTCCTTCTAAACGAATACCTGTATCTTTCCACTGTCCATACGGGTGTGTGTAATTAAAATATTCGTTTGCCAGATTATATCCACCTGTAAATCCGACTTTTCCATCAATAACTGTTATTTTTCTATGATCACGATTGTTCAAAAACAGATTTAAACCTGGCATAAACGGATTGAATACACGGCAATGAATTCCTATTGCCTCCATCTTTTTCACAAAATCTGTGTTAATAAAGCCTATAGAACCCATATCATCGTAGAATACTCTAACTTCCACACCTGCTTTTACTCGCTCTTCCAGAACATCTTGAATCTTATGCCATGCTTCAGCGTCTTCTATCGCATGATATTCCATAAAGATAAACTTCTGTGCTTTCTCCAAATCCTTAATCTGTGCCTCTAATCCTTTCACTGCTTCATCAAAATACACAATATCCGTATTCTGATAGATTGGATACTGCGAATTTCTTTGTATGTAACTTGCTATATTTCCTGCTTTCGGAATTGTTTCTTTTATTCTGCTCAAACACTCCTGACTGTCCGGAAGCATTGGTAACAATTTGCTATCAATTTCTGCATATCGCTCACGCATTTTATGTGTGCCACCATTCAAACCAATCAACAAATACAGGCCTACACCCATAATTGGGAAGATTAGAATTAAGATGACCCAAGGCATTTTCATAGAAGAGGTCTTATCTGATGCGTACAATCCCAAAACCAAGATTCCACTCAAAATCCTTGTAAATAAATTTATAATTTCTGCATATTCATTCAAGCGTGTTACGATAGTAATAATAAAAATTACTTCCAGAAGAATGCAGACTATGGAAAAACACAGCCGTTTTACCCCATTTTTTGTTTTTGCTTTGCCCTCTAAAGTATCTTGCTTCATATATATTCCACCTTCCTACTTGCTCAGTTTTCTGCCTAAATTTCATGAAACATACCAATTTTGTCTTTTATTCTCTGCATTTCATTATCCGCTTCAATGATAGCTCTTGCAGAATGAAGTAATTCTTCACTTATCTCATCATAACCAGGCATTTCTTCAATTCCTTTTTTATAGCGAAGTTGATGTTCCAATGTTGCCCAGAAATCCATACCATTGGTTCGAATCTGTAATTCTACACGCATAGGTGTTTTACCCTTAGCAAAAAATACTGGTATTTCAACAATCATATGATAGCTTCGATAACCATTTGGTTTTGGATTTTTTATATAATCTTTTATTTCAATAACTTTAATATCATCCTGTTGGGTAATCAAATCTGATATCATATAAATATCGTCAATAAACGCACAAACTATTCGAACGCCTGCTACATCATTTAAATATGTCTGTATATTTTCTGTTGTAAAATCATGTCCCATTTTCTGCAATTTATTGTAAATACTATTGGGCTTCTTAATCCTTGTTTTTATAAAAGAAATAGGATTTCGATTGTTCTCAACTGAAAATTCATCATCCAAAACCTCAAGTTTAGTTTGTATCTCCCGAATAGCACAACGATACATCATCATTAAATTATAAAATTTTGTAGCATTATTTAAAAACTGTAGTGATTCCGGACTGTCCATCCAGAGTTTTGTTACTTCATCCTTTGTCATGGTACTTTCCTTTCTACTTCATCTTTAATTGATATATAGATATATCCAAGTCTTGTGAAGTGCACAAGCGCTGGAATCTTCACTCTGGAATCTTCTGGTCTTCCCATAAGCATTATAACCTCCAATACGTCATCTGTTTTTCTTTCGAGGATCTGTTGGCTTTACCGCATCTTTTGGTATTAGCCAAGTCTTTCCCTTTTTCTCTGCTCCAGGCACTCTTCCCTGGCTACATAAAAGAGAAATTCTTCTAGATGAAATTCCCCATATTTTTGACATTTCGATCGTTGTTATATAATCCATAATTTTCCTCCAAACGATACAACAAGCCTATTATAAGTATATTCTTTTATCGGAATAGTTTCAACCAAAATTAAGTTTTCTTCTAGGTTGTTTGATTTGTTATTGTTTTCTAAGATTTTCACAAAAACACCTGGTAAATAATCTTTTAAAATCATCTACCAGGCTTTATTGTTTATCTTACACCCAAATCAGCCCCTCTCTCCAGCTTATCTTTTCCCTGCTTTTCCTGGATAATTTTCTTATTGATTTCCAAGCGTTCATGGATTGATGGTTTCTTCTCTTTTCCCGTCATTGCTCTCTTTTGTGCTACTGGCTTTCTTTCAGCTTTCCCTGCGTCCTTAACTGCTGTATTTGCTTCAACGCCGGCTCTTGACACAGCTTCTCTGCTCTCATTTTTCTCTGTCACCTGCTGTTCTCGTCTCTCCTTCACACCTTTTTCTTCCAGACTGCAAAAACTCTGCAAATACGGCAGAACATGATTCTGCATATCCGTCAGATCTTCCATATACTTCTGATACTCTTCATTACCTTTTCCTTGCTGATAACTAATCCAGCTTTCATCTGTCAATTTCATTTCATTCTGCATCTTTAACTGACTGATGATACCACCGTTTCCGGTACCAATCTCTATCTTACCTTGAAAATGGTGCAGCATCTTATCACCCTTCTCAGCATAATATACTGTAAAAAACATCTGTGCTGTCGTTTTTGGTTCGTTGGTGTTTGGATCACGGTCAGCATACCAGGCTTTGTCCTGTTCTACGGTTTTGGAATCCAGATCAGATAACTTTTGACATCTTGGACTCCCCAACTCACTTTTCTCACAATAATTCACATACACCATCGGCTCCATATCTTTTGGAAGCTCCGGTTTATAGGCTTTCAGTCTTTCCATCAATACACCTGCACGAACAGACAGGTCGCATTCTTCGTCCACAATATCCTTCAGATAAGAAATATAAGAATGTGTATTGCCACTCTGCAAATCCAACATCACCTCTTGTACCGTATTTTCTCCCGGCTCCACATTATCTCGATACTCATACGGATCAAAAGCTTCTGCAATCTCATCCAATGCCTCTGCCAGCTGTTCTGTGGTCATCTTCTCTGGATACATTGCTTCTCGAACATCTCGCATCGGTACATACTTGTAGTCCGGCAATGCTTCATGAATTTTCTCAATTCCTTCCCGTACCAGTGCAAGCTCCTCATAAAACCGAACATCATCCATCACATTCCCAAATACGGTATTTCCTTTTACGATTGCAAATTCGGCTTCATCATAGTAACTGTCTTCCGGATCACGATAGATAATTCCCATTGAGCATCCGAGATAAGCTGTTTCTGGATTCTCCCTATATTTTTCATAGACTGCAGCTATCTGATTAACATCGGTACTTTTTTCATAAGCTCCCATATCATGGAACTCATCGCATTCTGCCGCAAAGTATTCCAGATACGGTTCTTTCTTCGGCGGCATATTATTGAGGACATTATCAATCATGTTATAATTCACCTCTTCCAGTTCCTCCACCTTTGCCAACGGCTTATATTCTCCCTGGCTGTTCTGAATCTCCGCCATTACAACCTCATCCATTTCTTCTACTTTTTCCATCAGCTGATCATAATCTCCACGGATGCGTTCTCCAGTCCAGCCTTCGTCTTCCAGAAGTTCCTCTGCCGCTTCTTTAATAGAAATTTCATCATTTTCATAGACGCCACCATCCATCAGACGGAAATCTTCATCGTAAAAGGAATAATCGTATCCTTCTTCTGTTCTCTGAATAGCAAAGTAACGTTCTCCTACCTCATATGCCAGTTCACTAAGAACCTGTTCTTCCAGATTCAGGAAAGAATCCAGTTGTTCAAAACTGATACTGTCTACAAAATGAGCTGTTACTTTTTCCCCGTCATTCAGAACTACGATATCACTGACAGACAGGGAATGTCCTCGGAAGTCTTCCGGTCTGTCAATGTTGAACCTTTCAAAAATATCTTCCAGTGACATATTTCCCGATAAGTCTCCAACATAGACCAGCTTATAATCTTCTTTTTTTATCTGCATACCATGACTTTCAATAAAGCGCATATTCATAAATGCATAGTTTTCGCCCGGTGAATCATCCTTGATCTGATAAATACCAAAGGTTCGCCTAGTTCCTAACAACAGGTTTGCCTCTTTCAAAGACTGAATCTGTGGATATTTCTGCATTTCCCATTCCAGGTTACGGAAACGCTCCAGTTCTGCCATGGACATCTGATAATGCTCCGGTCCTCGTTCAATTTCCATGCGTTCCGTGACATAGATCGGTGACGAAAAATTAGTGATCAGATAGATATCTGCTCCGGCATCGTATAATTTCAGTGCTTCTTCCTGATCAATGACACTCATAGGCTCCTGAAATGCTCCAAAATCTTCATCTGCATAATCCAGATCCTGATCCCTTATCCGTTCCCACATCTGTAATTCCATGCCAAACAGCCCTTCGTGTGCCTGTATCATTTCTTTACTTGCATACTCTCCCTTACCGCCATCGCTGCCTAGGCAATAAATCTTAGAACCCATTCTGTGATAATCCAAAGCTGCTTCTTTTCTGAGCGGCACCATGTCTTCTGCTGTATATCCATAATCACGTAATTCCAGCTTACCTATGGTTGGATCTGGTAGGTCCTGAATATCCATTTTTGCATCATCCAGAAGTTCCTCTACTTTATCTTCATCTGCCTGATTGATTGCATCTGTCAGATTTCTTACCAACGTCCTTACTTTCTCTTCCTCGCCAATCAGATTTGCATATTCAAAAATCTGTTCCTTTACATCCGCTGGAATCTCTATTTCCATGTGTTCTGCACGGTCTATCTGTTCCTGCGTATATTCCTGCATTTTCTGCGTTTCTTTTCCTGATATCATATTTCTCGCCATTCAAATTCCTCCTGTGTTCTAAAAAATGGCATAACCGGCAGAACCTTCTTCTACCAAATTATGCCATCTTTCCTGTTTACTTATTCCAAACCGAAGTCCCGTTTTCTGGTTTCCTTGCCAGTTTCACTTTCCCGTTGACTCTTTTCTTTATAAATCTGCAGTTTCTCATGGATAGAACCTCGTGCCGGTCTTTCTTCTTTCTCTTTTGATTCCGACTGCTCTGTTTCTGTATCTTCCCGCTCATCCATATTGAGAAGTGCATTTAACTCTGACAGTCGCTCCAGTTTCTGGTTCAACTCCTCTTCTTTTGGAAATGGCTTCCCGACTTCCTCTTTGGCATTTGCCATCTGCTCCTGTACCGTTTCCAGCCGTTGTTCTGCTTCTGCCAGTTTCTCCGGATAACTTTCTAAAAGATTATTGATACGAGTGATATTTCCCAGGGCATCGGCTCCCAACCGAACTTTAGCTACCGATTCATGCTTTACAGACAGGATAAACTCTTTGCTCCAGCTGTCGAATTGGATTCTCATGTTAAATCCCTGATAACTTCCAATGTCCATAGCTGCATCTACAGACTTAATGTCTTTGCAGACCGCCAGAAGTGCCATACCTGCCTCTTTCTTTTCTGTGAACACTTTGCCACTGATTTCCATAGAAAACTGCTCTGGATCTGTGATTTTATGCTCAGAAAAATGAGCGATATCTGCCTTATAGCTGTCAATAATCTCCGTCAGTTTTGCAATCTGTTGCGGGAAATTCCTCGCAATGTCATCTTCCAAACGGTACTGATTATTCATGTGGTTGGCTTTTAAAAGTTTCAACTTTGCCACGTCCACATCCAATGCCATCTTCTCTTTTACTGCCGGATTTCCGGTTGCAAGTGCTTTGACCTCTGCATAGGACAGTGCCGCTTCATCCACATCTTCACAACTTCTGACCGGTGCTTTGCTCGTCATAATCTGGGAGATGAATTTCTGCTTGTTCTCGATCAACTGCCACATATAACTGTCGAATGTGGATTCTGTTACATACCGGAAGATATGAACCTTTTTATTATGGTTTCCCTGACGGATAATACGTCCTTCCCTCTGTTCCAAGTCAGATGGTTTCCAACCAATATCCAGATGATGCAGGGCAATCAAACGATCCTGCACATTGGTTCCTGCACCCATCTTTGCTGTTGAGCCAATCAAAAAACGAACCTGCCCGGATTTCACTTTTCCAAACAGCTCCGTCTTTTTTGCTTCTGTATTTGCATCATGAATAAAAGCAATCTCTTTTTCCGGTACACCTTTCTCCATTAGTTTCTGCTTCAAGTCATCATAAACATTAAAACTGCCATCGCCTTTCGGTGTGCTCAAGTCACAGAAAATCAACTGTGCGGATTTCTGTGCTGCTGTGTCTTTCCATATTTCATAGCTTTTCTCTGCACAAACTGATATTTTACTTTCTGGATTATCTGGCAATAATTCATTCACCAAACGCTGGTCCAATGCTAACTTCCTTCCGTCATTGGTGATTTTTAGCATATTATCGACCGAGGCATCTACCCCTCCGTTTCTGACAACTTCTGCACGTTCTCCAAGGCTTTCTACGATTTCTTTCTGCTGTTCCGTTGGTTTCAGCACCACTGTTTCATATTCCGCTTCCGGCACTGGAAGCTTTAATTGATCGGAAGTCTTGATATCTGCAATCTCCTTGAACATATTCATCAGTTCTGGGATATTATAGAATCTGGCGAATCTTGATTTTGCTCGATATCCAGTTCCTTCCGGTGCAAGTTCGATGCTCGTGACAACTTCTCCAAAGGTAGAAGCCCAGGAATCAAACAGTCCAAGTCCCATATTTTGTAATTTGCTGTTCTGCAGATACCGCTGCATAACATATAATTCCGTCATGCTGTTGCTGATTGGTGTGCCTGTAGCAAAAGTAATGCCTTTTCCTCCGGTAATCTCGTCCAGATACTGACATTTATTGAACATATCTGCGGATTTCTGTGCTTCGTTCTGTGCAATCCCGGCTACATTTCTCATTTTTGTATAAAGAAACGCATTTTTATAGCTGTGTGCTTCATCTACATACAAATGATCCACGCCCAGTTCTTCAAACGTAACTACCTGATCTTTCTTCTCTTTCTGATTCAGTTTTTCCAGCCTTGTCTGCAGTGTCTTTCTGGTCTTTTCAATCTGTTTGACGGTATAACGCCCACCGTCCTGTTCATACCTTGCACTCTGGATTGCCATTTCCAGATCATCAATCTGCTTCCGCAGCATAGCTTCCTGCCTCTCATCAGAGATTGGAATACGCTCAAACTGGGAATGTCCAATGATAATGGCATCATAATTCCCCATAGCAATTCTGGCACAGAATTTTTTTCGGTTTGCTGGTTCAAAATCTTTCTTGGTTGCAACCAGGATATTGGCTCCCGGATATAACTGTAGGAATTCTGCACCCCACTGCTCCGTCAAATGGTTTGGCACGACAAAGAGATTCTTCTGTGATAATCCCAGTCTTTTACTTTCCATTGCCGCCGCTACCATTTCGTAGGTCTTCCCAGCTCCTACTACATGTGCCAGAAGCACATTGTCTCCGTAAAGCTGGTGTGCAACTGCATTTTTCTGGTGCGGACGAAGTTCTATTTCCGGATTCATTCCTGGGAAAGTCAAATGACTGCCATCATATTCACGGGGACGGATGCTATTAAATCGTTCATTGTACACCTTTACCAGTCGTTCACGCCTCTGCTGATCTTTAAAAATCCAGTCTTTAAATGCTGCTTTCATGGCATCCTGCTTCTGCGATGCCAGCATGGTTTCTTTCTTATTGAGGACACGGATTTCATCACCATTCTCATTGACACTCTTATCATAGATGCGTACATCTTTCAGGTTCAGGGTATCTTCCAGAATCTTATAGGCATTTGCTCTCTCAGTTCCATACGTTGCATAGGCAAACGCATTTCTTGGACTGTCGGCATTCTTTCCTGTAATCCTCCACTCACCATTTACCTCAGAGAATTTTACCTGTATTTCCTTCTGTGCAAGATACCATGGCGTATGAAGCAGTTCTACCATAAAATCCTGATAATCCGAAGGTTCAATCCAGGTGGCTCCAACACGTACCTCAATCTCAGATGCTTCCAGATCTCTCGGCTGAACCGCCTCCAATGCACGGACATTCGGTGTAAATTCCGGGTGACTCTCGGCAAAGGTTCTCGCAGTGTTTAATTTATCTCTGACGTTTCCAGACAGATATTCATCTCCGCTTTCCCACTGGTCTGTCAGTGGATTTTTGAAGATAACTCCAACCAGCTCTTCTGTGATTTTCTCTTCGGTCTTTCCGGTCAACTGTGCCATATATGGAAGATCTACTTTAGCCTTTTCATTTAGGGACAGAGCAAGTGCTTCTGTGGCTGTCTCCACACTTGTCACAGCGACCGCCTTTTTAATGGTTCGTTTGGTGAACATGTCCGCTTTCCGCTTCAATGTTCCATCTTCATTCAAGTCTTCCAGGGAACACAGCAGACAATAAGAAGAGTCATCAGAAAATGCACGTTTGTTAGCATTACTTCCAATAACTCCATACTTTGCTGTGTAGGTATCATACACCTGATTCAGTTTTTTCTGCTGTTTCTGGATTTCTTCATCTGTGACGTTTTCCTCCATCTGCAAAGCGATCAGCTCTCGGACAGTATCACGGATTGCAACCATCCCTTTTACACGTTCTGCAGTAGCGGCAGGCATTTTCACCTGATTCATCAAAGAGTTGACACGGTAATATACCTGATCATCTACCACCGTATAACTGTAATTTCGCACATTTGGATCTGCTGGAATACTCTCTGGCATCTCATCCAGTTCTGTCTCCACATCTACTGCCGGTGCCATGCTTCCCTTGATGTGTTTTACAGCTTCTTGTAACTGTAATTCCAAATCAGCTCCTTCCATTGGAGCACATGTTGTTTCCATACCATACGGACCGGACACTTCTTTCATCTCACCCAGAATCATTTCCGGATGCTGAACAAAATACTGATTGACTGTAATGCCATTGACATCACTATCCAGATTTATCCATTCCGGCATTTCTTTCGTAAGGCTTTCCCTCTTTTGGAAAAACAAGATATCAGCACTGACTTCTGTTCCCGCATTTGCCTTAAAAGCTGTGTTCGGCAGTCGGATTGCTCCCAACAGATCTGCCCGCTCTGCCAGATATTTCCGGACTTCCGGTGACGCCTTATCCATAGTTCCCTTTGTTGTGATTAGTGCCGCCACACCACCTGGACGTAACTGATCTATCGTCTTGGCGAGAAAGTAATCATGGATCATGAAATTGTAGCGATCATACTGACGGTCATTGACCTTGTATGCACCAAATGGCACATTTCCAATCGCCACATCAAAAAAATCATTAGGATAATCTGTCTTCTCAAAACCTTTGATCTGAATATTGGCATCTGGATAGAGTAGCTTTGCAATTCTACCGCTGATACTGTCCAGTTCCACACCATAGAGTTTGGACTGATTTAGATTTTCTGGAAGCATTCCAAAGAAGTTCCCGACTCCCATAGACGGCTCCAGGATATTTCCTTTTGTAAATCCCAGATTCTCCAACACCTGATACATACTTTCAATCACAATCGGCTGTGTATAATGAGCATTTAACGTGGAAGCTCTGGCTGCAGCATATTCCTCTGGTGTAAGAACCGTCTTTAATTCCAGATATTCTGTCTCCCATGCAGCTTTTGTCTCATCAAATGCATCTGCAAGACCTCCCCAGCCGACGTACCTGGATAAGATTTTCTGTTCCTCTGATGTCGCATTGCGGTTCTCATCCTCACATTTCTTTAACAACTGGATAGCCATGATATTGGCTCGGAATTTCTCCTTCGGTGTTCCCTGTCCAAGTTCATCATCTGTGATACGGAAGTTCGTTGCTTGAATCGGTTCTGCTATTCCGTTAATCTCTTCCAAAGATTCTTTTTCTTCCGATACCTCAGCTTCTCCCGATAATTCTTTTTCTTTTTTATCATAATCTGTCCACACACGTTGAGAAATAGCAGTAAAATACGAGGACTCTTCCTCCATAATTTCTTCCCTGATTTCCCGTAATTCATCTAAGGTATCCGCATTTACAGTTTTGTTGTGATAATGATAATAAAGTACTTCTTGTCCGAGTTTTACATCCAGACGTTCCAATTCTTGTGTTGACATTCGATTCCAAATATCATCTTTTTCCGTATGAATCGTGAAACCTTCTCCATCATCATGATATTCTAATGTGTATTGAAGTCGATTCACTTCTCCCTTAACTTTGCAATCAAAATCATGGATTCTTGTTCTGGTACCGGACATATATTCTGAATCAACTAATCTCAAATCAGTTATATCTTCCGCTGTCAAAGTATCCTGCTCCAGCTGTTCTCCTAACATCTGCTGTGCTTCTTCCAAATCTGCCAGTCTCTGTGCTTCCTGCCGCTCTTCATACTTTTCCAATTCTTCCGGTGATAAGAAATCATCGGTGCGGATCAGCTGACGGACACGTTCTGCAACCTTATTCCATTTTAATAGAATTTCTACTTCTGGACTGCCAATCTTTCCTTTCGCAAGTTTTAATCCTTTTGCATCATGGGATGCGTCGGAAGCATCTGCTCCTAGTATTCCGGGTGAAAAACCACCTGTTCCATACTCATTTTTCAGGAACTCAGCTGCATCTTTCATATCATGATGTTCCATGAAATACTCATAGATTCGGTTACGTCCTCCTGCAGTAATGCCGCCTCTTCTTAACACTGCGTCAATTTCATCCTGTGTGATAAAGGATAGTGCCGGTCGCTCTACCTTGAATTGCTGATCCACCCAGGAACGCTCCCTCTGGAGATCTTTATAGCGCTGGAAATATTCCGGATTATGCTGGATTTCCCAACGATGGTAATCTTCTGGATTCTTTTCCATATCTTCCTGAAGCCATTCAAAACGATAGGCTGTCGCAGCTGCTTCTTCCGGATCTGTCCAAGCCGCCCCCACTACATCCTGCCAGTCAGAATAGGACAACCGTTCTTCTCTGTTTCTGCTCGTATCACGGAAATGGAGTGCCAGAAGATCTGTCATTTCTTTCTGTTCCTGCTCGATAGCATTATTGGAGATAAGATTATCAACATAATTTCCTTCCTCATACATATCCTGGATCCTGTCAGCAGCTTCTTCCCACGTAACGATACGGTCAAAATTTCTTCTTGCTGAGTCGCCTCGTCGGATACGGATACCATCGTTGTCGTACCAGATACTGATTTTCTGCCCATCTATGGTAAATCCTTTTCCTCCAGTGCCATATTCCTCTTTCAGGAAGCTTTGCATTTCTTCATTATCCAGACCTTCGATCAATCTTGCAGTAATGTGAAACAGTGTATTTTTCTGTCCGCTTCCTGTTCTGAGAATATCGTCTACCACTTCATCCGAAATAAGAAAAGCGGCTGGCTGTTCTAATGCAGCTGCCGCTTTCCTTATTTCTCCTAACTGTTCCTCTTCTGTTGGGAACAGGCTTAACTGTAAATAATCTCCCGAATTACCAGTTCCTCTGCCTGTGCCTTGATCTGGTTCATGTGTCTGGTCCACGCCATTGTGTCTGCCATCTTGTCCGGTGCCGGATCTTTCTCCAGAAGTTCGTTCATCAGGTTGTCTACTCTCTGCCTTGCCTGACTGTCGATCTCCATCAGATGACTGTCCAGACGGTTCTGCAGTGTCAGAATATTGAACCTGGCTACCTTGTGGTTTCTCAGATACTCTTTCCTCATCATTCCATATTTCCCGATCGTTCCTCTCGTCTCTTCCAGGCTGATATCTGGAATCTGATACTCTCCGTTCTGGCTGTAACTGATCTCTCTCATAGTCTGTTTCCTCCTTTTTTTCTTCTCTATCTTCTGTATTATCTGTGTTACTTTCACGAATTAACGTGTTAAACTCATTATAAGCTACTTCTTTTTCTTTTGCAACCGTTTTCAGGTCATTTTCCAGATCATTCAGAACATATCGTCCAATCTGCATCAGGACTGGTCTGCTGATCTCGTTGACTGCACTTCCCAGATGTCCTAACACTTTCAACTGATTGAAGTCCGTTATATGCCGAAAATCCTCTGCATCCAGATATTCCTGTACATCCAGTCCACACCTGTTTAGTAATACACACCAGACACTATTGGTCATCAGTTCTCGGAATTCTACTTCCTGATTCTGTTCGTCCAGTTCTTCCAAAAATGTCCCTGTCACATCCAGTCTCAGTTCTTCCAATGCATCTGGAAGCCATTCCTGCATACTCTCCTTCGCTGCCTGATGCAGACTTTCAGCAAGTCCTCCTTCTGTATCTTCCAGTGATAACTGCTCCTGCAGATAATCTGCCACCAGATGTTCTCCTTCTACTGGAAAATTCCATAACTGAGGATCCTTTCCAAGATTCCGCACTTTATAAGTGTCCTGCACATCAAATACATACCGAAGTTTTGTTTTCGGTCCGGAAGTATTGTCAATCAAGGCAATCCCCTTAGATCCCTTTTTGATCCATCGGTACATCTTCTGATTCCAGATTTCCATGGATGCTACGGCAGTTGCTTCCGGCCGCTGTGCATAAATTAAAAGCTGTTCTGGAAAAGTGTATTTGTACAGTCTGGATGCAGTGTTTAGGAACCGCATCCATTCCTGCGGACTGGCAGCTACATCTTTTGCCACCTCTTCCGTCAGCTGTTCCATTACATATAATTTATTTGCCATGTGCTACTCCTTTTCATAAAATCAGGGACTGCTTAGCACAGTCCCCTTAAAATCATCGTTGCTTCTCTTTATAATGCTGTGGCAAGATCTTTTGACTTATTCTTCGGCACTTTCTCTGCTTCTTTTGCCTTGATCTCTGCCTTGGCTTTCTCCAGCTTTCCGTGGATTCCACCTTTTACTTCTGCTTTTTCAGCTGCTTTTTCTTTTTCCAGACGTGCTTCCCTACGTTCAGCATTTTCCATGACTGCTGTCTTTCCATCACAGAACTGAACCTTATCTGACAGCTGTTCCTCTCTTTCTACCTGTGTCTCATTGACTTCTTTTACCATCGCATTTAATTCCGGGACCTGAAAAATTCCGTTATCAGGGATAATCAGCACTTCATGAATGGAAGATGGGATGACAAAGTAATCACTTCCCAGGCATTCCCCAATCTGTTTACGAATATCTTCCTGCAGTAACAGGGAAGCTCCATTCATCTTAGCTTTGTTTGTCAGACAGAACATTGGGTTTTCCATGGCTTCCATATCCATTTTTTCATTCAGCAGGTTTTCTGGTTCTTCACCAAAAATCATAGATTTGATAATCTCATTCATATCCATAAGTGTGACACCACGTTTTCGGTCTGCCGTCATTGCATCCGCTTGAATCTGTTCGGCAGATACTCCCCACTCGTTCATCAGAGAAACAGTTACCGGAATACTGCCGACTTCCTCTTCATTTTCTTTCAGATTTACTGCATAATAGGCTGTAAAATCCCCGTGTTCCGTGATCACTTTGTCTGCCAGACGTTCTTCATTCCACTCCTGGTCACAGATTCTCACCTGCAGTTTTTCCTTCATTTTTTCATAATCGAAAATATCAGGTACTCCCATTTTAATAAATTCTGCTTTATCCTGTGCTTCAATATACATATCAACCACATCGCCAACACAAGAATCCACATCTTTTCCAATCACATATTCCAGGTAGAAGGAATCCAGATAGACTCTCGGTACAATTCTTTGATCTCCATTTGGAATTGTAATGCCAGTAAGCTTCAATCCATTATTTTTTTCTACTTCCTGAAGTGTAATTTCTGCGTCCTTGTAAGACTCTGGCAGATACTCCTTTACATTGTCTTTGACATATTCATAAAATTCTTTTCTGTTCATCATACGCTTTTACCCCTTTCTGATCATGTGATGGTTCATTCTTTTTCTGCTGACCATCTGCTCGGCTTTCTTCTGATAAGCCATCATTCTCTTTAAAGTTTTCTCCTGGTTCTTTTTTGCTTCCTGTCTTTTTTCCATTGTTTTCATCATAGTTTTCTGTTCCTTTCTTTCATTAGTTGTATTAAAAAGGGAGCCCTGATTCAGGGCCCCCTTTACTGCAAATTAATTACTTTACTATTTTCTGTTTTTCTTTTTTCTGATATAAAGTCCTGCCATACCTCCTGTGGAGATTACCAGAAGAAGGATCGGCAGCCAGATATTTGTGCTGTCACCTGTTTTCGGTGCGTTTGATACCTTCGTCTCTTCATGGGACTGTGGTGTCTCCGGTGTGTTCGGTGTTTCTGGAACTTCCGGTTTCTCATTTGTCAGATTAAAAGTGACTTCTACAACCGGCGTACTGTCATCTGCATAGGCGAATGTCACTTCATGCTTGGTCTGATCCAGTGTGTATCCATCCAGTGTTTTTGTTTCCACCAGATAATACTTGATAGCGGTATCATATTTGCCATTCTTAAATGTGGCAATCTCATACAGCTTGCTTTCTGCATGACCGGCAGCATCTGTCTTTAAGGTTTCCAGAACTTTTCCTTTACTGTCACGGAGTTCAAATTCTACCCCTTTCAGCGGTTCTCCTGATGATTTATCTGTCTTATTGAGAATCACTTTTCCCTTGGCAGTATCATCTTTCATAGCCACTTTCTGGATTTCTCCGTTATCTTTCACCTCAAATGTCACATCGGCTGTCAGAAGATATCCTTTCGGTGCCTGCTCTTCACGTAAGGTATATTTACCGATTGGCAGTTTTTCGATATAGTGTGCTTCCTCTGTGGAAGTCCAGCTCTCTACTACCTGATCATCCTTATCGAGAATCGTCAGTTTCGCACCTGGAATCTCAGTTTCTCCTGTGATATCAGTCTTACTGATCTCTACTTTTGTCACATCATCTTTCATCTCATGCTTCTGAACCTCTGCTGTATTCTCTACTGTGAAAGTAATACTTTCTGCAGTGACATATCCATCTGCCGGTTTTGTCTCTGTCATGGTGTATTTCTTACCAACAACCAGTTCTTTGATCACATGGGATTCTTCCGTAGAAGTCCATTCATCTACTGTATTGCCATCTGAATCCGTTACTTTCAGGTGTGCACCTGGAAGTTCTTTACCTGTTGTCAGGTCTGTTTTGGACAGCTCCACTGTGGTTGGCTGATTTTCAAAAGTAAAGTCGTAGCTTACTTCTGCCTGGTCTTCTCCGGCATATTCAAAGGTAAATTCCTGTACTTCTTCTGTTGTAACAAATCCGTCCGGCGCAAAGATTTCTTTCACATAGTATTTTCCATCTACCGGAAGATCTGCCGTAAAAGTAATCTGTCCTTTTTCATCCGTTACTCGCTGCTCGATCAGACTGTCTTTCTCAAGGAGTACCTCGCCCTTTACATTTTTGATATCTTCACTGGTATAAAGACCGAAGACACCACCTGCAAGGACACGGTCTGTATCTTTTTCTTTCTTCACAACCGTAACCTTTACTTTCTGACGGGCATTCTGCCATTTCTCATCATAAGTAATGACTGGTGTGTCCTGATCACGGTAGGAAAGATCAACATATCTCGGCTCTCCGTCCAGCATATAACCATGGGCAGTTTTTACTTCCTTCACATAGTACTTGCCAGCCGGTAGATCTCCCATCTGTGCAATACCATTG
Organism: Blautia sp. HCN-20427; assembly: GCF_037890365.1. NCBI lineage: Bacteria > Bacillati > Bacillota > Clostridia > Lachnospirales > Lachnospiraceae > Blautia > Blautia sp. HCN-20427. Next base: position 16,994 of record NZ_JBBKBX010000003.1, on the reverse strand, counting down.
GAATCCGTAGTAATGGTTCCCACTTTTTCATCTGCTTTGAAATAATCTTCGCTGACACCATCTGCCGCTTTGATATCTTCCGCAGCAAATACATCGAAAGTTACATTTGAAAGGCTTCCGGTTACATACTCAAAGAGATGCTCCACAGTACCTTTTACATTGTCCAGAAGTGTCACTTTATCCAAAAACTCTCCATTTTTGTTAATGATCAGAAGTCCTGTTGGAACTTCATCTTTCATCTCTACTTTCTGAATCTCTGCGGTATCTTCCAGCGTGAACTTCACATCCGTTGCTTTCAAATAACCATAAGGTGCCATTTCCTCACGAAGGGTGTATTCCTCACCAACTGTCAGTCGTTTGATCACATGTGGCTGATCTTTTACAGAAGTCCACTGATCCACAGCATTTCCTTCTTTATCGAGAACGGTGAGTTTTGCCCCATCCAGTTCCACACCTGTTGTTACATCAGATTTTGTGATTTCAACTGTTGTTGGCTGGTTCTTTTTCACAGTTTTCAGTTTTACTGTCTTCACATCCTGTCCCCGATAATAAGCATCCAGATTCAGCACTTCATCAGAGGATACAAATCCAGCCGGTGCTTTTAACTCTTTCACATAATACTGTCCAAGTGGCAGATCCAGCGTACATACTGCAAGACCATCATTATCAGAAGTCATTTTCTGTAAGAGTGTATCTGCTTTCACAATCACTTTTCCATCTGCCTTGATATCCTCTTTGTTATAGATACCAAAGACAGCCCCTGCTACGGTTGCACCATTCTCTGCATCCTGTTTTTCTACCTGGATTGCAACTTTCTGTCGGTCATCGCCAACAGTCACTTCCTGTTCAATCACAGGTGTATCCTGATCGGCATAGACAAATGCGACTTCTGATCTATCATGGTTTAGAACGAATCCTTCCGGTGCAATCTTTTCTACCACATAGTACGAACCAAGCGGCAGATTCTCTGCAACTGCTTTTCCGTCTTCCCCGGTCGTAACAGTTGTTACCAGTGCATCCTTCGCATAGATCAGCTGCCTGTTTCCGTTTTCATCTTTCTGATAATCCGGTGTATAGATATTTTCAGCTGCATAGACATTAAATTCCGCACCCTTCAGGTATCTTTCTTCATAAACAAAATCCTTTTTAAATCCGGTCAGCATCTCACCTTTTTTATAGATTTTCAGCTTTCCTTTTACTGGATGGTTCTCGTAATCTACCGTAATAATGGCATCTCCGCTCTCAGAATCCATCTGGTATGCTGTGTTTGCATCCACTGTAATCTCTACATAGTTCTTGTTGATTGTGTACCCTTCCGGTGCATTGACTTCCTCAATCCGGTAATGTCCGATTTTCAGATTCTTCGGCATGATCAGATATCCCTGACTGTCCGTAAAATAGGACTTGTGAGTGGTTGTCACTGGGTAAGTTGTTACCTGTTCCACGTACTTTTTGTTGTCAAGGTCGTACACTTTGAATTCTGTTCCTGCAATCAGGACGGATTTTTTTGTTTCATCGTCTTTTTTCACGATTTTCAGTTTTGCCTTAAACTCTTCATCCAGAAGCACACGCCAGATCTGCGGCTCATTTGGATGATGCTCCGTGATATTCACTTCAAAATCATCGATCGGCTTGTAATTGTGCGGTGTTGTAGTTTCACGCACGATATAGCTTCCAAATGGTAATGGAATACTGCAGGCATATCCTTTGTCATCTGTGAAAATCTCCGTTGCTCCATTTTCTCCACTCACTACTGGTTTGGCAGAATCAAAATCATAGCTTCCATCTGCTTTCTTTGTAAGGGAAGATTTCAGATAAACTGTAAATCCAGCTCCGGATAACAGATCTGCATCTGTCTTTCCATTGTTGGCTGCTTTGATGATCTGGAATGGCTGCTTGATGACCTGCTCACTGGAAGTGCACTCTCTTTTTACTTCTGCTGTCATATCTCCTTCATAACTGCAGGTAAGATCATGCTCTTCTGTATCTGTCAGGTATCCAATCGGCGGAGTAATCTCTTTGACATAATATTTGCCAAGATATAAGCCATTTACAGAAGACTGTCCTTTGTCATCTGTTGTAAGAGAAGCCACCTGTTCTCCTGCTTTATAAATAGTTCCAGTTGCTCCATCCGGATGCACGATATCTTCACGGGCATACAGACCATAAACTGCACCTTTCAGTGTGGCATCTCCCTGTGGTACTGCTTTTCCTGTTTCTTTATCAACTTTGAATAAATTGATCTTTGCTGTCACACGGTCATTGCTGAAGGTATGGGCAAATGATACGGTTGCTTCTTTATCATTGGTGTAAGAAAACTTGAACGTATACACATCTTCTGTATTTCTTACATAGCCTTCCGGCGCCTGATCTTCTTTTACAGAATAGGAATATCCAATCGGAAGATCTGCTGTAAATTTTGCAGTTCCATCTGCTCCAGTAGTTGCTTTCTCAATCAGTGTTCCTTTTTTCACAACAACGGTTCCGTCTGCATTTCTGATATCATCGGATACATACATAGCAAAAATACCGCCTTTCAGTGGTTTCTTGGTGTCTTTATCCTTTTTTACTACGGAAACATCTGCTTTCTGTCTCTCGTTGTTAAAAGTCACATCTGCAAATACAACTTCTTTGTTCTGACCAGCATAAGTTAGAGTCACTGACTTTTCTTCGCTGCCGTTATAGAAGGAGTCCGGTGCTTTTGTTTCTTTTACCACGTAGGTTCCAAGATGCAGGTTTTTCAGTGTGACAGAACCATTCTCACCTGTTGTCAGATTTTCTTTTACAAGGTCACCTTTGCTGTACACTTTTGTGCCATAAGCTGTTACGATATCTGCCCCGGCATACACGTTATACACTGCATTTTTCTGTCTGCGGTTTTCATACTGAAATACCGTTCCATTTTCACTGACATCTGCTCCGGTCAGAACCTGTCCTTCTTTGTAAATGGTAAGCTCTGCCAGCTGTTCCTTATTTTCCACGGTTACAGCTGAGGTCTTACTTGCTACCAGTTTTACATTTGTTGCCGTTGCATTTACTACATATCCCTGTGGTGCTGTGATTTCTTTCAGATAAACGGTATCCTGTGTCTTGATGATCGTAACAGAAGATTTTCCATTCTTATCCGTTGCCGGCATCTGAGTGATCAGCTTTGTACAAGCCTCATCGCTGTATACACCGAATACTGCACCTGCAAGATTGACATCCGCTGTATCGTCTTTCTTTACGATTTCGATCTTAGCCTGTTCAATCCAGGACACCTTTAAGCTTACATATTTTTCATCAGCAACACCTTCTCCAAATACAAATGCCAAATCCTGAACACTTGCATTCGTAGTCAGTTTATATGCTGAGTAATCTTTTGTAATACTTCCCTTCATTTTTGCAGAAAAAGTAGCATTTACATCTTTTGTCTGTGTCAGAGGCGCAGAAAGATAAAACGTGGTTCCTCCTCCAATTGTTACGCTTGCACCTGCCGCACTTACATTTCCAGTAGATACATTATGGAGCTTTACTCCTTTTGGTAAGTCCATTGTGATTTTCTGCTGGGAAGATGCGTTGAACTGAATGTTCTCCGTTCTCTGAACATTTCCATCTACATAAGCTTTTACATCCGGCTTTGAAAATGACATCGCTACATCTGGTATTTCCGGCTTATTCACACAATAATTATAGAGTTCTTTTGCCAAAGCCTCTCCTGTAGCATTTGTTCCGTAAAATGCATCACTACTTCCGTTGGCATATGATGCAGCCATGTGAATAATGATGAATCTTTTTCCTTCTGAAAAATCCGTGTGTTTATTCGCAAAAAAGCTTTCACTTCCTGCGGCATCTGTACCGTAATAACACACTTTTGTTAACGCCTGATTGTCTCCAATCTTTGTAATTGTATAATTTCCAGATCCAGGTCCAGGCTTTGCTGGCTGTACACAATACGCAGTTGCTCTGACGCTTCCGTAGCTGATATAGTACGGCTCTGTCAGATAGGTTCCAAGATTATAATCTGCATATCTATACAGTGGTCCTTTTTCAATTGTTACCTGCTGTGTACTTCTTGCTGAATAAGCCGAAACTGCTTCAAATGTTGCAATCTCTCCCTCTTCCATAGCCTCAAGATCCACACCTTCGTCTCCTGCCTGTTCCAAAACATCATGAAGCTCTAACCCTGATTCTTCATCATAGGTATCCTGATTCTGTGCCTGCTCTACCAAATCATCAAATTCATCAGCGTCAATATCGGTAACCTCCGAGTCTGCTTCGGAATCCTCCGCTTCCTCTGTCTGCTGCTCACTTACAGCTGTTTCGGATTCGGTCACTGCTTCACTCCCTGCCACCTCTGTCTGAGCTTCAGTTGCTTTCTCACGCACAATCAGTTTTCGGCTGATCTGGTACTTCGGATGCTCCTGATTTACCGGTTCCACATAATAGACCGCTTTGTAAGTGTCCGCATGATCTGTCGTAAAATCCTCATCCTTGTCATTCTTTGCTTCCTCAAATGTGACTTTTACCTTGTTATCATCCTTGATTTCCAGTCCGGTATAATCCGATTTCACATCAAATACACTGCCAGCTTCCATTTCATAATCTTTGGCAGTCACTACCTCATCTTCATCCAGAAGGTCTTTCACTTCCTCATAAAGTGGCGGTTTTTCCTCTGGCTGGATCTCCGCTGCATATGCTGTCATCGGAGATAACACTGTACTAAGCATTGTCATGCCTGCCAGCAAGCCAGATACTACTTTTCTAAAATTACCTTTTTTCTTCATGCTAAGGTCCTCTCTTTCATATATTTGTATTAAAACAGACAGTCCTTAGACTGCCTGCAATACACTACTTATCGTTGTGGAAAAATCAGATTGAACTGTACATTTCCCTCACCGGGATCGACCATCTCCACAGTTGCTTCATACTGTCTCCCTGTTTTTCTTGATACCAGATCCTTATAATGGATTTTTCCTTTAGACAGGAACTTCTTTGCTGTCGCCTTATCCATCTTTTTCCCTTGGCTTGCAAGAAATTTATCATTCTTCCATAAGGTAAAAGCACAGTTCCGGTCAGAACAGTAAAAGTTTACTTTCCCTTCCCTGACATCTGCTCCACAGCGGGGACATTTGCCAATGACTTCTCCTTTTGCCTTTCCCTGAAACTGATTTTTCTTCTCTTCTGAAATCCCCTGATATCTGGCAACCAGTTCCTGCATCAGCTCTGTAATCCCATTTAGGAATTCATCTGCTGTCTCTGTATTCTGGGCAATATGATTCAATGCCATTTCCCACTCTGCGGTCATCTTCGGAGATTTAATCTCATCCGGTAGAACCGTAATCAGCACATTTCCATCATCTGTCGGCACCAGATTTTTCTTTTCCCTTTTCACAAAGCCAGACTGAATCAGTTTTTCAATGATTGCTGCCCTTGTTGCAGGAGTACCAAGTCCTTTCTTTTCTGTATCTTCGGTCAGCTCTTCATTCCCTGCACGTTCCATCGCAGAAAGCAGGGTATCTTCTGTGTACTGTTTCGGTGGCTGTGTAAAATGCTCCGATACAAAAGAATCACAGGGACCATAATGCTTGCCTGCCCAGATATCCAACTCCGGCTCTTCTTTTTCTGCAATGATTCCAAAGAACTGTTTCAGTTTTTTCTCAATTGTCTTGAACCCTTCCTGTTTTGTTTTCTTTGCATTGAGATAAAACGTATGATAATTGCAGGTAATCTGACATTTATGACTCTCATAAATATAAGGCTCTGCAGTTGCTGTCAGAACCCTGGCACTGATCAAATACAAAATCTTGCGGCTTCGTTCTTTCAGTTCACCAATATCTGCTTTGGCTACTTCCATGGTTGGGATAATCGCATGGTGATCGGATACTTTCTTTGAATTTAATACCTTACTCACGTCCAGTTGATATTCCAGACCTTCAGCATAAGGCATTTTCCCAAATAACATCTGAATCAGAGTTTCTGTGCTTTCTCCCATCTCATCTGTCAGATACTGGCTGTCTGTTCTCGGATAAGTGACAAGCTTCTGCTCATACATCTCCTGCACAGCATCCAATGTCTGCTGTGCGGTATAGCCAAACATTCTGTTAGCTTCCCTCTGCAGGGTGGTCAAATCATAGAGTTTTGGAGGGCGGACCGTTTTCTCTTTCACATCATCCTTCTCCACTTCGCACATACGCTCCTGACACTCTGCAGCCACTTTATCTGCATCTTCTTTTTTCTGAAAATGCTCTGTGACCGCATCCATATCGTCAAACTTGATATGAGCCATATAATATTTTTCTTTGGTAAATTCCTTGATCTTCTGATTTCGATCCACAATCATGGCAAGTGTTGGTGTCTGTACTCTTCCAACTTTCAGATTCTGGTTATACAGAACGGAAAAAAGACGGCTCGCATTGATTCCCACCAGCCAGTCTGCCTTTGCCCTGCAAAGTGCTGACTGATAGAGACTGTCATAACGCGAACCGTCTTTTAATGACGAAAATCCATCTTTAATTGCCTGTTCTTCCATGGAAGAGATCCAGAGTCGCTTCATCGGCTTTTTACATCCTGCCTGCTCATACACCAGACGGAAGATCAGCTCACCTTCACGTCCTGCATCAGTTGCACAGATCACTTCATCTACTTTGGAATCTCTCATCAGTTTCTTTAAGATTCCGAACTGCTTTTTTGTGCCCTCCAAAATCTTGTGTTTCCAACATTCCGGCACAATCGGCAGATCTTCATATCTCCATTTTTTATATTTTTCATCGTATTCCGATGCATCACATAATCCAACCAGATGTCCTACGCACCAGGAAACGATATAACCGTTTCCCTCCACGTAGCCATCTTTTCTTGTTCTGGCTCCAAGCACGGAAGCCAGTGCCATCGCAACCGATGGCTTTTCTGCAATCACTAATTTCATTTACTCCTGCTCCTCTTCTTCATCTTCCAGCACATTATCGTCAAAATCTTCATCTCTCAGGATTTCCGGTTCTGTACTTTCTTCCTGCTCATCTGCATCGTCTACTTCCCGCTTTTCAGACTCTGAATCTTCGGATTCCTCTTCATCCTCTTCCATCTCATCCTCGTCATCATATTCATGCTTCGGTTTATAGACTTTGAAGTAATATCCTCCTGCCGCAGCTCCGACTGCTACCAGTGCAATCAGAAGATACGTTCCAAATGGACTTTTATCTTCAGGCATCTGAATATCATCCTCTACCTTATCTTTCTCGGCTGTCTCTGTCGTTTCCGTCTTTTCTTCCTCCGCTTTTTTCTCTGGTTCTGCATAAACAGTATCTACTTCCGGAAGTGTCACTGAATCAGAAAGCGTGAAGTTCATCAGATCTTTCTCACTGACTTCGGTAAGGAAATACACATTATCCTGAGATTTTGAATTATCAATAATCAGATAGAAAATCTTACCACTCTTAGTTGAAATGGTATAAAACTCTTTTGTGCCTTCTGTAGCTGTTTTAGTAACAGAATCTGCTGTCTCACCTTCTTTATTAAGCTGTTCCTCGATACCTGTCACTGTCCGATCATCCACGGTTCCTTTTGCATCTGTTGGCTCAGAAGCCTGTGCATCCTGCGGAAGTGGTGAAGTCGTTGTTTTCTCAGTCCCAGTTTCATCTGCACTGGTCGTAGTTGCCATTACGCCATTACTGTCACTGGAGGTTTTCTGTTTCTCTGCCTGCTTCTTTGCCCATTCATAATAAGGATTCTGCAGTACATATTTCTCAGAAGTATTTCCGGCACCATCCGTTACCGTGATTTCAATCTGTTTTGTTGTAAAATCTTTCTGTGTCAGTTGCACTCTCAGCATTCCATCCTTCAGATCTGTATAAGTGGTGCCATTGACTGTTACTGCAGTAATCCCGGATACTGTATCATTCCCCTGAATCGTCAGCACACCATCTGTCAGGGAAGCAGAGAGTGTCGGCTTTTCCGTGTCATAACACTTAATAGAGCGATTCTGCTCATAGACCTTCCCCTCACCATCAGTCACCCGCACGTACACTGTCTGATTTCCAGTGATCGTGATACTTCCACTTCCTGTTACATCCTGCCAGCTTCCATCTTTTCCTGCTTTTGCTTCAATCTTTGCTATAGAGAAACCTTCCGGCATATGGCTGGCATCTACCGTAACAGCAATGGTTGTTTCTCCCTGTTTCCAGCCATCCGGCTTCTCAATCGTGATTGCAGGTGTAGTATTCTCAGCTGCATAAGCAGTCTGTGTCTGGAGCAAAGGTGTTGTCAGGCAAAGAAATGTCGTTGCTGCAAGCAAGCTCTTTTTTACCCTGCTTTTAGTAATTGTTCTCTTCTTCTGTTTCATTTTTTCCAGATTCATCATCGGCTTTTGTTTCCTCCTTCTGTATTTCTACCCTGCCGGGCAGTTCATTTTTCATTCTCTTTTTGAAAGCTTCCAATTCCGGAATGCTCATATCCATTGCACGGATAATTCTTACAATTTCCAGATTTTCCGCTTCTGTTTTTGCAATTTCCGCAGCCTTGAACCGCTTTAAATCTGCTTCATATCTGGCTTTGGAGGCTTCCATTTTTTCCTTGGCTTTCTCATAATCTGCCGTTGCTTTTTCAAGACTTTTCATCGCTTCTCCTTTCCGGACGGCTGTTACACCGCCCTTTTCCTTACCATCGTCCGAATCCATAGAAATGACTCTGCCAGTATGGAGAGTTGATGGACGTATACTGCACCGGATGCCCACAATGGATCATCTGACCATTGCCTACATAGATTCCGATATGCGTTACCGGCTCCCCTGCGTCGTAAGTTCCAGTAAAGAAAATCAAATCTCCCGGCTGTGCCTCCGACTGGGATACTGGTGTACAAATGTTGTACAGTCCCTGTGCTGTTAGTCTTCCTGTATTCCTTACACCAGAGTTTGTCAGACAGTAGCTTACAAATCCGGAACAATCGAATCCACTTGGGGAATATCCACCCCACACATACGGTGTTCCGAGATATTTTGCCGCTTCTTCTAGTAATCGCTGTGCCGCTTCACTGGTGTATTCATTGCCGCCAAAACTGGAACCTTCTCCTGTTTCCAGATAAAAGATCGGGTTCAACCGTTCTCCATTTTTTAACAGTTCAATATGAAGATGGCTTCCTGTCGAATTTCCAGTGTTTCCTACCAGACCAATTTCATCACCTTTGCTAACAGATGCTCCTGCAGATACGCTCCGGCTGCTAAGGTGTGCATAGCGAAGCTCATAACCTTTGCTGTCTTTGATAATGACGTAATTTCCATAGCTGTCATTATAACCAGAAGTCGTAACAGTTCCAGTCAGTCCTGCCATCACTTTTGTTCCTTCCGGTGCACCAATATCCATACCATTATGAAGCTGATTTGCTCCTGATATTGGATGAATCCTGTATCCATAATAGCTGGTCACACTGGAATACCAGTTAAAATCAACCGGTGTTGCAAACATCTGTAAATTGCCTTTTGTATCGTTGTAGGCACTGAACAGTTCTTTCTGGAAAAATCCCAGCCTGTCCTGACAGATTGACATCAGGTTTCCACTATTTAAGGTGACATTCAGCACATCTACATCTCTTGTCCTGGTCACTTCCACTTCATTGCTTCCATTATCATCTGCCAGATAACATTCCCATGTTTGATGTCCATGTGCAGATGCTGCCGCATGACTGTCATAATAGACATCAAACTGTACACCGTATCTTGCGAAAGCTCCGGTATCTTCTACCGTATATTCGACACCATTCATTACCACCTTTGTCCCCATTGGAACAAACGGATTGGAAGCATCTACTGCTAAGGTATGATTGGCTGTTGGATATGCTCCACTGGCAGTCGGTCCTCCGCTCCAAATACCACAACAGATCGGACAGTTACAATATCCACTGGTCACTACTTGTCCCAAAGATTCTCCAACTCTTACAGTTGCTGTCTCTGTCACAGTCTCATTGACTGCTTCTGTTTCTAACTGATACTGCAATGCAAAAAGAGCATCCAGTTCCGGCTTGACCTGTTCAAAGGTAAACTCTTCATACTTTGCTGACAGATAACTGATCAGGATAAACGGATCATGCTCAATAGGTCCGATGTTATATCGATATTCCTCATGTCCCGGTTCTTCAGATTCCATGTTGTTGATCCGCTCCTGCAGATTAGCTTCCAGCTGTGTATAATACAATTCTGCTTCCCTAATTGCCTGATCTGATGACAGATAACTGGTTCCCGTGTAAGTGATCACATTTTGTAAAAACACCGCAGAGCATGATGTGATATTTGTTATGATTAGAAACATCAATCCGATCAGAACTGCTACACTGATATACACCTTCCGGTTTTCTTTAAAGAAGTTAGTGACTTTGCCGCCAATCTTCTTAATATAATCAATCGTACCTTTTGCAGCTGTTCCTACTATCTGTTCACTTCGCTTCGCTTTGGCATAATCCCGTTTGATCTGTTGCTTCTGAATCTGTTTTTTTAGTTTCTTCTGCTCCTGACGGGCTGCCGCCTGTGTCTGTTTCTCTTTCTGTCTCTCCAGTCTGCTTCTCTTTCTGGATGCCCTCTGTTTCCTGCGTCTGGCACTTCTCTGTTCCAGCCGGTAAATACCTTCGCCGCCTTCTTCCAACTTATGGGCACCTTCCACTGCCGCATTGTCGTCTTCATTTTTACTGATCTCACGATGCAATGCTGCGGAAGTTGCACTTCCTGCTTTCTTGACAACAAAAGCTTTTTCTGTTTTTACAGATTCCCCTTCGCCAAACTTCAGGCGGGATTTCTTCTTTCCAGGAGTTTCCCCTTCATTTGCCCGATAGACCTGTGCCTTCTTGGAATGCTGCTTAGCTTCCTTTTTCTTTTTGGCTTCCTCATAAGAAAACTTTTTGGCTTTTTCCTTCTGTTTTTGATGGCGGAAATTGACTCCATCCGTATCCATCTGGTTCAATTTCTCCATATTTTTGTCATTTTTCACAGAAGCACCAGTTTCCTCATAAGCAAACTTCAAACGCTGTTTTTGTTTTGGCTTTTTGCTGCCGCCGGTCTGATTTCTCCGGCTGTCTCCTCGGTTTTCTGATAGATCAACACGTTTTTCTTTCAGTCTCCCTAACTGTCCGGATTCATATTTTTCTGCAAGTCTGGATTCTTTTCCGACTTCAGCACGAATCCTTTTCCGGTTTTGCTGCTTTCTATTTTGTCCAAAATCCTCACTTTGCTTCTCTGTCCGTATCAGTTCCGGTGCATCTCTGGATTTTTGCACAGAGGGACGAATATTTTTCCCACTCCGTTCAGACTGGCGGGAAGACTTATCCACAAGGCTTAATTCTTTTTCCCCCTGTTTTCCTCCCATCTGCACATCACTGGCACGGTTACTGACACGAACAGAAGATTTATCCGTCAGGTTTTCTTCCACCAGACCATCCTTGGTCATCTTTTGGACTTTCTTGTCCCTGACTTTCATTCTCTGTTCTGCCACTACTTACTCCTCCTTCTTCGGATACCCTTTCCCTGCCTGTAATAAGCAGAGAAAAGCGATGCCAAAAACAGCACCGCCACTAAAAGTTAATACATATGAAATTGCTCGTAACATTGTTTTCTCCTTTGATTTACCCTGCTTCAGAAGTTTCCTCCAAGCGGGTTGTCATGATTTTATAGAGGGAATTCTTCGGGAATCTGTCTACGAATGGGATAATGACATTTCCATAGAACAGAAGTCCTTCCCCCTCATTACTGTTGGTTACATAGGACAGCTGGGTTGGTGAGATATTCAGCTGTTTTGCCAGAATCTTCCTGTCTCCGGAAGCCTGGTTGAGCATATAAATGAAATCAGAGTTTTCAAAAATATTCTCGATTTCCCTGGAAGCCAATAAATCTTTGATATTCTGTGTTATCTGATTGTTATTATCAGGCGGCTTTTTATCCACCTCTCTGGGGCTTTCGCCCATTTTCATCAGCGTGTCATTTCACGCTCAGCATAGCATATCTTTTTACCACGATTATATCGTACCGGCTGGCAATGCGGCCTCTTGGAGCTGTTATATTCTGCTTATGCAGGTTCAAGCTCTATGCGTTGCGTGTGGCTATTCTATTATGAATAGCCTTCCACTCGGATTAGGTCGCTACCCCTTTCCCGTTTTTTTCCGCATTGATACTTCTGACTTACTTGCCGGTTTCAGTCAGAACGGCGATAGTTTGCACTTTAAGCGACCAACAAGTAACAAACCAGTTCACCAGTTGGAATACCTCCCCATTTACGGAACCTCTTCCAAATTTCCACACTGTAAGCTGCTGTCTGCTCTTCTTTTAATAGAAGATGGAATTCATCCACATAGTAACGGGTAGATTTATGAGCGGAACGATTGATAGTCACTCGGTTCCATACCTGGTCCTGCACAATCAACATCCCGATCTTTTTCAGCTGTTTTCCAAGCTCTTTGATATCAAAACAAACGATACGATTGTTGATATCTACATTTGTGCGATGATTAAATACATTCAGGGAGCCTGTAACATAAATCTCCAATGAAGTTGCAAGACGCTGTGCTTCCGGCTCTTCCTGTTTTCTCAGAAGGTTATATAAATCCTCCAGGATTGGCATCTTCTCCGGTACTGGATCGGCAAGATATTCCTGATATACTAACCGCACACAACGGTCAATGATGGTCTTTTCTACCGGCTCCAGTCCATTCTTTCCTCCAACAATCAGCTCACACAAAGACAGAATAAAATCTGCTTTCAATGACAGTGGATTATCTTCCTCGGAATAGTTCAGGTTCAGATCCATTGGATTGATATACTGGTCAGATACCGGAGAAACCCGTACCACCTGTCCGTGCAGTGCCTGCACAAGTGCCGAATATTCGGCTTCTGGATCGCAGACGATGATATCATCTTCTGTGATCAGGAAGCAGTTTGTAATTTCTCTCTTTGCTGAGAAGGACTTACCGGAACCTGGTGTACCAAGAATCAGTCCATTCGGGTTCTTCAGACGTTTCCGATCAACCATAATCATGTTGTTGGATAATGCATTCAGTCCATAATAAAGAGCCTCCCCTTCCTGAAACAGTTCCTGTGTCGTAAACGGCACGAAGATCGCTGTTGAAGATGTGGTAAGCCCTCTTTGAATTTCAATCCGATTGACTCCCAGCGGAATACAGGACATGAGTGCTGCTTCCTGCTGATAATCCAGCTGTTTTAAGGAACAGTTATATTTCTGTGCGATTCCCTGCACCTGGAAAATATTGTTATCCAGCTTCTGACGCTTCTTTGCGGTATTCATTACCAGAACCGTCACGAGGAACATTCTCTCATTTCTGGACTGCAGATCTTCCAGCAGGTTTTTCGCCTCTTCTCCATAAGTCACAAGGTCCGACGGAAGCACATCCATATCATAACCGGAACGTACTGCTCGCTTCTGCTCTTCAATCTTCATCTTATCCAAATCTGAAATCTTACTCTTGATCATCTTGATCGCAGAACTCTGGTCAATGGACTGGATATGAATGTTGACATTGATGCTGTCATCCACATCCAGGAAGTCTGCAAGCATCCGGTCTGTAAGCTCTGGTGCCAAAATCTGCAGATAACTCACACTTCCCATCGTTCTTCCCATCAAAAATGTCTGATTCTTGGAAAAGTTAAAGGAAGTCGGTGCAATAAAATCTTTGGTCTTTAATCCTGTTTCTGGAAGCATCTTATACTGGAACTTAAATGGTTCAATCCGATCCTGGTTGAACACATGATACAGAATCTCCAGCCTTTCCAAACCATTCAAGGAATGTGCCTGTGCTCCCAGGACCTTAAAGTTATTTAAGATATCTGTTTCGATTCTTTCAAGCCTTGGCCTTGCCGCCTTCAGGCTTTCTGCTTCGATTCCAAAAGTAATATACTTTGTCTTCACCAGACCATTATTTCCTTTGGAAAGCTGATTTTTCAGCATAGTACGATACTCTTCACGAATGGCATTGAAGTCATCGTTCTGATCCGGAATATCAATACTTTTTTCAAATTCTGCCACATCCACCTGCTGATTGATAAAGGACAGCTGCACACTGATGGAAGAATCAAAGTAATTTAAGAAATCACAGTAATTTTCAAATATCGTGGTCTTATCCTCATTTAAAGCAAGCTGATAGTTGATGTCATAAAACTGAATTGTCTTAGAGAAAAAGGTCTTTGTCACCTGGCAGATACCATCCTGCAGCATCCGAATATACGGAATACTCTGCTGTGCAGTTGTAGGAATGTTTTTCTGTTTCCTACGATCCCGTTCCTGCTTCTTCCTACGCTTTTCCTGTTCTCTTTCTTTTCTGCTTTTTTTGTTTCTTCTTTCCTGACGGTTTCTTTTTTCCGCCAGGGACAGACGCTCCTGCTGAGCCTCCTGCTTTGTCTTTTTTGCCATCCGGCACACCCTCCTTTTTTACAAGGGTGGAAATCTCCTGATAAAAATTTTCTGTCTTATATGGTCTTACCGCCGGACAGATAAACTTCTGTCGAATGATATTTGCCACCACTTTTTCAAATGGAAGCCCGTCTTTTTCATACATTGCCATGAAGAAAAATGGAAGCATGATCGTTACCATCAGGATGGCTGCGATACTGGAACCAATTGGTTTTCTCATGAACAGATAAAACGGAATTCCCACAACTGCGGCAAGTGAAAAGAAAATCAGCTGCCGCTTTGTCAGATTTAACGCTACTTTTGTTTTGACCTTGGTAAGGTCTTTTGGTACTGGTACATACGCCATGGTATGCGCTCCTTTCCTGCCCGTTAGTGGGCATTAAATATCGATTTGCTAAGGCTTCCGGTCTTGAATAATGAAAATGCAAGAATCACGGTATAAGCCGCTACTGAAAACATTGCTGCATGAAGGTCACTGGATATGGTCATTGCATTTACTAAAACTGCATAAATTCCCACACAAACCATCATGAAGAATCCCTGAAATGCCAGTGCGAACAAGCCTTTTAAATAGTTGTTTCCGATATTACCCCATTCCTTATTGGTCATGGTGGCAAACGGAATTGGTGCTATGGAAGTATAAAGGTAAATTTCTATCATTCTTCCGTACAAGATTACCGTAATGATAATTGACAGAATGTGCATGGTAACACTGATTAACATCGTTTCCATGGATAGCAGGAACAAATCCCCTAACTCCATATCCTCCAGGGCATCCACAATCCGTGAAATTGCTTCTGTTGCATCCACCGCAGTGTTTCCTGATATCACCCCGGCGGCATTGTTGACCACATGCTGGCCAACATCAAAGACCGCCATCGTGATATTGAACGTATTTGTCACCAGATAAATGGCTACATACGCTTTGAAGATCCAGAGGAAAATGTTATAAGTCTCAAATTCATGGAAATTGTTTTTTTGTGTTACCATCGTGATCAATTCATAGCACAGGACAAAGGTGATGATCAGTCCCGCAATGGGGACAATCACCGTTTGGGATATATTCTGAATCAGATTAAAAATCCCTGCATTCCATCCCTGCGGTGTCTGCCCCACCTGCCCGGCTATGGTTCCCACCTGCTCATTGACAGACGTGAACATGTTATCCAAACTTGACTTGATAAGCCCGATCAGGATATCCTTTATCGCTTCCGTAATTCTCTCAATGATGGTGTTCATCTACCACTCCTCTTAAGAGAACAATGTTGCCAGCTGTGGAATCAGGGTAGTTCCCAGCAGCATGATTCCGGCACCAGCCATCAGCTGTTTGATGCCCTGGCTCTTAGCGCCGGGATTGTCATTTCCATATCCTTCCAGAAGGTTTACGACACCCCACACGCCAAGACCTGCGCCGATTGCGACTACAAGAGTTTTTAAAGTTGTAATTGCACTGCTAAAAAATGCCATATACATTCACCAAAACTGACCTCTTTCAGGTGTTTACGGGAATGAAAAAACACCGACTAAAAAGCCGGCGCACCTAATGTCAGTTATTCCTTTCCTCATTATTTTTCGTTCATTCCCATGGTTACTCCGACAGCTCCACCTGAATTACCTCCACCTCTTCTTCGGGTTTCGGTGTGTACTGCGGGTTTAACTCTTTTTCTACTTTGTATCGGTTTTTCTCATTTTCATCTGCAAGAAACCGATAATTTTTGTGTTTCGTGATATCATATTTGTCTGAGAAAAATGGTCTGGCACCACGAATCTGCAGGATACATTTTCCTCCATCCATGACTGCAATCTCATCTTCTGTCATCAGCTGTTTGCCTGTTTTCTGGTAATTCAATCCAAAGGACTTCTGATTGCTCCTCGTTTCCGAAGTGTTATACAGATCAATGGTTTCCTTACCCAGAAGTTCACTCATTTCCTTTAAGGTAGTTTTCTCTTTTCCACCAAGAAATAGTGTAGTATCACAGTTACCCAGAATGGTATCTGCACTATCCTTATACATTGCCTTTAGCTGACTCTGTGACTGCAAAATAATAGAAGCAGAAATTTCCCTGCTTCGGATAGTTGCAATCAGCTTGTCAAACTGAGGAATTTGCCCGATGTTAGCAAACTCATCAGCGATGACACGCACATGCACCGGAAGTCTTCCTCCATATACATCGTCTGCCTTATCACAAAGCAGATTGAAAAGCTGTGACTGCAGCATCGCAATCACAAAGTTGAAGGTTGTATCTGTATCGGACATAATCAGAAACAAGGCTGTTTTCCTGTCACCGATCTTATCCAGTTCCATTTCATCATAAGACATGATCTCACGAAGCTCTGCGATGTCAAATGGGGCAAGTCTGGCTCCACAGGAAATCAAAATCGATTTTGCAGTTTTGCCGGCGGCCATTTTGTATTTTTTATACTGTCTGACCGCAAAGTGCTGCGGATCTCTTTCTTCCAGTTCCTGAAACATCATATCCACTGGATTCTGGTAAGTTTCATCCTCTTCACGGGTTTCGCTTTCATTCAAAAGATCCAGAAGGGTATTCAGATTTTTTTCCTCTTCATCACCTTCATACCAGATAAAAGCAATCAGTGCTGTGTAGAGCAATTTCTCT
>NZ_JBBKBX010000002.1:0-196764 GCF_037890365.1 Blautia sp. HCN-20427 | reverse complement strand
GCCCTGTGCCTGTTTCATACCCTCTATGAGCCTTTCAAAGCGTTCCTGTGCCTGTCTGTTGATGTCGGCAAGGTAGGCGTTTAGCCTGCCGCTTGTAAGAAGATTGGTGTATGTAACTTTACGGTACTGTTTTAGATAATCTAAATGCCGTTGCCCCCAGATGCCTATTGCCTGTTCTTCTTCGGCGGGTACAGTTAAGCACGGTATCAAATAATCCCCTTGCCTTTCGTATTTGCCGCCCAGTTCCTCAAATAATGATTTTGCCATTGTCTGTTACCTCCACATTCTTTTTTATTTTGAATGTCCGCAAAATCCGTCCTACATCTGTGGGACAGACGGCTGAGCAAGTACCGCAGTCTATGCATTTTTCCGGAAGTATCTCGTATTTTTCATCATCCTTCCGAATGGCCCCCGCAGGACAGACTTCTTCACAGGCTCCACACCTAACACAAGACTCCGAAATCACATAATAGAATTTGTCTTCTCTGCCGCAAACACAACTTTCTGCTTTTTTCTCCATCGCACATTCCTTCTCCCCATTTCTGATATTCCTATTGTATCATTCCCCTTTTCTCATGACAACAGAAAAAGAGTCCCTGCAAAACAGAGCATCTCTTTTTCTCTGTCCTGCAGCAGACTCTTTTCCCTTTTCGGTCTATTTCCCGAATTTGTTTTTCTTCTCTTTTACATTCCCGGCTGACTCAGTACGGAACGCACATGGGCTACTTCCTCCGGCTTTGCACACGCAGCCGGAACGTAATAACTTTTGGCTCTGGCAATCTGATAGATTTCCTCCTGAGACATTTCACACTGATTCCGCATTTGTTTTAACGCCTGTTTCAACTGCTGGTTCTCTGTCTGGCTAATCATTTCTCCATAGCGCACCAGTTCTCCGTTAATTCCTGCCAGGGTATCTGCTACCATTGTCTTATCTGTCATTTTCTTTCCCTCCTGCTACTGTAAAAACTGCATTAACTGCTGCTTGCTTTCCATTGCACACTGTGCGGATTTCTGGAAAAACTGTTTTACCTGCGGGTCCTGTGCCTCATGGGCATAGTCCTGCATTTTGCAGTGGGTAGTTTCAAAGCCGCCGATTAAATGACGCAGATTCTGTAAATCAAGTACCGAGATTTCTGTCATGGCATTTTCCTCCTGAATGTTTTTTGTTCACATTCTTAGTATGGCAGAATTCTCATTTTCTATAACAGGATTCTTTTGCTATTCTCAGCCGCCGATTAACCAGCTGTACATTTCTTCATATTGTTTTGCAGAACTTGCCCAGGAGAAATCCTTGGCCATGGCTCTGTCTACCAGTTTGTTCCATTCTCTCTTCTTATCATAGTAAACAGATTCCGCATAACGAATCGTGCCCAGCATTTCATGGGCATTGTAATTTGTAAAGCTGAAGCCTGTACCTGTACTTTCGTACTCATTGTACGGCTGCACTGTGTCTTTTAAGCCTCCTGTTTCTCTTACAATGGGAAGCGTACCGTAACGAAGGCTCATAAGCTGGCTCAAGCCGCAGGGTTCAAATAAGGACGGCATCAAAAACGCATCACAGGACGCATAAATTCTGTGTGACAGTCCGTTGTCATAGAAAATATTGGCAGATACTTTTCCCTGATATTTCCATGCAAAATGACGGAACATGTTTTCATACCGTTCTTCACCGGTTCCCAGAACCACCAGCTGGATACTGTCCTGGCACAACTCGTCCATTACATAATTTACCAAATCAAAGCCCTTCTGGTCTGTGAGACGGGAAACCACACCAATCATCATTACCTTGGGGTCTTCCTGCAGTCCCAGTTCTTTTTGCAGGGCCAGTTTATTTTTCACTTTTTCTTTCCGGAAATTCTTGGCATTGTAATTTTTCGCCAGAAATGTATCTGTTTCCGGATTGTATTCTTCATAATCAATACCGTTTACAATTCCCCGCAAATCATGGGCGCGGGCTCTTAAAAGGCCGTCCAGATGTTCTCCGTAAAACTCCGTCTTAATCTCTTCTGCATAAGTATTGCTGACGGTGGTAATGGCATCGGCATAAACCAGTCCGCCTTTTAACAAATTAGCGTCTTTATAAGCTTCCAGTTTATCCGGTGTAAAGTAGTAAGCCGGCAGACCGGTCAGTTCCCGAATGGTCTTAATATCCCAGGTTCCCTGGAATTTCAGGTTATGTATGGTCATAACAGTCTTAATGCCCTGATAGAAAGGACCGCCCTGGAAACTGTCTTTTAAATATACCGGAATGAGGCCTGTCTGCCAGTCGTGGCAGTGAATAAGGTCCGGACGGAAATCAATGACCGGAAGTATAGACAGGGCTGCCTTTGAGAAAAAGGCAAATTTTTCAATATCAAAACGAATGTCTCCGTATGGCTGATAGCCTGAGAAATAATATTCATTGTCAATAAAATAATACTGGATACCTTCGTGAACCAGCTGCATAATCCCTACATATTCCCGTCTGTAGCCAATATCCATGTAAAAATGGGTCACATACTGCAACTGGTTTTTGTATTCTTCTTTCATGCATAAATATTTGGGAATAATCACACGCACATCATACTCATTTTTATCAAAGCATTTCGGCAAAGCTCCCACTACGTCCGCTAATCCCCCTGTTTTTATAAACGGAACTGCCTCTGATGCCACAAATAATATTTTTTTCACTGAAACACCCTCCTTGCAAATCAAAGCTTTATTCATATTATACCCCATTTTTTATGCAAAGAAAAGTTATTTTTCCCCTCTGTTTCAACTTATTTCCTGTATTCCAGACGTATTTTGTCGGCAATCAGGGCGATAAATTCGGAGTTTGTGGGCTTGCCTTTTCCCGTACTTACAGTATAGCCGAACAGTTCATCGATAGTGTCCATCTTCCCTCTGCTCCAGGCCACCTCAATGGCATGGCGTATGGCTCTCTCCACTCTGCTGGGTGTGGTCTGGTGTTTTTTTGCAATGGTAGGATAGAGAATTTTCGTAATTGAATTCAGCATTTCCATATCGTTTACAGACAGAATAATGGCATCTCTCAAATACTGGTAACCTTTAATATGGGCCGGTACACCAATTTCATGAATAATATTGGTAACGTCCGCCTCCAGGTTTCTCTCATAATAACTGCTGTCACTCTCATATGCATTCACTTTTCTTAAATCCCGTCTTCTGTTGTCCCTGGCCTGTCTTACATGCTTAATTCTGGATAAAAGCATGTCATTATCAAAAGGCTTCAGGATATAGTAATTTGCTCCCAGCTGAAACGCGTCCTCCGTAATCTGTTCTTGTCCTACAGCAGATACAATAATAAAAGCCGGGTGTTTTTTCAAATTGGTATCTTTGCTGACTTTTTCCATAACGGTCAGCCCGTCTACTTTCGGCATGATAATATCTAAAAGTACAACATCCGGTTCTTTTTCTTTGATAATATCGTAAATTTCGGCGCCGTTATTAGCATGCCCTACTAATTCCAGCTCTTTGTCTTCGTTAATAAGATTCCCCAATAAGTCCAACATTTTTTCATTGTCATCTGCTATAGCGACATTTAACTTCTCCATTACTCATCCTCCATCTGTTTTGTTACAACTCTATTCTCCAGCATATGACGGGCGCCCTTTTGAATCGCCATATCTGAAGACTATTAGTATTATATTATCACTTCTTTTCAGAATCAAGCTAAATCATCTTACAACTTATGTTGTATTCTGATAGTTTTCCTATTTATTCGACATTTTTTCGTTTTTTTCCATTACTTTCGCCAGCTTACCACAGCATATTCTCGATAAAAATTCCGTATCCTTTGGTAGAATCCTGTACAAAAACATGGGTTACTGCGCCTACCAGTTTTCCGTTCTGCAGAATGGGGCTGCCGCTCATTCCCTGAACAATTCCGCCGGTTGCAGCTAAAAGCTCCGGGTCTGTGACGCGCAGAACAAAGGCCTTGTTGGTATCTGCCCGCTCTCTGTAAATGTCGGTTATCTGGATTTCATAAGATTTCACCTCTCCTTCCACACAGGTAAGAAGCTCTGCACGTCCCTCCTGTACTTCCTGTTTATAGCCGATTTCCGTCTCTTTTAAGCACAGCTTTTCCGGCTGCTCCACTCTGCCGAATATTCCGATTTCCGTATTCTTTTCTATAGTGCCGATTTTCCTGTCCTTCTGGTATTCAATGTAGCCGGAGAGTTCCCCCGGTGTGCCTTTTACACCTTTGACAATCGACATAATCTGTGCCTGGTAGAGTTCTCCGTCTTCTATGTCCAGAAGTTCTCCTGTGTCCGTATCACTGATACCATGCCCCAGGGCGCCGAATTTTCCTTCTGTGTCTACATACGTCATGGTTCCGATTCCCTGTGTATTATCCCGCACCCAGATACCCAGCTTATAACTGTCATCCTCTGCCAGTACAGGCGTCAGCGATAAGGGGATTTTTTCTCCTCCCCTGTTTACCAGCAGCTCCATGGCTTCTCCTTTACTGTCATGAATCTGCTGAATCAGTTCTTTTTTTCCGGATATAGGCGTGCCGTTGACCTCCAGAATATAATCCCCTGCTTTGGCAATATTTGCGGCAGGTCTGCAGGAAATACCGTCTTTTTGCAGAATTTCCCCGGTGTCTACCACCAGAACGCCCTCTGTCTCCATGTAAAGCCCCACAGGTACACCGCACACGGCAACGCTTTTTTCTTCCATGGTCTGCACCTGAACCTCTTTGATTGGAAGGATTCCAAGAAGGGAACAGGAAATCCGGTAGCTTCCCCGATCCGATACGTCAATCGTATCCGGATAAGTAAGCAAAGGAGAATCCAGCGCACGGGAAAGTTCTTCCTCCTGTCCCGCATGAATATACACGGTATTCGGAATACTGTTTTGCAGATGGCGAAATCCCAGCACACCTGCGGCGAAAATATCCGCTACTAATAATACGATAAGAAACCGACGATAATTACGTTTCTTTGACAAAAAATCACAACCTTTCTGTATAGAAACAAAAAAAGATACACCGCAGTGTACCTTTTTAGTATGTGACCTTTCGTCTATTTCAATCTTGTATTTTTTTGTTGCTGTGCCAAATCTTTCATCTCTGCTGCATTTTGCAAAACCGCCTCTGTGATTTTTGCTCCGCCCAGCATACGCGCCAGTTCTTCCACGGACTCTTCATAAGAAAGGCCGCGGATTCTGGTAGTAGTTCCCTTTTCTTCCACATTTTTTTCAATGAGATAATGGGCATTGGCCTGGGACGCAATCTGCGGCAGATGGGTAATACAGATAATCTGATGGTTTCTGCTGATAACCGCCATCTTTTCCGCCACTTTCTGGGCTGTCCTGCCGCTGATTCCGGTATCTATTTCATCGAAAATCAAGGTTTCCGTGTCATCTTTATCCGCCAGCAGCGTCTTAATGGCCAGCATAATTCTGGAAAGCTCACCGCCGGATACCACTTTGGAAAGTTCCCGCACAGGTTCTCCCGGATTTGTGGAAATCATAAAGCAAATGCTGTCTTTTCCCTGAGGAGAAAACTTCTCTTTTTGAGAAAAGCGGATTTCAAACTCCACATTCAGGAAATTCAAATCCTCCAGTCCCTTTGTAATCTGATTTTCCAGCTTTTTCGCCCAGCTTTTCCGCACCTGGGTCAGTTCCCGGCTGGCTTTTTCCAGTTCTTCCCTCTTTTGCTCCAGTTCGCCTTCCAACTGCCCTTTTCTTTCCTCAAAGTTTCTGAGACGTTCCAGTTCCCTTTCCTTTTCTTCCTGATAAGCACGGATTTCGGGAATGGTATGGCCATATTTCGCCTTTAAATGATTGATACCATCCAGACGGTTTTCCGTTTCCTGGAATTCTTCCTCAGAAAACCGGAATTCCGAAAGATAGGCAGACACTTCCCGGTTAAAGTCATTGAGCAGGCTGTCAATATCTTCCAAAGAGCGGTATAAGTTTTCCAGACTTTCATCAAAATCCGAAATCTGTGACAGTTTTTGAAGAGCCCGCCCGGTCTGGGTGCCGCTGCCCTCCTCCTCATATCCGGTGAGCTGATATACGCCTCCCAGATTTTCCGTAATTTTCCTGCTGTTTACCAGTTTCCGATAGAGATGTTCCAGTTCCTCGTCTTCTCCGTCTTTCAATTCCGCATTCTGGATTTCCTGAATTTCATACTCCAGAAAGCTGATTTCTCTGCGTCTCTGCTCTTGATCTAACTGATAACCCTCTAGTTCTTTTCGGATCTGACGGTAGGCGCCGTAAAGCATTTTCACTGCCTCTTTTTTCTCCCCGGACTCTGCCTCTGAATATTCATCCAGAATCTCCATCTGTTTATCCGGGTATAAAAGGGACTGGTGTTCATGCTGTCCGTGAACATCCAAAAGCAGAGATGCCGCCTTTTTTATGGCTGCAGCCGTACAGGTTTCCCCGTTGACCTTAATCATGCTTCTGCTCTCTGTAATTCTTCTGGTTATAATGACCTGTCCGTCTTCCGGGAACACCTCCAGTTCCCGCAGTTTCTCTTCTGTGTCAGGGCTCACCTGAAATACCAGCTCTACCAGGGCGTAAGAAGCGCCTTCTCTTATGATTTCTCTGGACATTTTCTGTCCCAGAGCCAGATTGACCGCTCCCATGAGAATGGATTTTCCGGCGCCTGTCTCTCCGGTGAGAATGTTCAGCCCTTCCTCAAAATCCACCTCTGCCTCTTCAATTAAAGCCAGGTTTTTAACATGTAAATGCACTAACATCTTTTCCTACTCCGTTTTCTTATTCGTACACATGAATCAGCTTTCTGATTTTGCTCATAAGTGCCATGGTTTCTTCTGCGCTTTTGCAGAAGCAGGCAATGGTATCGTCTCCTGCCAGACTCCCCACAATTTCCTGAAATTCCATATGGTCCAGAGCAGCCGCAGCGGCATTGGCCATACCGGAGGTAGTCTTAATCACCAGAATATTCTGGGCAATGTCCATGGACAAAAAGGCGTCTCTTAAGACCCTTATGTATTTTTCGCTGTCTGAGTTTTCCTTGGAGGTCATTACCTTATATCTGGAGCCGCCGCCCGGCTTTGCAATTTTCATCAGCTTCAGTTCCCGAATGTCTCTGGAAACTGTGGCCTGCGTCACACGAAAGCCTGCAGCCTGCAGCCGTGCAGCCAGTTCTTCCTGTGTTTCTATATCGTACTGATTAATCAGTTCCAGAATCTTTGAATGTCTGGCAATCTTCATGTCCTTCCTCCTAATTTCTCATTTTAGTACGCAGCACCTCTAAAAAGCTGATGTTGCTGATTTTTATAATTCTGGTGTCACTGGCAGAGCGGCGAATCACAATCCGGTCTCCTGTAGTCATGGAAATGTTGGTATCTCCGTCAAAAGAAGCCACGGCCTTTCCCTGCCCCTCCTTGGCGCCCTGGGTGATTTCCACGGCAATTTCATCCTCTGCCGGAAAAATAATGCTTCGGGTGTTCAGGGTATGGGGCGCCACAGGTGTCATAATCATAATATTCGTCTCCGGAGAAACAATGGGCCCTCCCGCAGACAAGCTATACCCTGTAGAACCCGTGGCTGTGGAGACAATAATTCCGTCTGCCGTGTAGGAATTGAGAAATTCTCCGTTGACGTAATTATTAAAGCGGATAACCCGCAGGGGCCCTTCTCTTCCAATCACAATATCATTTAACGCCACATCTTCTGCCACAGCCTTTCCCCGGTGATATACCTGTCCCCACAGCATCATGCGTCGTTCTATGGTGTATTCGTCTGCCATGAGATGATTCAGAGCCGGTTCTATGGATTCCCGGTCAATCTCTGCCAGATATCCCAAGGTTCCCAGATTCACACCCAAAAGGGGAATCTGGCGGCTGACCACGTCTCTGGCCGCCTGGAGAAGGGTTCCGTCTCCTCCTAATACAATGACACATTCCACATCTTCGGGAATGGTGCTGATATCCGTATAATGGGTAAAAGGCTCCCGTACAGAAAAGCTGGAAGGCTGAATCACACAGTGTTTTCCGTTATTTTCCAGATATTCCGCCACTCTTTTGGACACCTTTAATCCTTCGTCTTTTTCACTATTGGCAATAATATAAAACTTATCCATACTTATTTATCCAACTCTTTATGGGCTGCTGCCACAACGCCCTTTACATCTGCCTCTTGGTTTTCCGGTAATCCGTCTTTCTGTTTCTGTATATGCAGCAGATATTCAATGTTTCCCTCCGGTCCTTTAATGGGAGAAAACTCCAGATGACGAACTGCGTATCCAATGCTCTTTGCATAAGCAATGACTTTGTCAATGACTTCTTCGTGCACGGCCGGATCACGGACAACTCCTTTTTTTCCTACCTTTTCCCTTCCTGCCTCAAACTGGGGCTTAATGAGGCAGACAACCTCTCCGTCATCTTTCAAAAGATGATATACAGGAAGCAGTACCTTGGTAAGAGAAATAAAAGACACATCAATGGAAGAAAAATCTGCTGGTTCCTGCAAATCCTCCGGTACCACATAACGGATGTTGGTTTTCTCCATGCAGACCACCCGCTCATCGTTTCGCAGTTTCCAGTCCAGCTGTCCATGTCCTACATCAATGGCATAGACTTTCACGGCTCCGTTCTGCAGCATGCAGTCTGTAAATCCTCCCGTGGAAGCACCCACATCCATGCACACCTTTTTATCCAGGGTCACACCGAAATGTGTCATGGCTTTTTCCAGTTTCAATCCGCCGCGGCTTACGTATTTTAAGGTATTTCCCCGGACTTCTATCTTTACAGTATCCGGAAACATGCTTCCAGCTTTATCTTCTTTCTGATTTTCCACATATACAATTCCTGCCATAATGACAGCTTTCGCTTTCTCACGGGAAACGGCCAGTCCCCGTTTCACCAGCAGGACATCCAGACGCTCTTTCATCTATCTGGCCTCCTTTATCCGATTATAAATGGAACCGGCATCGATTCCCGCTTTTTCCTTCAGTTTCTCCGGACTTCCATGCTCCATAAAAACATCCGGAAGTGCTGCAGACAGCACCTGTACTTCCGGGTACGCGGTGTGCAGATATTCCACAACTGCGCTTCCAAAGCCGCCGCTTTTTACATTTTCTTCCATAGTAACGATAACTTCATGGTCTTTTGCCAGGCTGTCCAGCATTTTTTTATCCAGCGGTTTTACAAATCTGGCGTTGACAAGGGTGGGATTATCTCCGTCCTCTAACAGCTTTTTCCTTACCGCCTCCGCTGTTTTTACCATACTGCCCACTGCCAGCAGGGCAATCCCTTTTCCCCGGTAAATCATTTCACTGCGCCCTCTTACAATGGGTTCCCGAAACTCCTCCAGCCCGTCATAGGCCTCTCCTCTGGGATAGCGCACAGCAATAGGGCCGTCATAGCTTACCGCAAATTTCATCATATCGGAAAGCTCCCATTTATTTTTCGGCGCCATAACTGTCATATTGGGAATCATGGACAGATAACTTAAATCAAAACAGCCCTGATGCGTCTCCCCGTCGCTGCCCACAAGTCCGGCCCGGTCCACTGCAAAAATCACATGGAGATTCTGCAGGCATACGTCCTCAATAATCTGGTCTACCGCCCTCTGCAAAAAGGAAGAATACACCGCCACCACAGGAATCATTCCCCCAAGAGCCAGGCCGGCAGCAAAGGTCACGGCGTGCTCCTCTGCAATTCCCACGTCAAAGAATCTATCCGGAAACATATTACGAAACCGTTTCAATCCTGTTCCGTCGGGCATGGCGGCCGTTACGGCCACCACCTTTTCTTCTCTGTCGCCGAATTTCCGCATAACCGTGGAAAAAATATCTGTATAATTGGCTTTCCCATTATTGTTTAAGGGAATTCCATGCTCCAGGTCAAAAGCCGCCGTGCCGTGGAATCTGGCAGGGTGGCGCATAGCAGGCTCATAGCCTCTTCCTTTTTCTGTTTTCACATGTACCAGCACCGGCCCGGAGACTCTTTTTGCCTCCTGGAACACCTGAATCATCCGGTTACAGTCATGACCATTGATGGGACCCAGATAGGTCAGCCCCATGTCTTCGAAAAACATACCCGGAATCATCAGTCTCTTAAGGCTGTCCTTCGTCTTATGAATCTGTTTAATAGCCGCAGGGCCAAGTCCCGGAATTTTATTCAGGCTGTTCTTTACGCCTGCTTTCAATTCAAAATATCCCTCTGTGGTTCTCATATTGCTCAAATAACTGGAAATGCCCCCTACATTTTCGGAAATAGACATTTCGTTGTCATTTAAAACAATAATGAAGTTCTTCTTCAGCGCAGAAGCATTATTGATTGCTTCATAGGCCATACCTCCCGTGAGCGCGCCGTCTCCGATGACGGAAATCACATGGTAGTCCTCTCCCTTTAAATCTCTGGCACAGACATATCCCACGCCTGCAGAAATGGACGTGGAACTATGCCCCGTGTCATAAGCATCACAGGGGCTTTCGCTGCGTTTTGGAAAGCCGCTCATACCGCCCAAAGTCCGAAGACTGTCAAACCCTTCCTGTCTGCCCGTAAGAATTTTATGGGTATAGGACTGGTGTCCCACATCCCATATAATCTTATCCGCCGGCAGACAAAACACATAATGCAGCGCCATGGTAAGCTCCACAGCCCCCAGATTGGAAGCTAAATGTCCCCCTGTACGGCTGACATGATCCAACAGAAAAGCCCGGATTTCCTCCGCTAACTGCGGAAATTTATCCGGCGGTATTTTCTTAATATCATTTGCCTTTTTTATGGTTTCTAATAACATGTATCGTGCACCTCTATTTTCTGCGGGTGCAAAGAGAAAGAAACAGCTCCTTCAAAAATTCCTTTTCTCCCGGAAGGTCATCGAGAAGCTCTATAGCCATTTCTGTCCGACGCTTTACTTCCTCTCCCGCTTTTTCAATTCCTTCTAAGGTCACATATGTGGTCTTGTTGTTTTTGGCGTCACTGCCCACTGGTTTTCCCAGTTCTTCCCGGCTGCTTGTCACATCCAGAATATCGTCCTGAATCTGAAAAGCCAGACCAATGCAGCTGCCGATTTTCTCTATTTTTACCATATCCTCTGTTCCGGCCAGCACCGCTCCAATCATAAGCGAAGCCTCAATCAGCGCAGAAGTCTTATTTTCATAAATAAAATCCAGCATATCCTTTGAGAGCGGCTTACCGTCATTTTCCACGTCTGCTCCCTGTCCTCCCAACATGCCCTTGATTCCCGTTTTTTCTCCCAGAATCTCCAAAGCCCTGGCTGTCCGGCGAAGTTCCTTCTCTCCTTTTGCCAGGTCAAAGGCGCGAAAAGCGGTCTCATAAGCATAGTTTAAAAGAGCGTCTCCTGCCAGAATAGCCGCCGACTCACCGAACACCACATGGGTGGTTTTCTTCCCTCTCCTGTATTCATCATTGTCAAGAGCCGGAAGGTCATCATGAATCAGAGAATGGGTGTGAATCATCTCCATAGCCGCCATAAAGGGACGGATAACTTCTCCCGTTCCCCCCAGAAGCTCATACATTTCTGCCATAAACACAGGCCGCAGCCGCTTTCCGCCTGCCCGCATGCTGTAGTTCATTGCTTCTGCCATATGCTTTGCAAAGCCCTCTTCTTTTGGCAGAAAAGAAGCAATCACCTGTTCTGCCCGGGCTGTTTTCTGTTTCAGTTCTTCTTTAAAATTCACTTAACTCACCATCTTCATTCAGTTTGAGCATTTTTTTCTCAACAGTGTCAATTTTGCTGCCGCACTGCCGCAGCAGTTCCATCCCTTTCTGATATAAAGCAAAGGAGTCCTCCAGGGAAATCTCTCTGCTCTCCAGACGTTCTACAATCCCGTCTAATTCCTTCAGAGCTTCTTCCATGGTCATTTCCTGGTTTCTGTTCTCTGTCTCTGCCATTTCAAACTCCTCTCTCCTCCTGTTTCGTACCAAGCACTTTGGCCTGAATTCTTCCGTCTGTCACCTGAATCTGCAGCACTTCGCCTCCTGTTACCTGTGAAACGTGGGTAACTGCATGACCTTTTCCATTTTCCACATAAGAAAATCCCTGCTTCAGTTTATCCAGGGGCGATAAGCCCTTCATGCGTTCAATATAAATTCCCAGATTCTGACGGGCGCGGAAAATCTGATTTTCCATAGCGCTGTACATCCGGTCTTCTGCCTGCAAAAGCCGGGTGCGTTTTTCCTGTATCTGTCTTGCCGGACTTAAATATTCCAGCTTTGTCCCGTACTTCTCCACTCTCTGGCGCATCCAAAACATCTGGTTGTCCATGGTCTGCATCAGTTTCTGTTTTGCACTTAAAAGCTGGTTGAAAAGCACGCGCACATCTGCCACAGCCAGCTCCGCCGCCGCGGAAGGCGTAGGAGCCCGCAAATCTGCTGCGAAGTCCGCAATGGTGGTATCCGTTTCATGTCCTACCGCAGAGATAATAGGGGTTCGGCAGTTGAAAATGGCCCTTGCCACTTCTTCCTCATTAAAAGCCCACAAATCTTCAATAGAACCGCCGCCTCTTCCCACAATAATCACGTCTACACCGTAATCATCCAGGACTTCGATACCTCTTACAATGCTTTCCTTTGCGCCCTCGCCCTGCACCAGAGCCGGGTAGAGAATCAGCTGCACATAGGGATTTCTCCTGCCTGCCACGGTGCGGATATCCTGCACTGCCGCCCCTGTGGGCGCAGTCACTATGCCTACTTTTTTTGCCCAGACAGGAATGGGCTGTTTGTATTCCGGCGCAAACATTCCCATTTCTTCCAGTTCCTTTTTCATTGCCAGAAACCGCTCGTACAAAAGTCCGGCGCCCTCCAGGGTGATTTCTCTGGCATAGAGCTGGTACTTACCGTCTCTTTCGTAAACGCTGACGCTGCCGCCGGCCACCACCTTATCCCCGTTTTTCATGGCAAAGCCCAGACCTTTCCGCTGGCCCGCAAACATGACGCAGGAAATTGTGCCGCTTTCATCTTTCAGGGAAAAATAAATATGTCCGGAGGTATGGTACTTACAGTTGGAAACCTCGCCTTTGATGTAGATTTTATTCAGCATAAAATCCTGGTCAAACATGGTTCTGA
Source organism: Blautia sp. HCN-20427 (assembly GCF_037890365.1). NCBI lineage: Bacteria > Bacillati > Bacillota > Clostridia > Lachnospirales > Lachnospiraceae > Blautia > Blautia sp. HCN-20427. Next base: position 183,745 of record NZ_JBBKBX010000002.1, on the reverse strand, counting down.
TATAATTATTTACCTGTCCTACGGAATAAATACTGTTCATAAACTTTCCCTTGCAATTTTTCCTAAAACTCCGTTTACAAAAGAAGCAGAATCCTCCCCGCCGAAGCTTTTGCTGATTTCTATTGCTTCATTAATCGCAACCTTTACAGGAACATCCTCGTCATATTTCATCTCATATACTGCCAGACGCAGAATATTCAAATCCACCTTGCTCATTCGTTTGGTCTTCCAGCCTGCACTCTTTTCATTGAGAATACTGTCCAGTTCTTCCAGGCGCTCTGTAATTTTGGCATACTTATTTTCCATATAAGCCTGCTCTACCGGATTTAAGTCCTCTAAGCCGTCAAAATACAGCTGTATCTGCTGCGGCATTTCCTCTGTTCCGTTAAATTCGTTTAAAAAAAGCAGCTTAAAAATATGCTCCCGCATTTCTCGTCTTCCCATATATTCCTCCGTATTGTCTTTTTCTGCTGTAGTTTAAAATAAGGTGCCTCTGAAAAAGACACCTTATCTCCCGCTTTTTGCTTTTTCACTTGTCAATGAACTATTTAGTCTTGTCAATTTCAACGCTTGCAATCCGCACGTTGACATCGGAAACAGTCAGTCCTGTCATGTTTTCAATGGCAGTTTTTACTCTCTCCTGTACCTTCTTGCTGGTCTCTAAAATATTGTATCCATACTCAATATTCAGGGCCAAATCCACACAGACTACATCTTCCAGAACATCTACCTTCACACCTCTGGAAAGGTTTTTCATACCCAGTTTTCCAACCAGTTCGTTTGTAATATTTCCAGCCATGGAACCGACACCTTCCACTTCTGTCGCTGCCAGTCCTGCAATAATCGCTACTACCTCATCTGCAATCTGTACTTCCCCAAGAGAACCATTGTCATGTATTTTATATCTGTTTCTGTCTTCCGCCATTTTTCAAACCTCCTATAGGAAATATCCTGCTTCTTATTATACCAAATCCCTGCAAAAATGAAAAGCGGTTTTTTACTTTTCCCGTAAAAAACCGCTTTTTCTCACTTCTTTTCTTAATTTCTGGAAAATTCCGCCAGCACAAGGCCTTCGTTTCTGTCCAGGGTCATGCCGATACTCCAGCTGTTGATAAACAGCAGAAGCGGATTTCCCTTCATATCCATCACCTTCTTCATGTCCGAAGTTCCGGTGAGGGCTTTTACGTCCACCTCTTCCTTGTTCTCAATCCAGCGGATATGCTCGTAAGGCAGGTTTTCCAGACGAATGTCTACATTGTACTCGTTTTCCAGACGGTATTTCAAAACGTCAAACTGCAGGACGCCTACTACGCCTACAATGATTTCTTCCATACCGCCCATGATTTCCTGGAAAATCTGAATGGCACCTTCCTGGGCAATCTGGTTGATTCCCTTTACAAACTGCTTTCTCTTCATGCTGTCCAGCAAACGGACTCTGGCAAAATGCTCAGGCGCAAAGGTAGGAATACCCTCGTACTGGAATTTTTTCCCCGGTGAGCATACCGTATCTCCAATAGAGAAAATACCAGGATCAAAGACACCGATAATATCTCCTGCATAAGCCTCTTCCACCACATGACGGTCCTGCGCCATCATCTGCTGCGGCTGGGAAAGGCGCATTTTCTTATTGCCCTGGACATGGAACACTTCTTTGGAAGCCTCAAACTTACCGGAGCAGATGCGCATAAACGCAATTCTGTCCCTGTGGTTTTTATTCATGTTGGCCTGAATTTTAAAGACAAACGCAGAAAAATCCTCCTTCATGGGGTCGATTTCTCCGATGTCTGCTTTTCTCGGCAGGGGACTGGAAGTCATTTTCAGGAAATGCTTCAAAAAGGTTTCCACACCAAAATTGGTAAGCGCAGAACCAAAGCATACCGGAGAAAGTTTTCCTTCATCCACCAGTTTCTGGTCAAACTCCGCACTGGCACCGTCTAAAAGTTCGATTTCCTCTAAAAGCTGCTCTTTCTGCTCCGGGTCTAAGACCTCGTCAAGGCGGGCCTCGTCAATGCCGATTTCCTCCTCAATGCCCTCTTTTGTTCCCTTCATGGTATCGGAAAAAGTAAGGACTTTCCCGGTCTCCCTGTCGTATACGCCGCGGAACTTCTTGCCGGAACCAATAGGCCAGTTCACCGGACAGGTAGGGATTCCAAGTTCCTTCTCAATGTCATCTAAAAGGTCAAAGGTGTCGTTTGCATCTCTGTCCAGTTTGTTGATAAACGTAAAAATAGGAATATGGCGCATTGCGCAGACTTTAAACAGCTTTCTGGTCTGGGCCTCCACACCTTTGGAAGCATCAATTACCATAACCGCTGAATCCGCCGCCATCAGAGTACGATAGGTATCCTCTGAGAAGTCCTGGTGTCCGGGAGTATCCAATATGTTGATGCAATAGCCATCATAATTAAACTGCAATACAGAAGAGGTTACGGAAATACCTCTTTCCTTTTCTATTTCCATCCAGTCAGAAACCGCATGGCGGGCCGTTGCCTTGCCCTTTACACTTCCCGCAAGATTAATAGCCCCTCCGTAAAGAAGAAACTTCTCGGTAAGGGTTGTTTTACCGGCATCCGGATGGGAAATAATTGCAAATGTACGTCTTTTTGTAATTTCTTTGGTATAGTCAGCCACGTTTGGCCCTCCTTCTCTCATATAGCACACTGACGCTATTTTAGTATACGTTGAAATGTGTGTCAAGGGGCTTTATGCACAACTATTCATTTTCCTGTGTTCCCCCATCCAATGGTGTGATAACAATATTTTCTGCCGCCACGCTGGTTTTGCGCTTCACAATATCCTCTATCTGGGCTCTTTTGGCATCCTCCATATATTCCTGAGGCACAATGACATCCGCACTGTCTCCCGTCAGATTTACCACCACATCTGCAAAGCCCTGGGCATCTAAAAGAAGTTCTGCTGCGGATTCCTGCTCTGCCAGATTGGTCATGTTCACCATAGAATTTACAGCCTCCTGCTTCTGTTCTTCTCCCAGGTTCTCATTATTAATGATTTCCAGAAGGGTTTCCTTATTGGCCGAGCGCACCTGCTCTCTGCTGACCTTGGCCTCTGCCACAAAGCCGGAAGCCCCTGTCAGCACAGCTTCTCCCGGAGTTTCTGTCTGCACGTCTGTCTCTCCTTCCGCACTGGCCGTTTCTTTTTCTTCCCCTTCCTTTGGCTGCACCTCTTCCCCTTCTGCTGCTTTGCTGTTTTCCTCTAAAAGGGCGCTCTCGTCTGTGATATCATAATCCAGACTTTCGATTTCCTCTACGATTCCGTCTGTATCCGCAGCGGAGGTCTCGGCAGTGTCTGCGTCACTCTTCTTCAGCGTCTTATCAATACCCAGATGATTATCTGAATAATTGATGTACCCTGCCACAGCAATCATGATTGCCAGGGCTGTAATGATAACCTGATTTTTCCTGAAGATTTTTTTCATGCACATTCTCCTCTAATTCATTTTCATTACTTTAATTTTATGGGGTTCTACCTGAAATAATGCCTCGACTGCCGCCTGAATATTCCCCACAACCACAGGATTTCCCCCACCCTTTGCCACAATGAGGACACCGGTTACCCGGGGGTATTCCTCAGAAGCCACATAAGGCTGTTGCGTGCCCTTTGCATCCTTTTCATACACCGTTTCCGTTTCGTCCTTTTCTACGATTTTCCTGCTGCTGCTTTGGCAAGTGAGAAAGACCCTGGTTTCTCCCACACCTTCCACTTGTTCCAGTATCTCCTGCAGCTGTCTTTCCATTTCCTGCTGCCAGTTTTCTGCCGTACCTGTCTGTGCGGTTTCCACCTCCTTTTTGGCATTTTGCCGGTCTGTCTTTTCCGTGGGAAGGGCCAGTACCAGCAAAAGCAGTCCCAGGATAAGAAGCACCACCAGATTTTCTTTCTTCATCATATCTTTCCATGCTTTCATGGCACTACCTCCTGCCCCTCGATAATCCCTGCCTCCTCCTGCCACTCCCTTTCCCAGGTTTCTGCTTTTTCTTCCCATTCCTGTGCTTCCTCCTGGAATTCTTTTGTATAAGCAGCTATCTGCCCTTCCATACCAGATAAATGCAAAAGGGGCGATAACACCACCAGAATGAGCAGCAGCCCCATGTAGTACTGAATGTATTTTCTATAGCTGTTGTCAGGCAGACAATTCATCACTGCAAAAAGCAGAATAAAATAACAAATCAGACTTTCCAGCCAGGCATACAGCGCTTCCATGTTTCACCCTCTCTCCGGGCTTTTGCCCTGCTAATGATTTGCAAAAGAAACCGTCAAAACAGCTATGGTAATCAACAGCATCAGTTCCGCTGTAAACAGCATCCGCAAAAGCAGTCTGCAGCCATCCCCCATAGCCTGCAGGCAGCCGGTCATCCTCTTATCGGACACCGGCTGCACCAAGGCTGCCAAAAGTTTATATAACAGGGTGGAAATGCCAAGTCTCACCAGAGGAACCAGCCCCAACAGCAGCAGCACGGCCATGCCCAGAACCCCCAGAGAATTTCGGATTAACACGGCTGTGCCAAGGGCCACCTCTGTCACACCATCTATGGCATTTCCCACACCGGGAATAGCTGCTGCCGCTTTCCCCAGCATATCCCTTTTCAGGGAATCCACTGCCGGGCTTATCATATTTTGTATCACCTGCATGCCGATAACAAAAGCCGTACAGCCATTCAGCCCCCATTCCAGCAAAGTTTTGAAGAGTTCTGCCATGCGGGAAAGCAGTTCCTCTTTGTGGATGAAATTAATCATGGATATGAGTACATAGGCATGGATTCCCGGAAGAATCAGCTTCAGCAGCACGGCCTGTACCAGATAAATGACCAGCAGCACGGTTTCGTAAAACACCATGGCGCTGGCAGAACCTGCAGCGGCAGTGACTGCCAGAAAATAGGATGGAATCAGTGCTTTCATAAAAAGGACAAACCCTTGCAGGCTTTTTGAAAGTTCCTCTCCCATACTGCCAAAGGTATGAATAAGAAGCACCAAAAGCAGCAGATACACCACATAAAAGCTGACTTCCCCGGTCTGCCCCTTCCCAAAGGCATTGGCAAAATTAGAAAACAGAGAGGCCGCAAGCACCAGAAGTAAAATCTGCACTACTGTCTGCTTCTGTACAGACAAATGACTTTTCAAAAAAGCTTTCCCGATTTCTTTCACTCCCTCTTTGCTAAACAGCCGCCCTTCTTTCAGAACGGAAGCCAGACTTTCCCTAATGTTGAAGGTTTCCTCTCCCAGAAGTTCATTGACCGCCTCCTGCATTTGTCCCAATTCCAGCCCTTCCAAAAGTTTTTCCTGGGCTTCCTGCTGTTTCTCAGAAAGTTCTTCTTCCCCTTTCTGCTCCTCCTGTTCCGCTGCTGCAAAAACTTCTTTTCCGGAAAGGTTCCAACCTACGCACAGGCAGATTCCCGCCAGAAGCAGTTTTTTTCTCCACACGGAGCATGTCCCTCTCTTTATCCTTGGTTTTTTCCCGGCCCGGTTCATGCCAGAAAGCTGTGAATGGTTTCCATCAGCGCCAGCAGCACCGGCATGGACAATACCATAATATACAGCCTTGCAAAAATATCTATCTGAGAGGCAATGGCTCCATACCCCGCATCTTTGCAGATTCCGGCTGCAAATTCACTGACATAGGTAATTCCTATCATTTTCAGCAGTGTTTCCAGATATTGTGCGTCCACCGGCAGATATTCCTGAATTTTCAGTACAGAAGAAAACAGATAGGACAGCTTCCCTGTCATATAAGAAAAAATGCAGATTCCCGCAGCCAGGCTTAAATACACGGAATACTCCGGTCTTGTGCCTTTTAAAAGAATTCCCAGAAGCATGCCTGTCATCCCCAGCATAACAACCTTCAAAACTTCCATGCATTTCCCTCCCTACAGCGCAAATAAGTCTTCTATGGTGCGAAAAAGGTCATAAATATAGGGCAGCACCCAGAACAACACCAGCAAAAGACCGGTCAGACTGGTGAGAAAGGCCAGCTCCTCCCTCTGGCTGTGCTTCAGTATCTGACACAGGACAGACACCAGAATGCCTACTGCACCGATTTTGAATAATAAACTCACTTCCATGGCATCTCTCCCCCTGCATAATTTTCAAAGCAGCATAATTGCCAGAAAAATTCCTCCCAATGTTCCCATGCTCCGGTACAGCTTCTGCTTTGCAGGCATTTCCCGCTGCAGGTTTTCCATCTCCCTTTTTAACTGTTCCAGGTACAAAGTAATGGTATTTTTCTGCATGGTAATATCCAGATATCCCAGATATGCTCCCAACTGCAAAAATTCTTCCAGGTCCTTTGGACACAGCGCTGTGCCGCTCAGATATGTTTTTGCCTTTTCTCTGAAAATTTCCTGAAAGCACGCCCCCTGATACTGCCCCGCAGCCTCAGACACCTCCTTTAAAAAGCCGGCCAAAGGCTCTGGCAGCCTGTAAGCCACCGTACCTAATGCCTCCGGTAGCGCTTCCCTTCTGTAAGTAATTTCTCCCAGAATCAGAAACACCATCTTTTCGATTTCTCTTAACTGCTGCAGCCTTCTCGTCATGTGGATACTTTTGCTGTACCCCAGAGCCGAACAGGAAAAAATTACCAGAACAGCCCCTGCGATTTTCAGCATAGAATACCCTGCCTTCTCTTGCAGTCGTACAGACTGGTTCCCCTTTCATCAAAAATAGCTTTCACTTCACCTGCCCGTTTCTCATAATGCAGAATAATATAGCGTTCAAAGATTTTCTCCTGCATCAGGCGCTGCAGCAATGGTTTTCTCTTAATGTCTTCAATAGAACTGCCGTGTACTGTGGCAAACAGTCTGCAGCCGCAGTGAATCACGGATTCAATGGCATGAATATCCTCGTAATCTCCCAGCTCGTCTACGGCCACCACCTCCGGCGACATGGAACGTATGAGCATCATCATGCCCTCTGCCTTGGGACAGCAGTCCAGAATATCGGTGCGGATTCCCAGGTCATTCTGTGGAATTCCCTGATAAGAGCCCCCGATTTCCGAGCGTTCGTCCACCACGCCCACACAGACGCCGTCCAGATAGCTGCTGCCATTGCTGACCTGACGGATCAAATCCCGCAAAAGAGTGGTTTTCCCACATCTGGGCGGTGAAATAATCAATGTGTGGCATATTCTTTTGTTTTTTATAACATAGGGAAGTATGGGCGCTGCACACCCCTTTATCTGATGTGATAATCGAAGATTGATATAAGATATGTATTTTACACTTTTGATTTTGTTCCCTTCCAGAATGGTTTTTCCTGCAATTCCCACCCGGTGTCCTCCCTGAATGGTCAGAAAGCCCTGGCGGATTTCTTCTTCAAAGGCATACATGGAATAATTGCTGATATATTCCATGGTCTCCTTTATATCTCCCGGACTGACCATACAAGCCTCTGCCTCCCTGTGGGAAAGCCTGCCGTCCTCTGTCAGAAAAAATTCCTTTCCCTGATAAATCAAAATCAGCGGCCCATGAACACGAAGACGGATTTCATAGACCTGGTGCATATCCGGGCAGGCCTTATGAAGCGCCTGCCGGATACGCAGGGGAAACAGCCGTGTAATCTCTGTCTGATTCATCTTTCCTCACCTCTTTAAGATAATATATGAGGACAATCTTTATTTATGACTGGTTTGAGCGGATTAGATTTTGTATTCCTGCTTTTTGACATTCCTTTCATAAAACTTTTCACAAGTACAGATGAGAAAAGTTTTCTTCCCGGTCTTATAATACCGCACAAAACACAAAGTCAGCAAAATCCCTGCTACCGCAGCGCAGAGCATATCATTCATACTGTCCCGCACTCCCTGGGTATAGTGATTAATACAGTCATTCTGAAAGAACACCAGCATGGCATATTCAAAAAATTCCCACAGTTCTGCTACTGCCATATTTCCCGTATTCAGAAAAATCAGAAAAATCAGGCAGTCTTTCTTATCCGCAAATTCATTGGTCTGCTTTATGGCAAAATAAAGCATAGCCACAGCAGCAGAAAGCAGCCAGCCGCTGGAAAAATGAAGCAGCTTGTCGTATCCCCAAAAGCGGTATGCGTCTAAAGAACCGCCCCAAATGCTGGCAAAGTAGGTAAATGCATTGGAAAGAATATAAATTTCGTACACTGGTTTCCAGCGAAACACCCGAAACACCGCCGGAACAATACAAGGCGTCAACACTGCCACAAAAGCCATGCCCACATGCTCCCAGTCCCCGGCCCGAATATTATGTACAAAACTATAGAATAAGGTAACTGCATACAGCAATATACTGGCATACCAGATATGCTTCCATGTTTTTTCTTTCATTTTTTCTCCTGTTCCTTTCGATATCTTTTTTCATACTTCAAAGAATAAAAGATTTTTCCTAAGAAACAGAATTAAAAAAACGAAATTTTTTCTAAATATTCTTCCACCGTCACTTCCCTGTACATACAGCCGCAAACTTTCTGTGCGCTGATACATCCCTCCACATTTTCATAAGGCGCAAACTGCTCATACCATGCAGGCACAGGAATATGTTTCAAATCCCTGGTAATCCCCTCCCCGCTCAGCTTCAAAAAGCTCTCTTTTTTGGCCCAAAGTCTGCAAAATTCACTATTGCGCTCTCCGGAAGCCTTAACGAGGGCATATTCTTCTTCTGAAAGTGTCCGCTGCAAAAGCCGTTCACTCTTTACTGCCCGAACCTCCTGGATATCCAGTCCGCAGGCCACCTTTGCCACCGCGCAGGCCGCATAAGCTCCGGTATGGCTGATATTAAAAAATACAGAAGGGAAAGCGGGAAAATATGGTTTTCCCTGCTCTCCTCTCTGCATAATACGTTCTAAATATTCAGAAACTTCCTCCCAAGGCGCTCTTTCCCGAAAAATTCCCCTACAGCCTGTATCCAGCAGACCATAGGCCAGAAGGCGCCTGCCGCAGATACTCTGCGCATGCTTCTTATCTGCACAGTCCCCGGTCAGTTTCCGAATATTCCCTATGTAAATGTTTATTCTTTCCCTGGGCGAAGATGTATGTCTGCTCATGCACTCTCCTCCTGCTCTGTAATCCCGCTTTCCGTCAGAAACCGGGAAGGTTCTGTTCTCTTTTCATGACGTTCCTTTGCATAGAGCATGCTCAGTTCTTTTCTGGCCCGTGTCATGCCCACATAAAACAGCCTCCGCTCTTCCTCAATATCATTTTCAGAAACTGCTTTGTGATAAGGTATGATTCCCTCATTCACATCCATGATAAACACACGGTCAAATTCCAGTCCCTTAATGCTGTGAAGCGTGGAAATCACCACACCGCTTTTGCCGGAAATCTGGGTTTTAGCCTGTTCTTTTAATTTTCTGGTGTATTCTGCCATATGCGCAAACCAGTCCTCGTAAGTTTTGTAGCCTCTGGCGCTTTCTGCCAGTTCATCCATCACTTCATACAGGTCTTCCATCTTCAGCTTCCGGTATGCGGCGTAGCCTTTTAAGTATTCCTCATACCCGACACCATGGCGGATATAATTGACAGCTCCGTAAGGGGTCATATTTTTCAGTTTCTTCAAGTCTTCCTCAAACTTGTCGATGCGGTCGCACATCCACTCCTTGTCCTCATAGAACCACCGGAGAGCTTCAAAGGACACCTGGGAATCTTCCAGTGCATTGCGGGAGATATAACGGTTGGGGCGGTTCATTACCTGGAGGAATTCCTGACGGCTCCGCTCTCCCATAGCCAGTCTCATATAAGAGATAAAATTCCCGGAAATCCAGTGTTCATACAGATTCGGCAGTGTATCTCTCATCTGAAAGGGAATCTGGTATTCCATCAGAAGTTCCACCAGGGAGCCGGCGCCGGAATTGGTGCGGTAAAGCACAGCTATCTCTTCCAGAGGGCAGCCCTCCTCCCTGGCTTTTAAAATGCAGTCCTTTACGTACAGCTCCTCTTCTCTTCCCGTGCCGAAGCCTTTGATAAGCGGTTTCCTGCCTTCCTCATTTTCCGTATGGATTTTCTTCTTAAACCGTCTTTTATTGTGTCCGATAACCTTTCCTGCGGCTTCCACAATCCGCTTTGTGGAACGGTAATTACAGGCCAGAAGTTCCGTCTGCACGGTGGGAAAATCCTTTGGAAAATGCATCATAATTTCCGGCTTTGCCCCGCGGAAAGCATAAATAGACTGGTCATCATCCCCTACAATAAACAGATTATTGTCCGGGGCAGCCAGCATTTTCACAATGTCATACTGCAGTTTATTGATATCCTGAAATTCATCCACCAGAATGTAGCGAAATTTTTTCTGCCATCCTGCCAAAATGTCCGGTCTCTGGGTCAGCAAATCATAGCAGTACAAAAGCATATCGTCAAAATCCAGAAGTCTTGCCTTTCTGCAGCCGGATACATATTCTGTATAAATCCGGCGGAACACCTCGTCAGGACAGTTTTTAGAATAATAATGTTCCAAAGGAATCCGGCTGTTTTTCACCTCGCTGATTTCCCCTGCCAATCCCTCAAACAGTTCCTTCTCGTCCTCTGTCTCTATCCGCAGAGCATAGACAATCTCTTTGAGCATATCGTACCTGCGCTCTTCACTGATAATATTGTTTCTGGAAAGGCCGTAAGCATGTCTTAAAATCCCGTAGAAAATCCCGTGAAAGGTGCCGAAGGTAACCTGCCTGTAATTCTGCTGCTCTCCTTCTTTTTCACAGAGTTTTTCAAACCGCTCTTTCATTTCTCTGGCAGCCGCCTTGGTAAAGGTGACTACCAGAATGTTTGCAGGATTGATATGCTGTTCACTTAACAGGGCCCGGATTCTCCTTATCATCGTAGTCGTTTTACCGGAACCCGGCCCGGCCAGAAGCATCATAGGGCCGCTGCTGTGGTGAATGGCTTTTTCCTGTGCTGCGTTTCTCTCCATCTCAGCTTAATTTTTCAATGGCTGCCTGAATCCGTTTCAGACTTTCTTCTTTTCCAAGCACTTCCAGGATTTCCGTAGCGCCTGCCGGAGTCATCTGTTTGCCGGAAAGTGCCGTACGGATTGGCCAGAGAATCTGTCCGTTTTTGTATCCGTTTTCCTTTGCAAAACCGCAGAGCAGTTCGTAAAGAGCATCGTTGCTGTAGTCTTCCTGTGCTTCCAGAACCGGAAGAACCTTCGCGAGCACCTCCAGAGAAATTTCCGGATTGGTCTTCATCTTTTTATGGGTGTACATGGCATTATCATACTCCGGTACTGCCTCAAAGAAATCTACTAATTCCGGGATATCCGGGAAAACTTCGATTCTGGTCTTCACCATGGACGCTACCTTTTTCAAATCGATTTCTCTGGTAATGGCCTGTTTCAGATAAGGCAGAGCCATTTCATAGAATTTTTCATCATCCATGGCTTTCATGTACTCGCCGTTCATCCATTTCAGTTTCTGAATGTCAAAAACAGCCGGAGATTTGCTCATGTGATGATAGTCAAAGACTTTCACCAGTTCCTCTAAAGAGAAGATTTCCTGGTTATCTTCCGGACACCAACCCAGAAGCGCTACATAGTTCACAATCGCTTCTGTCAAAAATCCCTGTTCCAGCAAATCTTCGTAAGAAGAATGACCGGAACGCTTGCTGAGTTTTTTGTGCTCTTCATTGGTAATCAGAGGGCAGTGCACATAAGTAGGGATTTCCCAGCCAAACGCCTCATAAATACGGTTGTATTTCGGGGAGGAGGACAGGTACTCATTTCCTCTTACCACATGGGTAATGCCCATTAAATGGTCGTCAATCACATTGGCAAAGTTGTAAGTCGGATAACCGTCTGATTTAATAAGAATCAAATCGTCCAGTTCATTATTCGGCACCGTAATATCTCCGTAAATGTCATCACTGAACGTAGTGGTTCCCTCTGTAGGCATGTTGAAGCGGATAACGTAAGGCTCCCCTGCCGCCAGCTTTGCCTCTACCTCCTCTTTGCTCAAATGCAGACAGTGCTTATCATACATGGCAATTTCCTTGTCACCCACCTGGGATTTCAGGGATTCCAGACGCTCCTTTGTACAGAAGCAGTAGTACGCATCTCCCTGCTCAATCAGCTGTTTTGCATATTTTAAATAAATGCCCTGGGCATTTCTCTCACTCTGCACATAAGGACCGTAACCGCCGTCCTTGTCCGGACCTTCGTCATGCACCAGTCCGGTTTTCGCCAGTGTGCGGTAAATAATATCCAGCGCACCCTCTACGAAACGTTCCTGGTCTGTATCCTCAATACGCAGCATGAAACTTCCGCCTTCGTGTTTTGCAATCAGGTAAGCGTAAAGAGCCGTTCTTAAATTTCCCACATGCATTCTTCCTGTAGGACTGGGGGCAAATCTTGTTCTTACTGTACTCATCTTCTATATCTCCTTTACTTTTTTACATGTTCTTTCTCTATAGCAAAAAGCAAGGGGTATGTGGCTTTCACCCTATACCCCGTCACCATGAAAATTATACTCAAACCTCTTTCTATTTTCAAGTAGTAATTCCCGTTTCTTTCCTATTTCTGTACTAGATGTACGGCAAAACCGCCGATTTCCTCTTTCATATAAACGGCAATCATTTTTTCATTCTTATATTTGGCAGTTTCCATATCAAACTCCACGCCCTGGCTCTCCAGATACTTCACTGCTTCTGCTACGTCTGTAGTGCCGATGGCAATGTGTCCGTTCTTTCCAAGATACGGTGTTTTCATAGCCTCTACCGCGGTTCCTGCGAATACAGAGCTGTTGCCCACTTTCTTTGTAAATCCGAAAATTGTTTCAAAACGCTCTGCTACGCTGCAGGCTTCTCCTTCGTTTTCACAGTTTATACCTACATGGCGCAGTTCAAATCCCAGTTCTTCCAATTTGCTCATATTCATTTCCTCCTTCATGTCTGTGATATTGCGTCTGTACTAAGCATACAAAAAATCGGGAAAAATAGCAAGTTCTAATCTTCCTTATCTGAAAAAGAAATTTCCATGGCCTGAATAATATTTTTTGCCATTTTCAGTTCTGCAGGGGTAAATTTTGAAATGTATTCTATGATTTCTTCTCTGTCGCAGGAATGGGGGTTCTCTTTCAATTCATCCTGTAAAAAATATTCCGGTGACATTTCCAGTGCGTTGCAAATGCGGACAAAAACAGGAAGACTGGGTGTCCGGGTACCGCCTTCAATCTGTCGGATGAAAACTGGATTCACGCCGCAGATAACCGCCAGGGCTTCTGAAGTAATCCCCTGTTCCTTTCTGATTTTGTTAATTCTTCTGCCAAAACTCTTTTGCACAGTCATTTCTCCTTTGTAAACTTGCAGTTATTATTTTCTGCTCTTAGTATACGAAATACCAAAATTTTCCAATAGTTTCCAAAAGACTACATTTAGTATCTACCAGTTTGCAAAATCAGATTTTCTATCATTTAAAAAGAGGCGGCACCTTTACATTCGTGCCGCCTCTGCAAATTCCTTCATAATATCCTTCACTTTTTCTATTTTTTCACATTTCCACGCATTCTCCCCACAAAATAAAAGAGCATGCTCGATATCCCCTTCTGCAGCATGTACCAACGCTTCTGTAATACAATAAGGAATTTCTTTCTGCTTACAGGTGGAAATACACTGGTAGCAATGCTGAATTTTCATGGTATTCTTCCCTACCTGTTCCAAAAACGGATTTCTGATGGCTCTTGCCGGCATTCCCACCGGACTTTTTATGATACAGATATCTTCTTTTTGGGCCTGTATATAAGCCTCTTTATAAGCTTTGGGCGCATCACATTCCTCTGTGGCAACAAAGCGGGTTCCCACCTGCACTCCGTCTGCCCCAAGGGCAAGCGCATGGCACATATCTTCTTTGTCAAAAATCCCTCCGGCTGCAAGAACCGGGATTTTTCTTCCGACTTTTTCCCCATATTCTCTGGCTTTTTCTATAATAGAAAGCAGCACCTCATCATAGGAATCTCTCTGAAATCTTTCCAGTTCTTCTTGTGAAAAACCCAGATGTCCCCCCGCTTTTGGTCCTTCTACCACTACAAAATCCGGGACTTTTTGATACTTCCTCTCCCACAGCCTGCACAGCACCAAAAAGGATTTCAGGGATGATACCACAGGTGCAATTTTTACCGGACTTCCCTCTGTATAAGCAGGCAAATCCACAGGAAGTCCGGCCCCGGAAACTATCAGGTCAACGCCTGCCTCCACTGCTGTTCTTACATACTGGGCATAGTTTCTGGTAACTGTCATAATGTTGACACCCAGAATCCCGCCGGGGGCTATGGCTCTCGCCTTTTGCACTTCTTTTTTTATGGCCCGGTAGTTTGCAGCAAAGGGATTCTTCTTAAAATCCGGCTCTCTCCAGCCTATCTGAGCCGTGGAAATCATGCCGATACCGCCTTCTTTTGCCACAGTTCCTGCAAGGGTGGAGAGGCTGATTCCCACACCCATCCCCCCCTGTATCACCGGAATTTTTGCTTCCAGCAATCCGATTTTCAGTGTTTTTTCCATAGCCTCTCCTTTACATTCTGCGAAATCTTTCGTATCGCTGCTGCGCCAGTTCCTCTGGTGTCATGGCATTGTATTTTTCCAGAAATTGTTTCATTCTTTTCTTCATTTCTCCTGCTATTTCCCGGAGATTTTCCGGGCAGGCGGGAATTTCTTCGGAAATCACCTGCTCAATTATCCCCAGTTCCTGCAAGTCTTTGGCAGTTACCTTCATGACCTCTGCCGCCTCTTTCGCCCGCTTACTGTCTTTCCAGAGAATAGAGGCGAAGCCTTCCGGCGACAAGATGGAATACGTGGCATTTTCCATCATCCAAACCTCATTTCCTACGCCTAAAGCCAGGGCGCCGCCGCTGCCTCCCTCTCCGGTTACCACAGACAGCACCGGCACCTGCAAATCTGCCATTTCCAGCAGATTTCTGGCAATGGCCTCTCCCTGTCCACGTTCTTCTGCCTCCATACCGCAGAAGGCGCCGGGGGTGTCAATAAAGGTAATCACCGGCCTTTGGAATTTTTCTGCCTGTTTCATAAGGCGCAGAGCTTTGCGGTATCCTTCCGGAGAAGGCATACCGAAATTTCTCGCCAGATTTTCCTTGGTTGTCCGTCCTTTCTGAATCCCGATAACGGTCACCGGCTGCCCGTCTAAAAGAGCCAGCCCGCCCATAATGGCAGGGTCATCTCCGAAAAGACGGTCTCCGTGAAGTTCCCAGAAGCCGTCAAATACGGTTTCCATATAGTCCAAAGCCGTCAGCCGCTTTTTGCTTCTGGCCGTTTCCACTCTGTCCCAGGCTGTTCTCTTTTCGTTCTCTGTCTGAACCTGTTTTCCGGAGTTTTCCTGCTGACTTTTCTCTTCTTTTGGAATAGAAATACCGAAAAACTGACAATATCCCTGTCTGCGCTCATGAATTTTCACCAGAGCAGACAAGGCCTGCCGCAGTTCCTCTCTCTTTACAATCCGGTCAATCATACCATGCTCTAAAAGAAATTCTGCCCTCTGAAAACCTTCCGGCAGCTTCTCTCCAATGGTCTGGGCTATGACTCTGGGTCCTGCAAAACCGATTAAAGCCTGGGGTTCTGCCAGAATCACGTCCCCCAGCATGGCAAAACTGGCGGTCACTCCGCCCATGGTAGGGTCTGTCAGTACAGAAACATACAGAAGTCCCGCCTGGCTGTGCTTTTTGATGGCCGCAGCCGTCTTTGCCATCTGCATCAAAGACACAATGCCTTCCTGCATACGGGCGCCGCCGGAACAGCAGAAAAGAATCACCGGCAGCTTTTCCTGCACAGCCCGCTCAAAGGCCAGGGCGATTTTTTCTCCCACAGCATATCCCATACTCCCCATAAGAAAACGTGTGTCACAGGCACCTAAAACCACTGGACTGCCGTCAATTTTTCCCTTCCCGATGTACACAGCTTCATCCAGATTTGTCTTGTTTCTCAATTCCTCCAGTTTCTCCTCATAGCCTGGATAGTCCAATGGATTTTTCCCGTTTATCTCTGTGAACCAGGGCGTAAAACTCCCCTCATCTGCAGCCAGTTTCATCCTGGTTTTGGCTTTCATGCGGAAATATCCACCGCATTTCGGACAGGTATATGCATGCCGTACTACCTCTTCCTTGCATAAGAGTTCCCCGCATTTGGGGCACTTAACCCACAGGCCTTCCGGCACAGAGGGGCTTTCTGTTTCTCTCTTTTCCTGTGCTTTTTCTGCCTGTATTCCGGCTGTTTTCTTAAACAATTCTTTTAGTCGAGACATGTTCTTTCACCCCTCTCTCCGTAATGTTCTTCTATAAAATGGGTTGTCACGTTTCCCTCTTCAAAGTCTCTCTGATTCAGAATATCGTACTGAAAATCCAGATTGGTTTCCACCCCTTCAATAATCACTTCTCCCAGTACACTGCGCATTTTGGCAATGGCAGAAGCCCGGTCTTTATCATGGACAATGACCTTCATAATCATAGAATCATAATTGGGAGGAATCCGGTATCCATAATACACCGCCGTGTCCACCCGCACCCCTTTCCCGCCGGGAATATGAAGATTTTGAATGGTTCCCGGACAGGGCAGAAAGTTATTTTCAGGATTCTCCGCATTGATTCTGCATTCTATGGCATGCCCCTGCAAAAGAACCTCTTCCTGCTTTACAGATAAAGGAAGTCCTGCTGCAATACGAATCTGTTCTTTTATCAAATCCACTCCGGAAACAAACTCTGTAACCGGGTGCTCCACCTGGATTCTGGTATTCATTTCCATGAAGAAAAATTCCCCGGATTTGTCCAGAAGAAACTCGATGGTTCCGGCACTTTCATATCCCACAGCCAGAGCTGCCCGGCAGGCCGTTTCCCCCAACTGTTCTCTGACTTTGGGTGATACAGCGCAGGAAGGAGATTCTTCAATCAGTTTCTGATGCCGCCTCTGAATGGAGCAATCCCTTTCCCCAAGCTGTATGACCTGTCCCTGTTTATCTGCCAGAATCTGTACTTCTATATGTCGGGGCTTTTCAATATAACGCTCCAGATACATGGCATTATCTGCAAAAGCGTGCAGGGTTTCCGTCTGTGCCATGCGGAAATTTTCCAGAAAATCTTCCCGGCAGACAGACACACGCATGCCCTTGCCGCCGCCGCCAAGAGCCGCTTTTATCATAATGGGAAAACCGATTTTTTCTGCCTGCAAAAGAGCCTCTTCAGCTTCATAAACCGGCTCTTTGCTCCCCGGAACCACCGGAACGCCTGCCTGCACCATGGTTTTTCTGGCCTCTGCTTTATTCCCCATTTTTTCTATCACCTGGGCAGAAGGGCCGATAAAAGCAAGGTGACACTCCTCGCACATGGCGGCAAAGCGGCTGTTCTCCGAAAGAAAACCAAAGCCCGGGTGAATAGCTTCCGCCTTTGTGGCGATGGCTGCGCTTAATATCCTTCCCATATTCAGATAACTTTCCATAGGAGATGCCGGACCGATACACACGGCCTCATCTGCCAGCTGGGCATGAAGTGCGTCCCGGTCAGCCTCCGAATAAACAGCCACCGTGCAAATGCCCATTTCTCTGCAGGTGCGGATAATCCGCACTGCAATTTCTCCCCGGTTTGCAATTAAGATTTTCTGAAACATACCTGCCACTCCTCTATCCAATCATAAATGTCAATTCTCCGGCTGCTGTGATTTTGCCCTCCTGGTTTCTGGCTACGGCTTTTCCCACGCCTACCGGGCCTTTTACCTTCACAAGCTCTACCTCTAAAGTCAGCACATCCCCCGGCACTACCTTCTGCCGGAACTTTGCCTGGCGGATACCTCCGAAATAAGCGGTTTTTCCCTTATTTTCCGGCTTGCTTAAAATAGCCGCCGCTCCGGTCTGGGCCAGGGCTTCTATCTGCAGCACCCCCGGCATGACCGGTTCCTGTGGGAAATGTCCGGCAAAAAAGGGTTCGTCATAAGTCACACATTTGCGTCCCACAGCCCGCACACCGGGTTCCAGTTCTTCTATGGTATCCACCAGAAGAAAGGGATGTCTGTGGGGAATCATTTCCATTAATTCCTTTGTTGTCAGCTTCATCACGTCCTCCTATTTCATAACAAATAACGGCTGTCCATACTCCACCATGGACGCATTGGAGACCAGAATTCTCTCAATCACACCGTCTTCTTCTGCCTCAATCTCATTCATCAGCTTCATGGCTTCAATGATTCCCAATACCTGGCCTTTCTTCACGCTGTCCCCCTCCTGTACAAAGACCTTTGCACCGGGAGAAGGGGCATTGTAAAAGGTTCCCACCAGAGGGGCCTTAACGGTTCTCTGTTCCTTAAAAGAGGGAATTTCTTCTGTCTCTTTTTCCTCCTGTATGGGGTCTTTTACCCCTTTTACCACGGTCTTTTTTCCTGCCTTCATGGAAATTTTCAGGTTCCCATCTTCCATGTAAAAGCGGGTTAAATCTGACTGGCTCACCGCCTGAATCAGCTCTTTTATTTTCTCCAATTCCATGTTTTCAGTCCTTTCCATATTCGCCCAGAAGCAGGCTGGCATTGTGTCCGCCAAATCCCAGAGAATTACTCAGTGCATAGTTCACTTCCGTTTCCACGCCCTGTCCGGTTACATAATCCAAATCACAGTCCTCATCCGGCACCTGCCATCCTGCGGTCTCATGTATATAATTTTCCTGTATTTCCTTTACACAGGCAATGGCTTCCACAGCTCCTGCTGCACCCAGAAGATGCCCAATCATGGATTTTGTGGAATTGACTTTCATTTCATAAGCATGCTCACCAAAGAGTTTCTTAATGGCTCTTGTCTCAAACAAATCATTGTGGTGTGTTCCAGTTCCGTGGGCATTGATATAAGAAATCTTTTCCAAAGGAATACCCGCCTCTTTCAAGGCGTATTCCATGCACTTAGCTGCCCCTTCGCCGTCTTCTCTGGGTGAGGTAATGTGATAAGCATCGCTGGTAGCGCCGTACCCCAACACTTCTGCCAGAATCGTTGCCCCTCTCTTTTTGGCATGCTCCAACTCCTCCAGTACCAGAACTCCGGCTCCTTCGCCCATGACAAATCCGTCTCTTTCCCTGTCAAAAGGAATGGAACAGCGTTTGGGGTCTGCAGATACAGACAAGGCGGTCAGGGCGGAAAAACCTGCCACACCCACCGGGGTAATGCAGGATTCTGCGCCGCCTGCTACCATTACTTCCGCGTCTCCGGCCTGTATACTCCGATACGCTTCGCCGATACAGTGGGTGCCGGATGCACAGGCTGTCACCACATTCAGACTTTTGCCTTTCAGTCCGAACTGAATGGACACATTACCTGCCGCCATGTTGGAAATCATCATGGGCACCATAAGGGGATTCACACGATTGGGCCCTTTTTCCAAAAGCTTCTGGTGTTCCCGTTCTACTGTCTGCAGACTTCCAATGCCGGACCCAATGGAACAGCCCACCCGGTAAGCATCTTCCTGTTCCATATCAAGCCCCGATTGTTCCAACGCTTCTTTTGCTGCTGCCACCGCATATTGGCAGAAAAGTTCCATACGCTTTGCCGCCTTAAAATCCATATATTCTTTTCCTTGAAAGCCTTTCACTTCGGCTGCCAAATGTACTTTATATGCACTGCTGTCAAACTTTGTGATTTCACCAAAGGCTGTGTGCCCTTCTTTTAATCCCTGCCAGTATTCCTCCACATTTAACCCAAGAGGTGTAATGGCTCCCATTCCGGTTATAACTACTCTTCTCATTTTTTCCTCCTACATGCTCATGCCGCCGTCTACACAAAATACCTGTCCCGTAATATAAGCTGCCTTATCCGAAGCCAGAAATGCAGCCATTTCCGCCACGTCCTCTGCTTTTCCAAAATGTCCCAGGGGAATCTGGCTGCAGGCTGCCTCCTGAACTTCCTTTTTCAGCACCTTTGTCATGTCGGTTTCCACAAATCCCGGCGCAATGGCATTTACTGTAATACCCCGGGAGGCCAGCTCCCTTGCCGCTGTCTTTGTAAGACCCAGAACCCCGGCTTTGCTGGCTGCATAATTGGCCTGTCCTGCATTTCCCAGAATCCCGGACACAGAAGAAATATTGATAATCTTTCCTTTTCTCTGCTTTAACATATACCGGGACACATGGCGCATGGTGTGAAAGGTTCCCTTTAAATTGGTATTGAGAACCATGTCGAACTCTTCTTCTGACATCTTCATCAGCAGATTATCCCTGGTAATGCCTGCATTGTTGACCAGAATATCCAGCCCCCCAAAATCCTTTATCACCTGCTCTGTCATCTCTTTACTAGCCTGAAAATCTGCTACATTACAGGCATAGACTTTGGCTTTTCCTCCGTTTTTTAAAATCAAGTCTGCCACCTCTTCCGCTTTTTCCTTAGAGCCGCAGTAATTTACCGCCACAGCCGCCCCGTATGCAGCCAGCTTTAGGGCAATGGCGCGTCCAATGCCTCTGCCGCCTCCGGTTACCAATGCCACTTTTCCTTCTAACATCACTCCAATTTCCTACCTTTCTTTCCAGATATTTACCAGATTTTGAAAATCTTCTATGGTCTGCACTTGCAGTACCCTGGCATTTTTGTCTATTTTCCGCACAAATCCGGTGAGGGTTTTTCCCGGTCCTACTTCTACAAAAGTCTCTACACCATCAGACAGAAGGGTGTCCACACACTGCTGCCACCGTACCGGAGCAGAGACCTGACGAGCCAGAAGTTCTTTCACCTCACCGGCCTCTCTTACATACTGCGCCGTCACATTGGCGGTATAAGGAATCCCCGGCTTCTGCACCTTGATTTCCTGCAAAGCGCTTCTTAACTTTTCTTCTGCTTCCGCAAGCATGGGAGAATGAAAAGGCCCGGATACCTGTAGGGGAAGCACTCTTCTGGCTCCTGCTTTTTTCAGCTTTTCGGCAGCTTCTTCCACAGCCTGAGAGGCTCCGGTAATCACCACCTGTCCCGGACAGTTGTAATTGGCTACAGACACCATACCCGGCTCTGCCTCACAGATTTCTTCCACCTGCTTCCCGGAAAGTCCCAGCACCGCTGCCATAGCCCCGCCAAAAGGAACGGCTTCCTGCATATAAATGCCCCGCTTGCGCACCAGAGAAAAAACATCCTCCAGAGACATCACCCCGGCTGCAAGCACAGCTCCATATTCTCCCAGGCTCAATCCTCCGGCTGCCTCCGGAAATATCCCCTCTTCTTCCAAAGCTTTCAAAATGGCTGCCTCTACGGCCACCATAGCAATCTGGGTGTATTCGGTAATATGAATTTTCTCCTTTTCTTCAAAGCAGATTTTCTTCACATCCAGTCCTGCCATTTGTCCGGCCAGGTCCATCACCTGTCTGCACACCGCCATATTTTCATAAAAATCTCTGCCCATGCCTACATACTGGGCGCCTTGTCCCGGAAATAGAAACGCTGTCTTTCCCATTGCACACTCCTTTGTATATAAAATATTTTGTTATTCAAAATATTAACCTAAAAATATGGGCTGTTCCATGAAGTGCCGGATTTTCTTCTGCACTTCATGCAGCAGCCTCTTTTTTTATTCTTCTACACCTTTTGTTTTCAGATATTCGATTACAGAACCTACGGTAGTCAGTTCCTGCAGCTCCTCAGAAGGAATTTCAATGGAATATTCATCTTCCAGCGCCATAACCAGTTCAAATAAATCCAGAGAATCTGCTCCCAAATCTTCTTTAAAGGAAGTTTCCGGGGTAATGCTGTCTCCATCACAATTTAACTGTTCTGCAATAATTTCTCTCATTTTTTCTAACATCGTTTTCTGTCTCCTTTAAATTACTTATTTTTTTCCATTGCCATGGAATTGTTTGCTTTATTATTTTGATGTTCAAAGTATATCCTCTTTGCCCCTGTTTGTCAACCCTTTTATTTTCCAAAATAAATCTGTCTGGAAACGCTGAGGGCAATGCCCATCTCTGCCATCAAAAACACAATGGACGTACCGCCGTAACTGACAAAAGGAAGGGTGATTCCGGTGGTGGGTATCCAGTTTAACACAACGCAGATATTTAAAATAACCTGCAAAGCAATGTGCACCATAATTCCGCTGACCATCAAAGAACCGTAAAAATCCCTGGCATTCTGGGCAATAAAGAACAGGCGGTACAACAGATAGCCAAACAGCACAATAATAACCAGACCGCCGAATACACCCAGTTCCTCGCACACGATGGAGAAAATCATATCATTCTGCGCCTCTGGTACAGGCCCCAGCTTCTGTACACTGTTCCCCAGTCCCTTGCCAAAAAAGCCCCCGCTTCCAATGGCATACAAGGCCTGCATAATCTGATAACCTCCGGCAGAAGAATACTGCTCCGGATTCAGCCATACCAGCACACGCTTCAGACGGAAGCTGTCCACATTGGTCATATCCAGCTGCATATCTCCCAGTGTCATCTGCAGAACAATTCTTCCCACTAGCAGCAGCACTGCCAGAACCAGAATGATACGCAGAAACATTTTCTGATTGGGGTGGGCAATGAAAATCATAAATCCGGTAATAGCGCCGATGATGATGGCGGTACTCAGGTTATCGGTAAAAATCAACGCTGCCGCCGCCAGGCCGCCTCCGTAAGCCATGAGCTTCCAGAAGCCTTTTCTTGTAGCCACCTCTTTTCCCATCTTCATAATCAGACAGGGAATAAACGTAATGGCCGCAATCTTTGCCACCTCTGCAGGCTGAAACTGCAGCGCATCGATACCGAAATTCAGCCATCTTTTGGCGCCGTTTACCTCGACTCCCATAGGGCTGAATTTTACCAAAGCCATCAGTCCCATAGAAACCCAGTAAATCATTCCGCTGACATAGTACAGCAAATGGTAATCCAGCTTTGAGACTGCCAGCGCGCCTACGATACTGCAGGCACTGATAATAGCCTGCTTGGCAAAATACGCCATGTCATTATTATCTTTCACCAACGCCGTATAAGCGCTGGTACTATAAAGCATAACCAGTCCAAAGCAAATCAGCAGAATAACGACTGCCACCAGATTGAAATCATAATACTCTGCCTTGAACACTTTCCCCTTTTTTTCTTTTTTTGGCATTTACTTCCTCCCGCTAAATTCCAAGGGCATAGCCCAGCAGTTCCCGGTACC
Source organism: Blautia sp. HCN-20427 (assembly GCF_037890365.1). NCBI lineage: Bacteria > Bacillati > Bacillota > Clostridia > Lachnospirales > Lachnospiraceae > Blautia > Blautia sp. HCN-20427. The sequence goes on along the minus strand of NZ_JBBKBX010000002.1, from coordinate 160,694 downwards.
CGGTCTGACTGCCGCTTTCCCGGCCCTGCACCTTCCGCACCATAACCGGGTCGTCTGTAATGATATTGTCCACTCCCATATCTATCATGCGCCGGACATCTCCCCTGTAATTCACTGTCCACGCATGAATCTCTTTCCCCATTCCATGAGCTTCTTTTACAAACGACTCTGTCACATAAGTGTGCTTCACGCTGAAAAAATCAGCGGCCGTAATGTTGGCTGTGCTGCCGTATGTCATTGTCATAATGTATCCCGTACGGATTTCCGGAGCCGTCTCCTTTATCTGCTCCAGGAATCCATAATTCATAGAAGTCACCACACAATAATCCTCAAAACCATTTTCCCGAATTGCGCGGACAACCTTATGAACAATTCCTCTGTTTTTACCATTATACTTAATCTCTATATTTAAGTCCAGTCTTCCTTTGCAAAATTTTAAGACCTCCTCCAGAGTCGGGATTTTTTCTCCCCGGAATTTCTGGTGAAAACTGGAGCCTGCGTCCAGCTTTTCGATCTGGGCCAGTGTCATCTCCCAGACCTTTTTATTGACCCCTGCCGTCCGTTTCAGGGAATCGTCATGCAGGAGTATCAGCTTTCCGTCTTTTGTCTCCTGCACATCAATTTCCGCCCAGTCTGCGCCTGCATCTATGGCATAAGCCAGGGCGCTTATGGTATTTTCCGGGGCCATTCTGGCCCCGCCTCTGTGAGCCGTAATCCCCATATCCGCAGTGAGCGTATCCAGAGAAACATCATGCCCCGCTGCCAAGAGTCCCAGATATCCTCCCTCACACAGTACAAATACTGCGGTCAGTATGGCCGCCGCCTTTCTCCTTCCCACTTTGGAAAACCAGGCATAGTGCTCCATCAGCCGGTAAAGCGCCACTTCTTCTTTAGACTGCACATGAAACCTGGCGTAAAGCACATACACAAAAGCCAGGCTTACGGTAAGCTGCACAGCCCCTGCAAAGACCCCCAGCGCCATATTCACGTCTCCGCTGTAAATCAGTACCCGGGTCACCTTCTCTCCTCCGGTCACGCCGAGAAACACCCAGACTGTCATAACCGCCATAGCGGCAAGATAGACTGCCGCAATAAAGACTGCCATCAGCACATGGAGTACAAGAAAGCCGGACAGTGTCTTTTTCCACTGTGTTTGCAGCAGTTCCAGGCCTCTTTGCATGGCCCGCCTGTTCTTTTCCTTTTCCAGAACGGCATAGGGCAGAGTGAAAACACAGAGAAAAGAAATCAAAAGCAAAATGCCCACAGCCAGATACAGGAGAAACGAAGGCTTTACCGCCTTGTAAATCTGAATGGCCGTAAATTCCAGCACCCGAATATAAGAAATTTCTCTGGCCACAAAATAAGCATTGAAAAACGGTGCGCTAAGAGCCGCCCCAAAAATCCAGGATATCCGGCTGTGTCTCAAAAAAGCAAAAGTTCTCTTAATGCCTAAAAGCAGCATATCACTGGCATAAATTTTCTGCTTCTGATAAGAACAGAGGAAACCGGACAACAGACTGGAAACTTCAATCAGAAAAAGCAGAAGAATAAGCAGCAGTAAAAACAGCAAAAGCAGAATCGACAGCGGAGAAGAGAGAAAACGCACAAAATTTTCCGCCGTCAGATAACTGAATTCCTGTTTTTTCAAAGAAAAATTCACTGCTCTGTGGGTCAGCTGCATAACCAGAAAAAAAGAAGCAATTCTGTACCCGGTTTCAAATAAAAGCAGACTTCCTAAATTATATCTGAGTACTGCCCATGTCTTCTTTAAAATGCGTTTCATAAATATCAAATCATCACCTTTTTGTATTGCCTGATTTTATTTTAACAAAAACAGGCTGCTTTATGCAAGGGTGTTTTCCAAACGGGAAATCTATGTTACACTATATAACAGAATGTAAGGAGGATTTTACTATGGAACACACGACACTACCACATCAGCATGGACAGTCAAAAGAGCAGCTTTTAAATCACATGCCTGCCACAGAAAATTTTGAACTTGTATCTTCCATTTTCAAACAGTTAAGCGATCCTACGCGTATCCGCATTTTTTGGATTTTATGTCATTGTGAAGAATGTGTAATTAATATTTCTGCCATGATGGAAATGAGCAGTCCTGCTGTAGCTCATCACCTTCGCCTTCTGCGCAGCAGCGGACTGATTGAATCCCGAAGAGACGGCAAGGAAACTTACTATCGCGCCAGTCTTTCCAGAAAGGCACAAACCCTTCATAAAATGATTGAAGAAATGATGGAGATTTCCTGCATACAATTATAAACTTCCTGCTGTTTCTATTGACAATTATGTTTTTATCCGTTATGATACTAAAGTTGTATAAGGGAGTAGTTAGCTTCGTCAGAAGTCACTGTATCAACATATTGATGAACCTTTCATCTGGTGCAGTGTAACCGGCAAAATTTACTGGCTGTGTTTTGTCGGTCTGTATATAAAACCAGAGGATTTATTCCCGGTCTTTTATATGCAGATAGTTGGAAATACATCTCATATTTTCAATTATGGGTAATAACGAGACTTATCCACGCAGATTTTGTGTGGACAAGTCTCTTTTTATTTGCCCGAAGCAGGCGCACTGCCTTATCCATATACCTGAAATGAAAAAAGGAGGAACCATTATGAGTTTAACAGCCGTATTTTTTGTAGGAGTGGGACTTGCCATGGATGCCTGTGCCGTCTCCTTTGCCAAGGGAATCTCCCTGAAAAAAAACGTAAAAAAATATGCCTTTTTACTGGCTCTGGCTTTCGGTCTCTTTCAGGGACTTATGCCCTTATTGGGCTGGTGGGTGGGCACCCATTTTGAGGCCCTGATTACCTCTGTGGATCACTGGATTGCCTTTTTTTTACTGGGATTTATCGGTCTTAACATGATTCGGGAATCCAAAGAAGCCGGGGCCGAATGCGAAGCCTGCGTGGACAGCATTTCCGGAAAAGAGGTGCTGCTCCTTGCCATTGCTACCAGCATTGACGCCCTGGCTGTAGGTATCAGCTTTGCCTTCCTGCAGGTAAGCATTCTGCCTGCCGTCTGTCTTATTGCCGCCACTACCTTTGTCATCAGCTTCGCTGCTGTATTTCTGGGGAACCGGATAGGCGGAAAATTAGGAAAATACGCTGAAATTGCCGGAGGTGTCATTCTGATTCTCATTGGTCTTAAAATTCTGATTGAGCATTTGTTCGGATAAAAGCGAAGAAGCTGTCCCATAGCAGTTCTTGCACGCGGCAGCTTCTCCTGTATTCACTTCTCTATGTAAGTATCTTTTTCTAAAAATCCCTAAAACAACAGCGCAATTTGGTAAATCACAAAGGCTGCTATCCAGGCAATCACACACTGGCCCAGTACCATGGCTGTTGCCCATTTGCCGCCCAGCTCGCGTTTCACCGAAGCAATGGCTGCTACGCAGGGAGTGTACAACAGGCAGAACACCAGAAGGGCTGCCGCTCCGGCAATGCTCAGGCTGCTCTGTAAAACGGCGGTACTTCCGAACAATACAGTAAGCGAGGAAACCACGCTTTCTTTTGCCAGGAAACCGGAAATTAAGGCAGTCACAACTCTCCAGTCTCCAAATCCCACCGGTGCAAACAAAGGCGCCAGCCAGCCGGCTGCCAGTGCCAGAATACTGTCCTGAGAATCTGATACCATATTCAGTCCGGTATCGAAATTCTGCAAAAACCAAATGACAATGGTAGCGACAAAAATAACGGTAAAGGCCCTCTGCAGGAAATCCTTGGCCTTATCCCACAGAAGATGTCCCACATTTTTCGCTCCCGGCATACGGTAATTGGGAAGCTCCATAACAAAGGGCACAGCTTCTCCCTTAAATGCTGTTTTCTTGAATACCAGCGCCATGACAATTCCCATAACAATCCCAAACACATACAGGCAAATCATAACCAGCGCTTCATACTTTGGAAAGAAGGCAGCCGTGAAAAAAGCATAAATGGGAAGTTTTGCCGTACAACTCATAAACGGTGTCAGCAAAATGGTCATCTTTCTGTCCCTCTCGGAAGGAAGAGTCCGGCTGGCCATAACGCCCGGTACAGTACATCCGAATCCAATGAGCATGGGAACAATACTTCTGCCGGAAAGCCCCAGCTTACGCAGCAGTTTATCCATAATAAAGGCCACCCTTGCCATATAACCGCTGTCCTCCAGAATAGACAGAAAGAAAAACAAGGTCACAATAATAGGCAGGAAGCTGAGCACACTGCCCACACCGTTGAAAATACCGTCAATTATAAGGGAATGTATCACACTGTTCACATGAGCTGCTGTCATAGCCTTATCCGCCAGCTCAGTCAGGGCTGTGATTCCATTTTCCAAAAGGCCCTGCAAAAATGCACCAATGACATTAAAAGTAAGCCAGAACACAATTCCCATAATGCCAATAAAAGCAGGGATTCCTGTATATTTTCCGGTGAGGAAATGGTCCATTTTCCGGCTTCGGATACGCTCCTTGCTTTCCTTGGGCTTGATGATGGTTCCGCTGCACACATCCTCAATGTAGCTAAACCGCATTTGCGCCACAGCAGCCGCGCGATCCATACCTGTTTCTACTTCCGTCTGTCTGGCAATATCTTCCAGAAGATTTTTCTCCTGCTCGGTAAGATGCAGCTGTTCCAACAGCTTACCGTCTCCCTCCATTACCTTACTGGCCGCAAACCGGACGGGAATACCTGCCTGTCCGGCATGGTCCTCAATCAGGTGCATGACGGCATGAATTCCCCGGTGAATCCCTTCTTCTTTGCTGCAAAAATCCATCTTCAAAGGCTTTTCCTGGTATTTCGCCACATGAATGGCATGGCGGATTAATTCTTCAATGCCTTCTCCCTTTGCCGCAGAAATGGGAATCACCGGCACGCCAAGGGCTGCCTCCATTTCGTTCACCATGACAGAACCGCCGTTTTCTCTCAGCTCATCCATCATATTCAATGCCACAACCATGGGAAATCCCAATTCCAAAAGCTGCATGGTCAGATAGAGATTTCGCTCAATATTGGTAGCATCCACAATATTGATAATGCCTTTTGGCTTTTCTCCGATAACAAATTCACGGGTAACTATTTCCTCACTGCTGTAAGGTGACATGGAATAAATTCCCGGCAAATCCGTAATCAGTGTGTTGGCATGCCCCCGGATAATGCCGTCCTTGCGGTCCACAGTCACACCCGGAAAATTTCCCACATGCTGCTTGGCACCAGTCAACTGATTAAACAGCGTAGTTTTTCCGCAGTTCTGGTTTCCCACCAGGGCAAAGGTCAGGGTTTCACTCTCCGGCAAAGGATTTTCCTGCTTTCTGTCGTGATATTTTCCCCCTTCTCCGTATCCGGGATGATGTTTTTCCGGTCCCGGCTTTTTCACCGTTGCCGCTTTGGGCTCATGAGCTTTGCTAATCTCAATATTCCCGGCATCTTCCAGACGTATGGTCAGTTCGTAGCCGTGTATGCGCAGTTCTATGGGGTCTCCCATAGGCGCATACTTTACAACCGTGACCTCGGTTCCCTGTATCAGCCCCATATCGAGGAAGTGCTGGCGCAAAGCCCCGGTTCCTCCTACGGCAAGTATGGTGGCCGTACTTCCGATTTGTAATTCACTTAGTTTCATTTCAATCTCCCTCTTTTGTACTAAAGATTCTGCACGCGCAGAGCCCGGATGGCATTCAGTACCGCAATCACCATAACGCCTACGTCAGCAAATATGGCAAACCACATATTGGCAATTCCCAGGGCCCCCAGTCCCAGACAGGCAAATTTAATCACCAGGGCAAACACAATATTCTGGTATACAATACCCAGACATTTTCTGGAAATCCGGATGGCCTTTGAAATCTTCATCGGGTCATCATCCATCAATACCACGTCTGCAGCTTCAATGGCTGCATCAGAGCCCATGGCGCCCATGGCAATTCCGATATCTGCCCGTGTCAGCACCGGAGCGTCATTGATACCATCTCCCACAAAGGCCAGCTTCGCTTTTGTCCCTTTCTTCGCCAACAGTTCTTCTACCTTTTCCACTTTTCCTGCAGGCAGAAGTTCGCTGTAAACTTCATCAATCCCAAGTGTTTCCGCAACCTGTTCGGCTACTGCTTTCGCATCTCCGGTGAGCATAACGGTTTTTTCCACGCCTGATTTTTTCAGCCTTTTGACTGCTTTTTCCGCATTTGGCTTTATAACATCGGAAATTACAATGTGTCCCGCATAAGCCCCGTCCACAGCCATATGAATAATGGTTCCCACTTTGTGACAGTCACGATATGCAATTCCCAGACGTTTCATTAACTTACTGTTTCCGGCTGCCACTTCTCTTTTGTCTACTTTTGCCAGGATTCCTTCTCCGCTGATTTCCTGAATGTCCTCTACCCGGCTTCTGTCAATTTCTTTTCCATAAGCCTTCTGAAGACTCTTACTGATAGGATGAGAAGACGCACATTCTGCCAAAGCGGCATATTCTAAAAGCTTGGCCTCTTCCATCTTATTGTGATGAATTCCCGTGACCTCAAAGACTCCCTGGGTCAGAGTTCCTGTTTTATCAAAAACCACATATTTCGCCTGAGACAGTGTTTCCATGTAATTCGAACCTTTAATCAGTACACCCGCTTTACTGGCTCCGCCGATACCGGCAAAAAAACTGAGCGGAATACTGATAACCAGTGCACAGGGACAGCTGATAACCAGGAAAGTCAGCGCACGGTAAATCCACATGCTCCAAGCAGCCTCCTGCCCCAGAAACAGCAGCTGAATCAGCGGCGGAAGCACGGCAAGAGCCAGGGCTCCATAGCAGACAGCCGGCGTATAAACTCTGGCAAATTTGGTAATAAAGTTCTCGGATTTGGATTTCCGTGAACTGGAGTTTTCCACCAGTTCCAGAATTTTAGAAACTGTAGATTCCTCAAATTCCTTTGTGGTTCTGATTCGCAGCACGCCCGTCATATTAATGCAGCCGCTGATAATCTCGTCGCCCGCTTTTACATCCCTTGGAAGACTTTCTCCCGTCAGAGCGCTGGTATTTAAGCTGGAAGTTCCCTCTAAAACAATGCCGTCCAGAGGTACTTTTTCTCCCGGCTGCACCACAATAATACTGTCTACAGCCACCTCGTCCGGGTCTGTTTTTTCCAATTTCCCGTCCCGCTCTATGTTGGCATAATCCGGCCGGATATCCATAAGTGCACTGATATTTCTCCGGCTTTTGCCTACTGCATAACTCTGGAACAATTCACCAATCTGGTAAAACAGCATAACCGCAATGGCTTCGTTATAATCTCCGCTTCCGGAATAAATTGCCAGAGCAAAAGCTCCTACTGTGGCAATGGCCATAAGAAAGTTCTCATCAAATACCCGGCGGTTTAAAATTCCCTTCCCCGCTTTTCTTAAAATATCATATCCGATTATCAGGTAAGCAGCCAGATACAAAGCCAGCTGCAGCAGACCCGACACAGATATAAACTGCAGAATAAGAACCATCACAGCCGTAATCACAATTCGTATCAGCATTTTTTTCTGCTTTTTACTCATAATTTTCTCCTTTCGCTTTATTATATCCCATATCTACTTTTTTTGTATAGGAATTTCTTATCTTTTTTAAATTTTGAAGGGGATGCACTTACCGCAGCATCCCCACACCCTTATCATCTTTGTTTAAAACTCAATTTCACAGTCAGGCTCTACTTTTCTACATGCCTTTAAAACTTCTTTCATAACCTTTTTCGGTTCCTGGCCTTCTTCAAACTCCACAATCATTTTCAGTGCCATGAAGTTTACCGTTGCATTTGCAACACCGGCTGTTTTCTTTGCAGCTTCCTCCATCAGATTTGCACAGTTTGCGCAGTCTACTTCGATTTTATAAGTTTTTTTCATGATAAGTACTCCTTTCTCATTCAATATTTCTTTAACAATTAAACATTTGTTTAATCTATATTTGTACTATAATGGATGTTATCCAAAAAGTCAATACTTTTTCTCACTTTTTTACCAGATTGCCATAAAATAAGAATGTAACAGAACTCTCTCTTTGTTCTGTGAAAACATAGACAGAAAGGTTTGAATCATGGATAATTATCGAATGCATTATAATGCCTGCCGTTCCTGCCGGGTTATGCCCCGTGAGGCTGTCCGGAAAAGCGCTCCGGTTTCTTCAGGCTGCGGCTGCTCAGACCGGGTAGACAATACAGGAATTTACACACATGCGGACCATTTGCCTCTTACTATGGCCTATGTTCCCTGCCAGCAGTTCTCTACTGTTTTTGATTTATGCAAAGCATTTCCCATGGGTACTATTTTTCCGGAACTTTGCAAACCATTTTGCGGAAAGCGAGGTGTCAGACGATGAAAAATCCCCGTTCCTGTTCTCAGGCGGAACTTTTCTCTATGATTAACCAGGTCAGTTTCGCAGTGAACGACATGACTCTTTATCTGGATACCCACCCGGACGACGACGATGCTATGGCTTATTTTTGTGAAAATACAGCGCTCCGGAAAGAGCTTCTGAAAGAATATGCAGCCCGCTTCGGTCCTCTCACACTGGACAGCGACAGCGAAAACTGCAGACAGTGCTGGGATTGGGTCATGCAGCCCTGGCCTTGGGAAGGAGTGTGTTAAAAGATGTGGAATTATGAAAAACGACTGCAGTTTCCTATCAATATCAAAAAACCTGATGCCAGAGCAGCGCAGGTGATTATCAGCCAATATGGCGGCCCTGACGGAGAAATGGGCGCCTCCATGCGATATCTGTCCCAGCGATTCGCCATGACCAACCGGATAGCTATGGGAACATTGACGGATATCGGAACCGAAGAATTGGGGCATTTGGAAATGGTAGCCACCATTGTTCACCAGCTTACCCGCAACCTCTCTATGGAAGAAATTGAAAAATCCGGTTTTGCCCCCTATTATGTGGACCATACAGTAGGTATCTGGCCACAGGCGGCAGGGGGAATTCCTTTCAACGCCTGTGAATTTCAGTCCAAGGGCGACCCTATCACGGATTTATTTGAGGATATGGCAGCAGAACAAAAGGCTCGAACCACTTACGACAACATTCTGCGCCTGATTGATGACCCTGATGTCATTGCCCCCATCAAATTCCTCCGCGCCAGAGAAATCGTTCATTTTCAGCGTTTCGGTGAAGTTTTAAGAAGCGTTCAGGAAGACCTGGATTCCAACAACTTCTATGCCTTTAATCCGGCGTTTGATATGCCCTGTAAGGCATCCTGCAAAGACAATACCTGTAACTGCAGCAAATAATTAAAAAATATTTCAAAAACAGGCGGGTATATCCTTTTCCTATATCTGCCTGTTTCTTATTTTTTCCTGTACAATTTTTCTTTTCTATCTGTCCTTTTTTCTCATACAATGATAAAATAAAGAGAACGATAACCTACAACACATGAGGAGGTAACATATGGAATATCGCAAATTTGAAAAACTGGGAGTCTCTCCCTCTCTTCTGGGATTTGGCTGTATGCGCTTTCCCCAGAATACAGATGGCACCATTAACGAAAAAGAAGCCCAAAAACTTCTGGACACCGCTATAAAAGCCGGAGTGAACTACATAGACACAGCCTACCCCTATCACAACGGGGAAAGCGAACCCTTTCTGGGACGTACCTTGAAAAAATACCCCAGGGAATCCTTTTATCTGGCTACCAAACTTCCCATGTGGGATATAAAAACATCGGAAGACGTGAAAAAAATTTTTTACAAACAATTAGAACGTCTCCAGACCGACTATGTGGATTTTTATCTGATTCACTGTCTGGACAAGGAAAAATGGCAGCAGGTGCTGGATTTAGGTGTGATTCCATTTCTGGAGGACATGAAACAGCAGGGGAAAATCCGCTTTCTTGGTTTCTCCTTCCATGACGATTTTGATACCTTTAAAAAGATTCTCACCTACAGAGACTGGGATTTCTGTCAGATTCAGTACAATTACATTGACACAGAAATCCAGGCTGGTGACCGGGGCTATGAACTGACAGAAGAGCTGGGAATTCCTCTGGTCATTATGGAACCGGTAAAAGGCGGCGCTTTAGCTTCTCTTCCACAGGAAATTTCTGTCCGGTTTACAGACTTTGATCCTCTTTGCAGCCTTGCATCCTGGGCTCTTCGCTGGGTGGCCAGCAAACCAAACGTAAAGGTTGTTTTGAGCGGTATGTCCACCATGGAGCAGGTAAAAGACAATCTGGACACCTTTACAGACTTTACACCTCTCTCTCTTCAGGAAAAAGAAGTGGTTGCTGATGTGGCGGCTGCCATCCGCCAGAGAACGAAAAACGGCTGTACCGGCTGTGCCTACTGCATGCCCTGCCCCTTTGGCGTAGATATCCCGGGGAACTTCCGTATCTGGAACGAATGGTCCATGTACGGAAACGATGCCAAAACAAAGCATGCTTATTTTACAGACATGAAAGAATCCGCAAGAGCCGACCAGTGTAAAAAATGCGGCAAATGCGAAACGGTCTGTCCTCAGGCTCTCTCCATTCGCGAGAATCTGGAAACAGCAGCAAAGGAACTGGGTGAATTAGACAAATAGCAAAAAAATCACAGAAAAAAGACACCTCATCGCGAAGTGTCTTTTCTGTTTCCTCCATATAAATAGTAAACCTTTATGCTTCTTCCCTGTCATTGGTCAGCTTCAGCTTATCCAGTACATAGAAGATAAGGCTCAGTGCCATACCCACGATACAGGCCAGTACCATGCCTCTTAATTCGATTTCTCCGATGCTCACCGTAATTCCGGAAAGTCCTGTGACAAAAATTACAGAGGTAAGCGCCAGGTTTCTGGAACGGCCGTAATCCACTCTTCCGTCTACCAGAATACGAATACCGGAAGTACCAATCATACCATACAGAAGGAAGGAAATTCCTCCGATAACCGGACCCGGAATGGTATTGATGAGCGCTGTCAGCTTTCCGATAAAGGAGCAGATAATGGAAAGCACGGCTGCTCCGCCGATAACATACACGCTGTACACACGGGTCATGGCCATAACACCGATATTCTCCCCATAGGTGGTTGTGGGCACAGAGCCGATAAAACCGGATATCATGGTAGAAAAGTTATCTGCAAACAGCGAGCGGTGCAGACCTGGATTTTTCAGCAAATCTCTTCCCACGATTTTTCCTGTTACAATCTGGTGTCCGATATGCTCGGAAGTTACAACCAGAATCACCGGAAGGATAATGACAATGGCCTGCATGTCAAACTTCGGTGTGCTGAAATTCGGCAATGCAAAAAGAGAAGCCTCTGACACTGCAGTAAAGTCTACGATACCGCAGGCAATGGCTGCAACATAACCGGCAATAATAGCAATGAGGATAGGAATAACAGAAAGGAATTTCCGAAATACCACAGAGCCAAACACGGCTACACCCAGCGTTACCAGAAAGACAATGACATTGCCGCTTTTCAGTTTCTCGTCCAACATCCCTGCATTGCTGGCTGCCGTAGAGGACAACTCCAGACCAATCAGGGCAACCACCGGCCCCATAGCCGCAGGAGGCAATACCACATCAATCCAGTCCGAACCGAATTTGTAAATAACCAGTGCCAGGATACAGCCGCAGAATCCCACAGCCACGAAACCGCCCAGGGCATATTCGTAACCAAACTTGCTGATAACAATGCTGGCCGGAGCGATAAAAGCAAAGCTGGAGCCCAGGTAGGCCGGTGCTTTTCCTTTTGTAATCAAAATGAAAAGCAGAGTTCCCACACCATTCATAAACAATACAATGGCTGGATTAATGCCAAAAATAAACGGAACCAGCACAGACGCACCAAACATGGCAAACATATGCTGAATGCTCAATGGAATCAAAAGTTTTGGCGGTACTTTCTCTTCCACTTGGATAATTTTACGATTTTCCACAGTTTTTCTCCCTTACTTTTTAATATTCGTCTTATATTAGCATACATTGTTCCAAAATACCAGAAAAAAATGCTTTCCCTTTCGACAAAAAAGGGAAACTGCCGCAAAACAGTTTCCCTTTTGAGGTCTTTTATTTTGTTTCCAAATCAAATCCGAAGTAACGCACTGCATTATTATAGGAAATTCCTTTGACAATTTTCTCCAGATTCTTCATATCCTTTGGATATTCTCCGTTTTCTACCCAGCCGCCGATAAGCTCGCACATAATTCTTCTGAAGTACTCATGTCTTGGGTAAGACAGGAAACTTCTGGAATCAGTCAGCATACCGATGAAGTTGCCCAGAAGACCCAGATTTGCTAAAGAAGTCATCTGCTTCATCATACCTGTTTTGTTGTCGTTGAACCACCATGCAGAACCCTGCTGAATTTTTCCGATAGCATCGCTGTTCTGGAAGCAGCCCAGAATCGTTCCGATTAATTCGTCATCTCCCGGATTTAAGCTGTATAAAATCGTTTTTGGCAGGTTTTTTGCTTCATTGACTGCGTTTAAGAAGTCTGCAAGCTGTTCGCCCGGTGCAAAGTTGCTGATACAGTCGAATCCCGTATCCGGGCCGAGTTTTGCGTACATAGCTTTGTTGTTATCTCTCTTACAGCCATAGTGTAACTGCATTACCCAGTTCATTTCTTCATATTTTCCTGCCAGGAACAGCATAAATGCAGTTTTGTATTTTGCTGCATCTTCTTTTGTGATTTCTTTTCCTGCCAGACGGTCTGCAAAAATTCTTTCTACTTCTTCGTCACTGGCCGGTGCATACATGACATAGTCCAGACCATGGTCAGAAATAGAACAGCCCATGCTGTCAAAGTATTCCATTCTCTTTGCAATGGCTTCTTTTAAGTCTGCAAACGTTTTGATTTCCACACCGGAAACCTGGGACAGTTTGCCAAGGTATTCTACGAAATCCGGTTTTTCCACATTGGTAGCCTTGTCCGGTCTCCATGCAGGCAGCACCTGTACATCAAAAGTTTCATCTTCTTTGATAACCTTGTGCCATTTCAAATCATCAATGGGGTCATCTGTAGTGCAAAGCAATGTTACATTTGACTGTTTAATCAGGTTTCTTACACTCATGGAATCGTCCTGCAATTTGGCATTGCACAGGTTCCACACTTCTTCTGCGGTTTCTCCGTTTAATACACCGGTGTAGCCAAAGTATCTCTGCAGTTCCAGGTGACTCCAGTGAAACAGCGGATTTCCGATAGCTTTTTCCAAAGTTTCCGCCCATTTCTGAAATTTTTCTCTGTCCGGTGCGTCTCCGGTGATATAGTATTCGTCCACACCATTGGAACGCATCTGACGCCATTTGTAATGGTCGCCTCCAAGCCATACCTGTGTAATGTTCTCAAACTTTCTGTCCTCAGCGATTTCCTGAGGATTGATATGGCAGTGATAGTCCAGTACAGGAACCTGCGCTGCGAAATTATGATACAATTCCTGTGCTGTCTCTGTACTGAGTAAAAAATCTTTGTCCATAAATGCTTTCATATGAACAGCCTCCTTATAAATTTATTTTAGACATATCCCATAAGGCCAGGCAGCCACAGACTCAGCTGAGGGATATAAGTTACCAGCATCAGTACCACAAAGATTGCGGCAAAGTATACCAGAAGCTGTTTGAATACGGTTTCAATCTTAACGTTACCTACCTTTACACCTACAAACAAAGTTGTTCCAACCGGAGGTGTAATGGTTCCGATACACAGGTTGAAAATCAGCATAATACCAAAGTGAATGGTATTCATGCCCAGTGCGGTACAAACCGGAAGGAAAATCGGTGTGAAAATCAGACACGCCGGTGTCATATCCATAAAAGTACCTACAATCAGCAGGATAATATTAATCATCAGAAGAATCACAATCTTGCTGTCACTGATAGCTAAAAGTCCGTTGGAAACCAGAGTCGGGATATTGGTAAAGGCCATAACCCAGGACATAATGCTGGACACACCAATCAGGAAAATAATGATACCTGTCATCTCCGCACTGTCTTTTAACAGAGCCGGAATATCTTTTAATTTAATGGATTTGTATCCAAACAAGGATAACAATAAGCTGTATACAACCGCAACCACAGAACCTTCTGTCGCTGTAAATACACCAGCAATAATACCACCGATTACAATAATAATCAACAGCAGACATGGAAGTGCCTGAAAAATAATGTTCATGGCTTCTTTAAATGTAAACTTCTGTTTGCTTCTGTAATTTCTCTTCTTGGCAATAAAATAAATAACAATCATACAAGCCAGGCCCCAAAGAATACCGGGAATATAGCCTGCCATGAAAAGGGCTGCCACCGAAGTTCCTCCACTCACCAAAGAAAAGGTAATCATAACGTTACTTGGAGGAATCAGAAGTCCTGTAGGCGCTGTTGCAATGTTGGCTGCTGTGGAAAAGTTCGGGTCATACCCCTCATCTTTTTCAATCGGTCCGATAATAGAACCCATAGCAGAAGCAGCCGCTGTACCGGAACCGGAAATCGCACCGAACAACATGTTAGCCAGAACGTTTGTCTGTGCCAGAGCACCTGGTGTACGTCCTGTCACCAGTTTTGCAAGATTAATCAGACGGACTGCAATACCGCCCTTGTTCATAATGTTTCCGGCCAGAATAAAAAACGGAATGGCCAGCAAACTGAATACGGAGATACCGGAAAAAATTCTCTGGGCTCCTGTTAAAACTGCAACACTGGTATCCATAACCGGAAGAATTGCACACACGGAAGAAATTCCCAACGCAACGGCGATGGGCACACCGGCAACCAGCATGATAACCAGCAAGACCAAAATAATCAGACCTGAAATAATTGCTGTATTCATATACTTCTCCTCCCTCTTATTCCTTTACTTCTCTCTGTTCTCTTTCATATCCTGCAGCCAAATCTACAATATTCAGTATAGAGTAGATGACAATCAGAATACCGGAAAGAGGAACGACCGTATAGATAACACCCATAGGAACCCCTAAAGAAGCAGTCACCTGTGTCATGGTCAGCCCCATAATATTCCAGCCGCCGTACACCATAACACTGCCTGCCAAAAACATAACCAGAATCTCAATTATGATTTCCAGCACTTTTCTCGGTGTTCCTGTTAATTTGTCTGCAATAAATCCCATACGCATATGGTCTCTTTTCCCGAATACGTAAGCGGAAGCCAGAAGCGCCATCCAGGTAAAGCTGTAAGTCAGAAGTTCCTCTGACACAGTACTTGGGCTATTGAAAAAATAGCGAACTACAATCTGATACGTTCCCACAATTACCATCAGTGCAAACAGAGCTGCACAGACCCAGCTTAATACCAGGTCGATTCCTTTACGGATTTTATGCAATACGTTCATTACTCTGCCTCCTTATCTGTGTATTTCGCGTTGATTTCCTGAATGTGGTCATACAAATCCTGAATGTCCGGATTTTCCTTAAGCATCTCGTCCTGCACACCGGCTACTTTGTCTTTAAACTGCTGAATGTCCACATCAATAAATTCCACACCCATGTCGTCCTGGGCAATTTTCTTTGCCTCTTCTACCTGTACATCCCATTCCTCCAGTTCTACTTCTGTAGACAGTCTGGCAGCTTCCTCAAAAACTTCTCTTTCTTCGTCGCTTAAGCTGTTTAAGAATTTCAGGTTTCCGATTAACATATCCGGCACCATCTGATGCTTATTGTAAGAGAAGTATTTGGCAACTTCTCCGTGTTTGTTGTTAGTCAGAGCCAGTTCGTTGTTCTCCGCGCCGTCAATAACACCCTGCTGAATGGCTGTATAAACTTCACCAAAACTCATTGGAGAAGCGGCAGCACCAAAGGCTTTGGCCATATTTACACTGGCTGGTGACTGCTGTACACGGATTTTCAGGCCTTTCAGGTCATCCGGTGTATGGATTGGCTTTGTTGCATAGAAGTTACGGGTTCCTGCATTGTACCAGGTCAGTACGCGGAATCCGGCTTCGTCTGTAGAAGCATACACCTGGTTCATATAATCTGTATCATTCATAACTTCATGATAGGCATCCTCTGAAGTAAACAGATATGGCATACTGAAAACCTCATATACATCTGCAAAGGTTTCCAGGTTTGCAGTACCTGCCACTACGAAGTCAATGGCGCCTGTCTGTGTCAGTTCAATGGCTTTCTGCGCAGAACCCAGAAGTTCATTTGGGAAAATCTGTACTTCATACTTATCACCCAGATTTTCTTCTACATACTCTTTAAATTTCAAAAGACCCAGATGTTCCGGGTGGGTTTCAGACTGTGCATGAGAAATACGGATAATTCTCTTTCCTCCTGTCACGGAAGAAGCACAGCCGGACATGCCCGCAATTACGGTAACACAAAGAGCTGCTGCTAAAATTCTTTTTAAACCTTTCATTCTTCCTTGTCCCTTCCTTTTGTTTCTGTTTTAGAAATTTGTTGTTCCCCGTTTTATCAGATGACATCTGATAGAACGCTTATGCCGTATGGATTTGCCTTCCAGAAGCTGCATGAGCGAATCTGCGGCTGTTTTGCACAGCGCATCGCTGCGGCTGTCTACAGAAGTCAATTCCGGCTCGCAGCACACGGCAAGTTCTGAATTGTTGAACCCAACGATATTCACATCTTCCGGCACCCGAAGCTGCTTTTTGTTTGCATATTTCAATGCACCCACCGCAAGCCCGTCATCCGTAGCTACCACTGCATCAAAAGAAAGTCCCTCTTTTGATAATAAGTTTTCCCTGACCGTGGCTATTTTATTTTCCGTAAAAATTTTCAGTTCCTCCACAACGGGAAGACCATTGTCCCTCAGTGCGTCTTCATATCCTGAAAGTTTCTGTGTAGCACTGTAAGAATGGGAATCATAGAGAAACAATATCCGCTGTCTGCCCGCCTCTGTCAGTGCGCAGACAGTGTCATACATAATCTGATAATTTTCAGACAGTACACAGTACACACCCGGGCAGCGGATATACCCATTAATTAAAAAAACCGGAGCTTTCTCTGCAGCTTCGCTTAAATAACGTATGTCTTCTTCGCCTCCGTCTCCTGCATAGTGGGAGCCCACCAGTACCAGCGCGTCAATTTTTTTCCGGAGTATCATCTGCACAGACTTTACTTTGCTTTCATATTCATAACCGCTGCAATAAAGAATACAGTCATACCCATAGTTTCGGAAGCTTTTCTCCAAGTAAGCCACCGATTCTGCCATATAGGCATCTGACACATCGGGGCAGACAATGCCCACTGTTTTCATGGAATTCAGTCCAAGTCCCCGGGCAAATACATTAGGTGTGTAATTCTGTTCCTCCATGACTGCCCGCACTTTCTGCTTTGTTTTTTCGCTGACTTTTGGGCTGTCATTGACGACCCTGGAAACCGTTGCGATAGAAACATCTGCAAGCCTGGCAATATCATAGATGTTCATACAATTCCTACTTTCTTTTTCCCGCTTTTTGCGGGATTTTGATGTAAGCCCTTACATCTTGTTTTTTATTATACCGAACCTTTATAGAAAATGCAAAACCTTTATCATTGTAATTTTTTACAATTTTACACGCGTTTTTTTATGCAATTTTAATATTTTTTGTTTTTTTATAAGATTCATATTGACGTTTTCGAGATTCGGCAGTACATTAAATGTAAGCCCTTACATTTCTGGCTTTGTATATTTTTAGGAGGAATATAAATGCAGAAATATATCAAAATTCATCCTGCCGACAAGGTTGCAGTTGCCCTTTGTCCGTTAGCGGCAGGAACAGAAGTTACTATTGAAAATCAGACACTGATTCTCACAGAGGATATTCCTCAGGGACACAAATTTGCTCTGGAAGATTTGTCTGAAAATCAGCCGGTTATCAAATACGGCTATCCTATTGGGATTACCAAAGAGGCGGTAAAAGCCGGCTCCTGGATTCATGTGCACAATATGAAGACGGGACTGGGAGATTTGCTTACTTATAAATATGAGAAACAGGACGCAGTCCTTACTCCTACCGAAGAACGGTTCTTCCAGGGATACCGCCGTGCAGACGGCAAGGCAGGCGTACGCAACGAACTCTGGATTATCCCTACTGTAGGCTGTGTCAACAATGTGGCTACTGCCATTGAAAGAAAAGCCCAGAGCCTTGTGCAGGGAAGCATTGAGGCCATTGCTGCCTTCCCTCATCCTTACGGCTGTTCCCAGATGGGGGATGACCAGGACAACACCCGCCAGATTCTGGCAGACCTTATCAACCACCCCAATGCAGGCGGTGTGCTGGTGCTGGGACTTGGCTGTGAAAACAGCAACATTGATGAACTGAAAAAATTCATCGGTCCTTACGATGAAAACCGGGTAAAATTTCTGGTGGCTCAGGAATGTGAAGACGAAATCGCCGAAGCCTTAAAGTTGATGGAGGAACTGGCTGCCTACGCAGGAAAGGCGCAAAGAGAACCTATTAGCTGCAGCGAACTGATTATCGGCATGAAGTGCGGCGGCTCAGACGGACTGTCCGGTATCACGGCCAACCCGGTCGTGGGCGCTTTCTCCGACTTGCTGATATCCAAAGGAGGCACCACCATTCTCACAGAGGTTCCGGAAATGTTCGGCGCAGAAACGCTTCTCATGAACCGCTGTGAAAACGAAGAACTCTTTGACAAAACCGTACATCTGATTAATGACTTTAAGAACTATTTCACCAGCCACAAGCAGACCATTTACGAAAATCCCTCTCCGGGGAATAAAAAGGGCGGTATCTCTACTTTAGAGGACAAGTCCATGGGCTGTACCCAGAAATCCGGCTCTGCCCCTGTAAGAGGCGTCCTTTCCTACGGGGAGCCGGTAAAAGAAAAAGGCTTGAACCTGTTAAGCGCACCGGGCAATGATTTGGTAGCTTCTACCGCACTGGCTGCTTCCGGCGCACACATTGTCCTCTTTACCACAGGAAGGGGAACCCCTTTTGCATCTCCGGTACCTACTGTAAAAATCTCCAGCAATTCCAACCTCTACGGTCATAAAAATAACTGGATTGATTTCAACTGCGGCACCATGGTAGAAGGAACTTCTCTGGCCGAACTGAGCAATCAGCTTTTCGATTATGTCACAGCCGTTGCTTCCGGAGAAGAAGTAAAATCAGAAAAAGCAGGCTTCCACGATATGGCTATTTTTAAGCAGGGAGTCACTCTTTAATAAAAATTTTAATTCAGGAGGAAAACACCATGAAAAAATTAAACTATCAGACACTGGAAGAACAGGGTTACAACGGATACCTGTTAAAAGACGCACCGGAACGGGTACTGCAGTTCGGAGAAGGCAACTTTCTTCGTGCTTTTGTGGACTACTTTATTGACATGATGAACGAAAAAGCAGGTTTTAACAGCAAGGTCGTTCTGGTACAGCCAATCGCCAACCATGGCGGTTTTAACCTGGCTGATGTCATCAATGAACAGGAAGGTCTGTATACCTTGTATTTAAGAGGTTTTGAAAACGGACAGAAAGTAAATGACAAGCGCGTCATTTCCTGTGTCAGCCGCTGCTTAAATGTTTACAGTGACTACGAAGCAGTTATGGCCTGTGCAGAAAATCCGGAACTGCGCTACATCACCTGCAACACCACAGAAGCAGGTATTTCCTATGACCCCTCCTGCCAGTTTACAGACACACCGCCGGCCAGCTATCCTGCAAAGCTGACTCAGTTCTTATACCACAGATTTGAAAAATTCGGAAAAGAAGCCGGAAAAGGCTTTGTGATTCTGGCCTGCGAACTCATTGACAACAACGGAAAAGAGCTGGAAAAATGTGTGCTCACCTATGCACAGCAGTGGAACCTGGGCGAAGATTTCATTCGCTGGATTAAAACCGAAAACATCTTCTGCTCTACTTTAGTAGACCGTATTGTAACCGGATTCCCAAGAAATGAAGCTGCTGCCATCAACGAAGCAAACGGCTACGAAGACAACATCATCGACACCGGAGAGGTTTTCGGCTTCTGGGTTATCGAAGGGCCGGAATCTCTGAAAAAAGAACTTCCATTTGCCGAAGCAGGACTTCCTGTACTGATTACAGACGACCACAAACCATACAAACAGAGAAAAGTCCGTATCTTAAACGGCGCTCACACTTCCATGGTTTTAGGCGCTTACCTGGCAGGACAGGATATTGTAAGAGACTGTATGCATGATGAAACAATCTTAAACTTCATGAACAAGACCATTTACGATGAAATCATTCCAACCCTGTCTCTTTCTGAGGAAGACTGCAAGGACTTCGCTGCTGCTGTCACAGAGCGTTTCAAAAACCCGTTCATTGACCACGCGCTGATGTCCATTTCCCTGAACTCTACTTCCAAGTGGAGAGCCCGCGTTATGCCGTCCTTAGAAGGTTATGTAAGCAAATTTAACAAGCTGCCGAAATGCATTACAGCTTCCTTTGCATTCTACATCTCCTTCTACCGCGGAACCGAACTGACCGACGCAGGACTTGTAGCAAAGCGTCCAAACGGGGATACTTACACGATTTCCGATGACCGGGCCGTACTGGAATTCTACTACGCACACAAAGAAGACAGCGCAAAAGACCTGGTACATGCAGTCTGCACCAACACAGAATTCTGGGGCAAGGATTTAACCGAAATCCCGGGATTTGAAGCAGAAGTTGCTGCCATTGTAGAAAACATTGAAGCACACGGAACATACGAAGAAATGAAAAACTGCCTGAACTAAACCATATGCAAGCTGCAAAAAGGCTGCCGCACGAAATCCATCCGGTTTTGTGCAGCGGCCTTTTACTATTACCACTCCAGTAACAGGGCTCCCCAGGTAAGCCCTGCTCCAAATCCGGAAAGCACCAGCTTATCCCCTCTCTGCAGTTTTCCCTCCCGGTTCAGTTCATCCAGCAAAAGAGGAATACTGGCCGCAGAGGTATTTCCATACTCCTCCATGTTCATGGGAAACTTTTCCTCCGGCTCCTGCAGCCGCTTTGCCGCACCAGAAAGAATCCGGCTGTTCGCCTGATGGAGAATATAATACCGGATGTCTTCTTTTGCCGTGCCGTTCTGTGCCAATACTTCTTCGATACACTGGGGCACCTTTTTCACGGCAAATTTAAAGACCTCCTGCCCTTCCATTTCCAGACTGCTGCTGTTCTCAGCTGCTTTATGGCCTTCCGGGCAGGTCAGCACTTGTCCTCTGCTGCCGTCTGCATGCTGTACCATTCCCACAATACCTTTCCCGTCTGCTTCCAACACTACAGCCCCTGCCCCATCTCCAAAGAGCACACAGGTGCTGCGGTCCTCCCAGTCCAGCAGCCTGGACAGCTTCTCTGCCCCAATCACAAGAATCTTTTCATAAAGCCCGCTTTTTAAATAGGCCCAGGCTGTGCCCAGGGCAAAGAGAAACCCTGAGCATGCCGCATTCATATCAAAGGCTGCCGCACGGACAGCTCCGATACGTGCCTGCACCTGACACGCAGTTCCCGGAAAGAGCATTTCTCCAGAGCAGGTAGCTACCAGCAGAAGGTCAATCTCCTCCGGCAAAATTTTCGCATTTTCCATGGCTTTTTGGGCTGCTTCTGCCGCCAAATCTGCTACGGTTTCATCTACTGCAATCCTGCGCCTGTGTATCCCGGTACGGCTGTAAATCCATGCATCGCTGGTATCCACCAGTTCCGAAAGCCTTTCATTTGTGATACATAAATCCGGAACACAGCTTCCTGTTCCTGTAATTCTTCCTGTTCTCTGTTCTGCCATGTTTTTTCCTTTCTTTCTGTTATTTTATTTCTATTTCAAATATTTTGTATTTCAAACTATTGTATTCAGTATACCTTTCTTTCTGTCTTTTGTCAATTCTTTTCCCCTTCTTACGTTCCTCTCTTATCTTCTCTGAAAAATGTTAAAAAAAGGACGACCCCCTCACTGGCTGTCGTCCTTGTATATCTTTTTAATTTCCTGAGATAACTCCCGGTTCAAATCATCCAAATCAATACCGATTCCGCTTCCCATATAAGGTATCTGCTGCTTTTCCCTTGGCTCGTACTGCCGCTGTCCCACCTGGTACTCCTGAGTTCTGTCAAGGTCTTCCCTGTCACCTCTGTCTGTAGCTTCTTCTTCCGGCGGCTGATAATCGCTGTCATAATCTCCGTCATCATAATCATCATCCGTAAAAATACTTCTCCGTTTTTCAAGCGCCTTGTCCTTTGCCGTTTTCTTTGCGGAACCTTTCTGAACTACTTTCGTTTTCTTTACAACTTTCTTCTTCCTTCCTGTGGGAAGTCCGCCTCTCTTCTTCCTGCTGCCGGAAGGAAGGTGAAATACTTTTGCTTCCCAGTCCTCTCCTTTCATCAGCGGCGCTGCCTGTACTGCAGCTCCGATAACAGCCAGTATGATGCCCAGCACCAACTCCCCGCCTGTATTTTTTGCCATCATGGCAAAGAGCAGATGAATCCCTCCAATACCGCCGCAGACTGCCGTAATTCCGATAACCATCTGCTTTTCATATCCCAGAGCCAGCGTTCCTGCAAAAACGCCTGCCACCAGTGCAATGATATGCTGGGTCAGAGATGCATCCTCAAAGAAGGTGAGTATCAGAGCGTAAACCAGCCCGGTACACATGAAAAAAACGCCGAACTTATAAAGCAGCCAGGCCAGAAGCCCAAAAATCAAAGCTCCTGCCGCACCGCAGACCAGAGCCATCACTTTGTCCTGCAGGAAATAGTATCCTGCAGCTCCGCCGCCTCCGGCTCCTGCCAGAATTCCCAGGATACAGCCCCAGACTTTGCGAAGCCGATAGCCCATGAAACAGTTCAAAAGTGCAAAAACTGCCCCCGCAAGATAAATCACCACCATATACTGCTGTGGAATTGTATCCCAATACTCCTTCATACGTTCCAGTACCTGTGATATCTGTATATTCATAAATCCTTACATTCCTTTCAGATATACATGCTTAATATATTTCAGTGTTTCCTTTTCGCCTTTTTCCGCCAGCATGCGAAGCAGCTGTTCCAAATCCCGGTTGGTGTCCTCATGGACAAACCACAGTTTTTCCTTGCTGGCCAGAAAATACTGCAAAGGCGCCTCGTCTGTATACGTATCCGGATGATAATTCCGGGAGGCGCTAATGCGGTCCATAACCATTTCTGCAATGTATTTCCGCGGCATGGGCACGCCCCGGATAACGGTATTGCAGTCAATGCCATAATCTACCCAGTGTTCAAAATGATGCTTGTTCCTCCCATAATGGTGTATCCAGGAGGTGGAGAGCCCGGTTGCTTCCCGCTCTGCATTGTTGGGACTCCGATTGCCCTGATAATATTTACAACCCACGGAAAACTCTGTCCAGGAATACTTGGACAAATCGTGAAGAAGCCCCTGTTTGTAAAGTCCTATTTTAAAGCAATATTTCATCACTAAAAGCTTGTGCCTTGTAATCGTCTTAAAATGTTCCCAGCTCCGCATGTCTTTTCGTCCTGCTTTCCTTTTAAAATCATAATTGTCCTGGGAGGAACCAGCAGGGTCTTATCCTCTGCTTTATGGACCCCTCCGTTCTCTTCCTGGTCTGTCCGCATAACCATGTTCCAGATAATTTCTCCCGGTATGCCCGGAAGTGCAATTTCATGAGCCACCCAGTGGAAATTTACCGCCAAAAACAAAAACTCCCGTTCCTGCCCGCAGTAATCTCCGCAGTACATCACACCCAGACAGCGAAGGCTTTTTTCCTTAGGAACATACCAGGCCTGATTGCCGTGATAAGAAATATCAGGATACCCAAGCGCCTGGTAATCTATACCTCTTGGCTCTTCGTCCATATGAAAAACGCTGTTTTCTTTCCTAATGGCAATGGCTTTTTTCACAAAGGTAAAAATCGGCTCGCTGCGCTGTATGCCGCTCCAGTCTATCCAGCCCAATTCATTGTCCTGACACCAGACATTGTTGTTTCCCTTCTGGGTATTGCCCCATTCATCTCCCTGATAAATCAGCGGCGTCCCCTGGGCAGACAAAAGAAGTGCAAAGGCATTTTTCAGCTGCTGCAGCCGCAGCTTCCGAATACTTTGTTTCCTGGTAGGGCCTTCCGCTCCGCAGTTCCAGGTACAGTTGTATTCGATACCGTCCTGATTGTTTTCTTTGTTTGCCTCATTGTGCCGCTCCTCATAAGATACCATATCCATCATGGTGAACCCGTCCTGGTCTGCCACATAATTAATGACGCCGCTGCAAAGGGGATTTCTTTTGCTGCGGAACATGAACTCCTCCATCATGCCCTCTTCTCCCTTCAGAAGACGGCGCATACAGTAGAGAAATCCTTCATTGTATTCTGCCGCCCCTTTATAAAAAGGCTTTTCCCGGTTCAGAATGGTCTCTCCATCCACATCGTGAAAAAACAGTTTGCTTCCCGCCAGAAGCGCGTCTTTCATAAACAAGGCCTGGGGAATGTCTTCTCCCATAAGGTGAAATCCATCCACATGGTACTCGGTTTTCCAGTAGCGCAGAATATCCAGTATCGTGGAGGGCGCTGTCTCCTTTTCAAAATAAAATTCCATGAGGCATTCCAGATTGGCGCTGTGAAGGGCATTTACCAGATGTTTAAATTCTTTCACCGGGCTGGCCGTGGCGGAAAATGCCGCCTTTGGAGCAAAGTAACAGGCCTCCCCCGTATAGCCCCAACAGTTTACCCGCCAGACATCCTCCTTCTCCTGCTTCGGCGCGCAGGAATATTTTTTGCTTCTGGTCTGTAATCCCATACGCTCCCGATACTCATAAGCAGGCATTAAAAGCACACTGGTAACTCCCAGTTCCTGCAGATAGGGAATCTTTTCCTCCAGACCTGCGAATGTGCCTTTTTTCTTCACTTTGGAACTTCTGTGCATGGTAAAACTGCGCACCTGTACCTTATATAAAATAGTATCTGACAGAGTTTTTGGCCGAAATTCCCTGTCTGTCCATACAAATTTATCTTCTTTATATCTGCAGCAAGGTTCTTCTTCTCCCGCTTTTCCAAAGTCCGGCATATGACAGAGGCTCTGTGCGTAAGGGTCTTGCCGCACAACTCCGTCTATACGGAAATTATACCAGACTTCTGTGCCCGTCAGTCCTGTAACTTGAAGTGAAAGCAGATTACCCTGTCTGCTTTCCTCCGGAAAAGGAAATACAGTAAGGATTTTTTCTCCGTCTTTTCGCTCATACAGCAACAGTTCTGCCTTGCTTTCCGGGAATACCTCTGCCGTAAATACGTAAGTTCTCCCTTTTCTTTCTATACCCGGGCGGCATGGGATTCCCGGTACTGCCTGTATTTTTTCTTCTGTCTCTATCCTTTTGCTGTTCATGCCGTCACCTCATTTCTCTGCCTCATGAATGCAAAGATTCCTTTTCTGCACACATTTTTTTCATATAATCATAAACTGGCGCTGCATGGGCTTCATCTGTCAACGTCACCAAAACATCGCCGGCCTGCAGCATGGTTTTTCCTTTGGGAATCAATTCTGTACCGTTTCGCTTTACGGCCACAAGCAGGCAGTCGCCCGCCCAGTTAATCTGCTGTATCTGCTGCTTATGCAGCGGACTTCCATGGCAGATAATAAATTCCTGGAGAATTTTGCCTCCTGTCTTTTCCGGCACCTGCTGGCCTCTTCTTCTTAAAAGAGAATCCAGAAGGCTTTCGTAAATAGGTTCCGATTTCAGTCCGGAAGCTACCAGATAAGCTACAATAGATACCAGTGACATGGATAACATTTGGCTAACCTGCCCCGTCATCTCAAAAATCAGGATAATTCCTGTAATCGGCGCTCTTACAATGGCTGTAAAATACCCGGCCATAGCCAAAAGCACAAAATTGCTGATATAAGAAGCCTCCAGTCCCATATATTTCACGGCAAAGGTGCTGTACATGCCTCCGAGCAAAGCCCCCAGTACCAGAAGCGGAAAGAAAATACCGCCCGGCGCCCCGGAACCAAAGCAGATAAGGGAAAACAAAAATTTTACTGCAAACAGCACTGCAAGGGATTGCAATACCATATTCCCCCGTGCCGCCATATCAATAAGTCCATGACCGCTGCCCAATACCTCCGGCAGCAAAAGCCCCAGAACGCCTGCCAGCAAAAAAGGAATCAGAAGTCTTGTGGTTTCATTCAGCCCTTTTGCCTTAAAATACAGCCCCTGCACCCATATGGTCATCTTATTATAAAAAGCCCCCATAACGCCCAGCAAGACTCCCAGAATCACAATATGCCAGTAATACCGGGGTGCCACTTCCTGTCCGATATCAAACTGAAACACAGAAGTAAATCCCAGAAATTCGCCGGATATGTAGTCTGCAGTAATGGAAGCTGTCATAACAGATACCAGTACAGATACAGAAAAATTTTTATGTATTTCTTCCAGAGAAAACAGAACCCCTGCAAGCGGAGCGTGAAAGGCTGCCGCAAGTCCGGCGCTGGCGCCGCAGGTCAGCAGGTACCGCTCCTCCGTCTTTTCTCTTTTTAACGCTTTGGAAACTGCCTTTCCCGCCATGGCTCCAATCTGAATAGACGGACCTTCTCTTCCCAGAGAAAGACCGGAAAACAGGGACAGAAAACCGCCCAGAAACTTGGCCGGAAGTACCTTCCACCATACCTGGTCCAGTTTTCCCATCATTTCTCCCTCTACCTGAGGAATACCGCTGCCGGAAATCATGGGTTCAAACTTCACCAGTTTGCCTACAATACAGGCCAGAACAAACAGTGCCAGAAACCAGCCTCCTAAAAGAGCGGGATATTTCCGGGCATATTCCAGAACAAGATTCATTCCCCTGCCCGCGTACTCCAGAAGCACCCGGTACAAAAGCACAACCAGTCCGGCAACGATACCCACCAGAAATCCTTCTGCCGTGAGAATAGTTTTAAAATGTTCCGCCCGTTTCAGCAGATGTGATGTACCTTTTTTCAACGTTCTTTCCCCTCTTTTCTTAACATAGACATTTTCATTATACTTGTCCTATGGCAAAATTGCAAATCCTTTCTGTGGTTGCATTCCCTCGGTCCATCTGTTAAAATATGAGCAGATATCACATACGAGGAGGCTAATTATGAGCGAAGAAACTTATACAACCAATCTGGATTCCTGCAATCCCAGCGACTGTGCATCCTGTACCGCCAACTGCTCCAGCGCAGGCGGCAGCAGCCAGGGCAGCATTCCGAAGGTTCCGAATCCTACTATCAAACTGACCCTGGATGACGATTCTGTCCTGGAATGTGCCGTGCTGACAACCTTTCCGGTAGAAGGCTTTGGCGAATACATT
Organism: Blautia sp. HCN-20427; assembly: GCF_037890365.1. Classification (NCBI taxonomy): domain Bacteria; kingdom Bacillati; phylum Bacillota; class Clostridia; order Lachnospirales; family Lachnospiraceae; genus Blautia; species Blautia sp. HCN-20427. The sequence goes on along the minus strand of NZ_JBBKBX010000002.1, from coordinate 133,540 downwards.
GCCCTTGTTCCTCTGAACAAAGACGGCAAAAATACAGACGGAGAAACTTACCTCTTCCGTTATGCAGAAGAAGGCAATACTCCTGTTGTAAGCAATATTGAAAGAGAAGATGAATATATGGCTGCAGCAGAAGCCTTCCATGACTTCATTGCAAACCTGAAAAGTGAAGAAGAGTTGGCCGCAGAAACAGAAGAATAATCTTTTTCATACAAAACCGAGGCTGTCGCACTTCGTGCATATTGACAGCCTCTTCTCTCTTTATTCAGCAAAATTTATGCTGGGAATGCCAATCTCGATTTCCACATCTTTTTCATAGTCCACATTCTCAAATCCAAACCCAAACATATGATAAAAATCCTCCCAGTATCCTTGAATATCGGCAAGGTTTTCTACATTTTCCGTGGTAACCTGTTCCCATATTTCCCACACCCGGCTCTGGATATGTTCTTCCAGTTCCCAGTCATCCATACGAATTCTGCCCGCCTCATCTGTGGGCGGATTTTCCTCCAGTAACTTTTCCCTAAACAGCCTCACCATCTGTTCGATACATCCCTCATGGGTATGTGCTTCCTTCATCACACCATAAAGAACAGCAAAATACAGCGGTACAATGGGAATCGCTGCGCTTGCCTGAGTCACCAAGGCTTTGTTTACGGAAATAAGCGCCCTTACGTCCGGAAATTCCTCCCGAATCACACGGGCCGTTTTTTCCAGATGACGCTTGGCCTGTCCAATGGTTCCGTCATAATAAATGGGATATGTGAGCCTTGGTCCAATGTAGGAATAAGCTACAGTCAGGGCATTGTCTTCCAATACATCTGCTACTTTTAAAGCCTTTATCCAATCCAGCCAGTCCTCTCCCCCCATAACCTTTTTCGTGCCTTCCACTTCTTCCTCTGCAGCAGGTTCTACCGTTTTTGTGACAATGGTATGATTCCGCAAATCCATACTTTTTTCTGTAAAAGGCTTCCCTGTTGTCTTTAGAGCCGATACCCAAGTCTTCCCCTGTGTATCGGTTCTTCTGGGCGCCGCCAGACTGTAAATCACCATATCTGCTTTTCCCCAGTCTCTTTTAATCAGGGCAATCGTCTCCTCCTTTACAGCTTTTGAAAAAGCATCGCCATTAATGGATTTCGCATAAAGTCCCGCTTTTTGCGCTTCCTCTTCATAAGCAGCCGTATTGTACCAGCCCGGTGTAGCTGTTCTTTTGCCGTTTGACGGCTTTTCAAACATAATACCTATGGTTGCCGCCCCACAGCCAAACCCGGCTGTAATCCGGCTGGCCAGACCGTATCCTGTGGAAGCGCCTATTACCAGCACCTTTTTTGGCTCCTGTTTTCTGCCTTTCTTTCTTTCCTGGCTTCTTACATAAGCAATCTGTCTTCTCACATACTCCCTGCAGCCCTCTGGGTGAGCTGTGGTACAGATAAATTCTCGAATTTTCGGTTCAACCTTCATCTTATCCTCCTGCAAGCAGCGTATTGTTTCTTTAAAACTGCTATGATTTTCAATTATTTTGTATTTCAAAGTATTTTAGCACAAAAAAAAATAATATGCAAGAGTTTTCCTCTCCTGCATATTATCTCTGCTTTCTCAGCGTTTCCCTGTAGTGCTGCCAAAGCCGCCGTTTCGCACTGCTTCTGTGTCATCGTCCTCCGTAATGCCGTACTCCAGAAAAATCCCCTGTGCAAATCCCGTTCCTGCCGCTACCTGCACCGTTTTTTCTTCATTGGAATCATTGGTAATTTTAATAAAAATATGGCCTTCATTATCCGAATAGAAATAATCGCTGTCAATAATTCCCACAGTGTTGTTTAACTGCAGGCGGTACTTAAAGCCCAGACCGCTTCTGGGATAAATCTTCAGCACCCAGCCGCACTCCATTTCAGCCCGGATTCCAGTAGGAATTTTTATAGTTTCTCCTGGCTTCAGTTCAAAGTCCAGGGGACTGAAAAAGTCATAGCCAGCGCTTCCCGCTGTAGCTCTTTTGGGCAGCCGGATGTTCTCATAAATCTTCTGAATCTCTTCTTCGCTCGCCGCGCCAAAAGAATCTCTCCATCCTTCTGCAAACTGTTTTTCGCTTACTTTATGAAATTTTGCAATTCTCTTCATGTTGTCCTCCTATGCATGCAATACAATCTTACCCGCCTCTAAGGTCCGGGGCACATCAATCACTCTCTGATTTGCACTGCCCTTCCATTTCAGGGAAATATCTTTCTGAGCCTCAATAAACTCTCCGTCTACCAAAACATCCAGATTGTTCAGAACTTCTAAATCCTGTATTTCTTCCCACAAAAATCCGGTATACAGCCATATGGTCTTTTGGGGATATTTTTCTTTCAATTCCTTTGCAAAAGCCGTAACTTCTTCCACATTTCTCCAATGCAGAGGGTCTCCGCCGGAAAAAGTAATCCCCGCAATGTAGCTCTTCTCCATTTGCTCAAAAATTTCCTGCTTTGCAGCCTCATCAAAAACCAGGCCGCCGTTGGGATCCCAGGTCACCGGGTTCTGGCAGCCTTTACAGCCGTGGTCGCAGCCTGCCACCCACAGTACCACCCGAAGGCCGTCCCCGTTTAACATATCATCTTTTGTAATATTGTGATAACGCATGAATCTTCACCTCTGTACTCTGTTGATGGTTTCTTTTATTTTCTCAATCCCGGCTGTCAATTTCTCATCTGCACTATCTGCATCTACAGATAGCATGCAGACATGGTCTTTCCACAGAATTTCCTGTCCCGAAAGATTCCCCTCGAAATGCTCCATGGGTATGATGTTAAGGATTGCAGCTTCTTTTTTCCAATCCTTTGCAATCACCCAATAAGTGGAATCACTGGAAGTATCACAGGCTGTAATGCTGTATCCCTCTGCCAGCCATTCCTGGGGCACCTGGAAAGTAAAAGTATAATCTCGGAAAACAGGCTCGTAGGTTGTGTTACTGGTAATCGTATAAGTATTCCCTTCCGCTGAAATCTCATCTCTTTTGTGCGTTTCTTTCCCTTTTAAAAGCTTTTGTATATTTTCCTTCTCAAAGTCATTGAGATTACTTTCCTGAAAATCCTCCGGCTCTGTGCTCGCCTCGTACCAGGGCTGCGCTTCAAAATACTGTCGGATACTTTCCGTCTGAAAAGCATATCCATGGCGGGCATATATTTCATTGACAGCAAGATTATACCAGTTGGGATTATATCCGTCTACCTTGTCCTCCAGGAAGTCCTTCCTATAGACAGAAGGAGAGGTGAGTTCTGTGTCTTCTAACATTTGTTTATCAGAGTCTTTGCACAGATAAACCCCTTTATCCTCTGCTTTTACTCCGCTTTCTGTCCCCTCTCTGTCAATACGTTTTTTCCATCCCGCCGGATGTTCCTGAGCCGTTTTCTCTTCTTCCGCTTCCGAAAGATGTGCCTCTTCCTTCTGGCCGCAGCCTGACGCTCCCAATAACAGAAGCAGCATAAAAATCCCCATTCGTTTTCTGCCCATATTTTCACCTCCCATACAGAATGCCGCAATACTTCCCGTGAAGTCCAAAAAGGGGCGCACTCTCTTCGTGCCGCCCCTTCTGTTCATTTCTGTATCCACCTGTTTTCACAGTTTTTATGCCTCTTCCGGAACATCTTTCATGCTGAAGCTGATACGTCCCATTTTATCTTTTCCAAGGCATACTACTTTCACAACATCACCCAGAGAAAGCACATCTTCTACCTTGTTGATTCTTTCTTTTGCAATTTTGGAAATGTGAACCATACCCTCTTTGCCTGGTGCAAATTCCAGGAACGCACCGAATTCTTTAATGCTGATAACCTTTCCTGTGAAAATCTGACCTTCTTCAAAATCTGTGGTAATGGTCTGGATATATTTTACAGCTTTATCCATCATAGCCTGGTCCGTACCACATACAGATACTGCACCGCTGTCATCAATGTCAATTTTCACACCTGTCTCGTCGATAATCGCATTGATAGTCTTGCCTCTCTGACCTACCACATCACCGATTTTTTCCGGGTCAATCTGAATCTGCACAATCTTAGGTGCATATTTGCTTACGGCGTTTCTCGGCTCTGCAATACATTTTTCCATAACTTCTGTCAGAATGTATTCTCTGGCCTCTTTTGTTCTGGCAATGGCTTCTTCAATAATCTGCCTTGTCAGACCATGAATCTTAATATCCATCTGAATGGCTGTGATACCGTCATGCGTACCGGCTACCTTAAAGTCCATATCTCCGAAAAAGTCTTCCAGTCCCTGAATATCTGTCAGTACCAGATAGTCGTCATCGGTTTCCCCTGTTACCAGACCACAGGAAATACCTGCCACCGGTTTCTTAATCGGCACACCTGCTGCCATTAAGGACATGGTAGATGCACAGATACTTGCCTGAGAAGTAGAACCGTTGGATTCAAAAGTTTCAGATACTGTACGGATTGCATACGGGAATTCTTCTACGCTTGGAATCACCGGCACCAATGCTCTTTCTGCCAAAGCTCCGTGTCCGATTTCACGGCGTCCCGGTCCTCTGGACGGCTTTGTCTCACCTACAGAGTAGGACGGGAAATTATAGTGGTGCATATAGCGTTTGCTTACTTCAAATTCATCTAAGCCATCCAGTCTCTGTGCTTCTGACAATGGAGCCAGCGTGGTAACGGTACAAATCTGAGTCTGGCCTCTGGTAAACATCGCGGAGCCATGTACTCTCGGAATCAAATCCACTTCTGCTGCCAAAGGACGAATCTGTGTAATAGCTCTTCCATCCGGACGTTTGTGGTCTTTTAAAATCATTTTGCGGACGGTTTTCTTCTGGTACTGGTAAACAGCTTCGCTCAGTACAGCCAGCCATTCTTCGTTGTCTGCAAAAGCCTCTTCCAGTTTTTCTGTAATCGCGCGGATGTTTTCTTCTCTCACCTGCTTTTCATCTGTAAAGACTGCTTTTTCCATTTCTTCCGGAGTTACAATCTCTTTTATAGCTGCAAACAGTTCTTCCGGAACTGCACAGCTTTCATAAGTGTGTTTTTCTTTTCCGCATTCTGCAACAATTTTATCAATAAATGCAATGATTTCCTGATTTACTTCGTGGGCTTTGAAAATTGCCTCAATCATTTTTGCTTCCGGAATTTCATTTGCACCGGCTTCTATCATGATAACTTTTTCTCTGGTAGACGCAACCGTAAGCTGTAAATCAGAGATTTCTTTCTGAGCCAGAGACGGATTTACCACCAGTTCCCCGTTTACCATACCCATCTGTGTAGCCGCACATGGTCCGTCAAAAGGAATGTCCGAAATACAGGTCGCAATAGAAGACCCCAGCATAGCTACGACTTCCGGATTGCATTCTGTGTCCACAGCCATAACCATGTTATTTAAGGTTACGTCATTTCTGTAATCCTTTGGAAACAGAGGACGCATAGGACGGTCAATAACACGGGAAGTCAGAATCGCATGTTCACTTGCTTTTCCCTCTCTTTTGTTAAATCCTCCCGGAATTTTGCCTACCGCGTACATTTTTTCTTCATACTCTACACTTAATGGGAAGAAGTCAATTCCTTCTCTTGGTTTGTCAGACGCGGTTGCAGTAGATAATACCGTGGTATCCCCATAACGCATAAATGCTGCGCCATTGGCCTGTTTTGCAACACGTCCGATGTCTACGGTCAGGGTTCTTCCTGCCAGTTCCATTGAAAAACTCTTATACATATTTTTTCTCCTTTTCATTTCTCACAGCAATTTCTGTCCGAAACAACTAAAAAACACATTTCCCGGTCTGTAAATGCACTTTTCAGTGGTCTCGGCATCAAAATTTCTTGTGCTGTTTCATTTCGCTTCTTACGGTAAAAACAGGGCGGGAATCCTCCCGCCCCGTCTTCTGGTTCTGATTATTTTCTAAGACCCAAACGCTCGATTAAAGCACGGTATCTTTCAATATCAGTTTTCTTCAGATATGCAAGTAATCCACGTCTCTGACCTACCATTTTCAGAAGACCTCTTCTGGAATGATGGTCTTTATGGTTCACTTTCAGGTGCTCTGTAAGTTCCTGAATTCTTGCTGTCAGTACAGCTACCTGTACTTCCGGTGAACCTGTATCGCCTGGTGTTCTTGCGTATTCTGCCATAATAGCCTGTTTCTTTTCTTTAGAAATCATGTTTGTTGTCCTCCATATTTTTCATTTATCGCCTGTGATTAAGGAGCGGTTGGAGATTCCTGCTTCTGAACCACGGCTGTCTTCAACGTTTTGAGTATAGCATATACCCAGAGGAATGTAAAGACAAAACTTTCGCTTTTTCTATGCAATCTTATAGCCGGCCTGCACAAAAGCCCGTTCCAGTTTATTCACCCTCTCGGTAAGATATTCCACCTTTACTTCGTAAACGCTGTTCGTATCTGCCGCTTTTATAGAATGATTCAGTTTTTCCATTAAAGACAGGTGATTTTCTGCCAGAATGGAAATGGCTCTGTTCGTAAAATTTTCCAGTTCTACTCTCGTTTCCTTCAAAGTTGCTTCTACGACGCTCATTCTGCCTTCCAGAGAGGATACCCTCTCTTTCAATTCGCTGACATCCTCCTTCAACTGCGCCACGTCTGTTTTAAGCTGTGCCACATCTGTCTTCAATTCGTTGACGTCTTCCCTCAGTCCCCCCAGTTCTTTTCTGAATTCACTCATCTGCTCTAAGAGCAAATCCAATTTCTGACTATCTGTCATAATAAGAGCCTCCTTGTATTTTTTCTTGTCGTCCTATGCAAGGATTTCTCTTTTGTAAAATATTTCTGTATATAATACTACCATGGAGTTCTGAAAAAATCCATCCGCAAGCATTCACAATTCGACAAAAAATATATCTGTATTTTACGTTTGCAAAAAGTGATATTGCACAAACTCATTTTTATATTTCCTTCTGCTTTTTCAGGAACCGGAAAGTACCCTTACCGCCCATACCGCATTTTCCCAATATACATTTGACACCTTAATTCCCGTAGCCGCGCTGCTGGCATGCACCACCTGGCCGTTTCCAATGTACAAAACCACATGATAAATACTGCCTCCATCTGCATAAAAAATCAAATCTCCCGGCTGGGCCTCCTCTACCGCAATCTTTGTCCCTGCCTGCGCCTGATCCGCCGCCACTCGGGGAAGAGAAACCCCAAAATTCTGATATACGCTCTGGACAAACCCGGAACAGTCCGCTCCGTTTGTAAGACTTGTCCCTCCCCATACATAGGGATTTCCCACAAACTGCAGGGCATATGCAGCAACCATTTCACCTTTTCCGCTGATTTCTGCGGAAGTTTTTGCTGCCTGAGCCTCTGCCTGCTGACCGTCTGTAGCTTGACGTGAAATCCTATATGCATACACAGGCTCCTTCTTCTGAGTCAGCGCCAGATATTCTTTCTGTGTAACTCCCGTAATCAGATAGTCTTTAAACACATATCCTTCAATTCCGTCTGATATAATACGGCACCAATCTCCCGCATCTTCCAGTACCTTGCAGCAACCTTCCTTGGGAAGCTGTGCAGACACTCCATACTCTGTTCCCGCTCCGGTACGGATATTCAGACAGGTATTGACCTTTGCATATGCCACCCGTTCTTCTCCCTCCTGGGGCATTGCCAAAACCTCTGTACTTCCCATAAACATTCCTACAGCCAGGAAACCTGCTGCCAGCATACTTTTTTTATATGTTTTTCTGCTTTCTTTACCGTCTTTCCCTTTTTGAATACTTTCCCTATTTTCCTTTTTCCGCATAACATACTCCTTTTTTATTTTTATGAAATGAAAAAAGCCCAAGGTTTGCGTTCCTCAGGCTTATCTTTTGTATATTATACGCTTTTTATGATTTTGGTTTGTACTCTGTACTACATTCTGCACTCGTTTAGGACTGTTATGTAAAAAATTTCTTAAAAATCCTTCTTCTATCATAAGCGAAATTTCCATACTTGTCCATATCATTTTTGAAAAAACGCTCGACCTGTTTCTACATCCTGGTTGAGCTGCTTTTTCAAATCTTCCAGAGAATCAAATTTCTTTTCCGGGCGCAGATACTGATAAAAGCGAACTTCCGCTTCCTGCCCGTACAAATTTTCATTGCAGCAGAAAAGATAGGTTTCCACTCCCAGGAAATTTTCCCGCACCGTAGGTTTATACCCTACGTTGGTGATACCCTCATAAATTTTCCCGTTTATCAGAGATTTGGTAATATAGACCCCATTGGGTGGAAGCTTCTTGATTTCCGGCGGAATCAGATTGGCGGTAGGAACACCGATAGTTCTTCCAAGCTGTCTTCCATGGACAATCTCGCCTCTGGTAAAATAGGTATATCCCAAAAGCCCATTGACTTTTTCCATATTTCCCTTTTCCAGTTCTTCCCGGATATACGTACTGCTGATATCTCTGGAACCATCTTTTTCCTTTTCCACAATTTCCACAGTAAATCCGTACTCTTTTCCAAGCTTCTGCAGCATTTGAGGATTTCCCTCCCGCTTGTGTCCAAAACGAAAATCCGGACCTACAGCCAGATATTCTGCATGCAGCCGCTCTACCAGATATTCTTTTACAAACTGTTCCGGCTCCATGTGCATCAGTTCCTCTGTGAAGGGACACTCCGCCAGAATATCTACCCCTCTTTCTTCGGCAAGCTCCCGCCTCTCTTCATAGGTAAGCAGAAATTTAGGAGGAACTTTCAATATATAAGAGCGGGGAGAAACATCAAAAGTAAAGACCACAGCCCGGCAGTCTTCTCTGCGTTTTTCACTAATGCAGTGAATCAGCTTCTGGTGCCCTCTGTGCAGTCCATCAAATTTTCCCAGCGTCACGGCGCTTCGTACTCCCTGTTCCAAATGAGGAATTTCTGTTGTATAAATCATAACTGCTCCTTCACGTCGTTTTCTGTAAAGCCCCGGCAGAATGAAAGTCTTCAGGGGAAGAAAAAATCGTCACCGGCTTATACTGTCCTTTTACTTCCTGCCACTCATAAAGTCCCACAAAGATTCCTGTTTCTGTATACATACGCACCCTGCCTGTATGTTCCGGCTTTTCTGCCGGAATGGCATTGCCGTTTTTCAGCATTTTTGTAAAAGTTTCTGCCGCATAAAAAGCAGGATAGTCTGCAAACATTTCTTCCACTGAAACAATTGCTTCCTCCAGCTTTCCCTGGATTTTTTTTTCTTCAATCGCAGACAGTTTCAGACTGTCCTGAATGTCAAACCGGTCTACTCTGGTACGCAGCAGACTTTCCATACAGCCCATGCAGCCCAGTTTTTCCCCTATATCATGACATAATGTCCGTATGTAAGTTCCTTTGGAGCAGGTAACAGAGAATCGGACAAAAGGCAGTTCCATAGACAGAATACGAATTTCATAAAAAGTGACGGGTCGTGGCTGCCGTTCCACTTCAATGCCTTCTCTTGCCAGTTCATACAGCTTCTTTCCCTTGACCTTCAGCGCGGAATACATGGGAGGAATCTGCATCTGTTCTCCCACAAAGCTTTCCATGCAAGCCCGTACTTCCTCCTGCGAAACACGCACCTCGCACTCCCGCTTTACAACGCCCGAAATATCCTGTGTATCGGTATCCAGACCCAAATGCAGAACCGCTTCATATGTTTTACGCTTATCCGTCAGCAGCCCGCACAGCTTAGTTCCTTTTCCCAGACAAACGGGAAGCACTCCCTCTGCGTCTGGGTCCAGTGTTCCTGTATGTCCGATTTTTTTCTGGTGCAGAATTCCACGAAGTCTGGCAACCACATCATGGGAAGTATATCCCTTTTCCTTATACACGTTGATAATTCCGTTTATCATTTGCTCTCACATCTTTCCGGCAGCCGCTTTTCTATGCAGCGCAGCAGATTATTGATAACATCATAAGCAGACCCCTGAAGCGTACAGCCTGCTGCCATAACATGACCGCCTCCGCCAAAATAAGAAGCCACTTCATTGACGTCCACCTTTCCGTTTGAACGAAGGCTGACTTTAAATTCCTGTACCTTCTGTTCATACAGGAACACGGCCACTTCAACACCTGCGGTTACACGAAGCTGCTGTACAATGCCGTCCAAATCCTTTGGCTCTACATGATAAAAATCCATATCCTTTCTGCGAACAACGCCAATGATACACTGTCCATCTAAAACCAGAAGGCTTTCCATCAGGCATCTTCCCAGAATCTGATTCTGTATATAAGTTTTTTCATAAAAAGATTTATCTACGATTTTAGAAAAATCAATTCCCTTTTCCATTAATTCCGCGGCAATCCGCATCGTTTGAGGCGAAGTACAGGAATACTGAAAAACCCCTGTGTCATTGGCAATGCCTGTATACAGGGCTTCTGCCACTGGCTTTGTCACTTTTTCCTTTTCCAGAAGTGTATACAAAACCTCAGAAGCAGAACTGGCCTCCGGCTGAATCACATTGATTTCTGCAAACCCTTTATTACTGATATGATGGTCAATGCAAATGGTTTTTTTGGCTGCCTCAAATGCCTCCAGAGCCACGCCCATACGATTTTTCACACTGGTATCCAGCACGAAAAACACATCATAGATTTTTTCTTCTGTATAAGCAGTCTTGATCTCCTCTGTTCCCTGCAGAAACAGCAGACTTTCCTTTGGGGACTCCAGATAAATATCGGTTTCGATTTCCGGGTAATTCTCTTTCAGATATAAATACAATCCCATGCAGGCCCCCACGCAGTCACCATCCGGACGTACATGTCCGGCAATGGCTGCTGTGCGGATTCCCGTTAATTCACTGGTTATCTTCTCCATCTTCCAAAACCTCCTGTTCACCCGCATGTCCGGTCACCTCATCAATGAGTTTCGACATGGTAACTCCATATTCAATGGATTCGTCCAGAATAAAACGGATTTCCGGAGTATTTCTAAGATTAATACGTTTTGCAAGCTGTCTGCGGATATAACCTTCTGCGCTCTTTAAGCCTGCAATGGTATTTTTCTTCGCTTCTCCGTCTCCCAGAACACTGATATAGGCTCTGCAGGTTTTTAAATCCGGCGCCACCTCTACCGCTGTCACAGAGGTCATGGGGTGGATGCGCGGGTCTTTGATTCCTTCCCGGATTAAATTCGCCAGCTCATGCTGTACTTCTGCATTTACCCGGGTATTTTTAATACTGTTTTTTCTCATATTCTACTTCCTGTTCCGGCGAAAGTTTCCAGCCCTTTGCTGTCTGGCAGCCTATCTCGGAACTTCCACCATAATATATGCTTCTACTTTGTCTTCTTCTTTAATATCGTTGAAATCTTCAAATACCAGACCACATTCATAGCCTGCTTTGACTTCCTTCACATCATCTTTAAAACGCTTCAGAGACGCCAGCGCACCTTCAAAAATCTGCTCGCCCTCTCTGGTGATACGAACCTTGCAGTTTCTCTGGAAAATACCGTCCAGCACATAAGAACCTGCGATGTTGCCCACACCGGAAGCCTTGAATATCTGACGCACTTCTGCGTGTCCGATGACTTTTTCTTCAAATACAGGGTCTAACATACCCTTCATAGCTGCCTCTACATCCTCAATAGCCTGGTAGATAACGCGGTACAGACGCAAATCCACACCTTCCTGCTCTGCCACAGATTTGGCCGTAGCGTCCGGACGCACGTTAAAACCAATGATAATGGCATTGGATGCGCTGGCCAGGGTTACGTCGGATTCGGTAATGGAACCAACACCGCCGTGGATAACTTTTACCACAACCTCTTCGTTGGAAAGTTTTACCAGACTCTGTTTTACGGCTTCTACAGAACCCTGTACGTCTGCTTTTACAATAATCGGCAGTTCTTTTAAATTGCCTGCCTGAATCTGGCTGAACAGATCGTCCAGAGACATTTTTGCCTTGGTTTCTTCCAGCAGACGGTTTTTATTTTCAGAAACAAAGGTTGCCGCAAAGTTTTTGGCTTCCTTGTCGTTTTCTGTCACCACCAGGATTTCTCCTGCATTTGGCACATCGCTGAGTCCCAGAATTTCCACTGGAGTGGAAGGACCTGCTTCTTTTACCTTTCTTCCCTTATCGTCAATCATGGCACGGACTTTACCTGAACTTGCGCCTGCTGCAATAAAGTCTCCCACACGAAGGGTACCTTTCTGTACCAGAATGGTTGCCACAGGGCCTTTTCCTTTATCCAGCTCTGCTTCAATAACCAGACCTCTGGCTCTTCTGTTTGGATTTGCCTTTAATTCCCCAACCTCTGCAGTCAGAAGAATCATTTCCAGAAGATTGTCAATGCCTTCTCCTGTGTGTGCGGATACCGGTGCAAAAATGGTGCTTCCGCCCCAATCCTCCGGAATCAGTTCGTATTCGGATAATTCCTGTTTTACTCTTTCAATATTTGCGCTTGGTTTATCAATCTTGTTGATGGCAACAATGATTTCTACTCCTGCTGCTTTTGCATGGTTGATAGCTTCTACCGTCTGCGGCATAACACCGTCGTCTGCAGCAACTACTAAAATGGCAATGTCTGTGGCATTGGCGCCGCGCATACGCATCGCTGTAAACGCCTCATGTCCCGGTGTATCCAGGAAGGTAATCTTCTGCCCATCTACATTTACCATGTACGCGCCAATGTGCTGGGTAATACCTCCGGCTTCCCGGTCTGTCACATGTGTCTTTCGGATACAGTCAAGAAGAGAAGTTTTCCCGTGGTCAACGTGACCCATAACACAGACAACAGGCGGTCTGGAAACCAGTGTGCTTTCGTCTTCTTCGTCTTCTTTCAGAAGTTCTTCGATAACGTCCACCTTTTCTTCCTGCTCTGCAATAATGTCATAATCCAGTGCAATTTCCTGTGCTTTTTCAAAGTCGATTTCATGGTTTACGGTAACCATAACGCCTTCCAGGAACAGTTTTTTCACAATGACAGACGGCTGCATTTTCATCTTTTCAGCCAGTTCACGAATGGTCATTTTTTCTGGAAGTGTGATTTCCTTTACTTCCTCTCTCTTTTCTTCCTTCGGATGGGTTACCGGTTTCTGCAGCTGCATAGCCTTTGGAATTCTCTGGGTCTGACGGCGGCCTCCCTGATTCGGGCGCTTGCTCTGATTCTGGTAATCATCCCTCTTATTGTCTTTTTTCTTATTTTCTCTGTTGGCCTTGCGGCTGTCTTTTTCTACAAACTCCAGCTTCGGTGCATCAAACTTGCTGCCCTGCTCTCTTCTGCCTTCGTTTCTTCCTCCGAAACGATTGTTGGAACGTTCTCCATTGTTATTTCCGCCAAAACGGCCATTGGAACGCTCTCCATTGTTGTTTCCGTTATAACGGCCATTGGAACGTTCTCCGTTGTTGTTTCCGTTATAGCGGCCATTGGAGCGCTCTCCGTTGTTATTTCCGTTATAACGGCCATTGGAACGCTCTCCGTTGTTGTTTCCGTTATAGCGGCCATTAGAACGCTCTCCATTGTTATTTCCATTGTAACGGTTGTTGGAACGTTCTCCGTTGTTGTTTCCATTGTAGCGGTTGTTGGAGCGGTTATCCCCGTTATTCCGGTTGTTGGAACGATTCTCTCCATTATTATTGCTGTTATAACGGTTATTATTCGGACGGCCTTCTCCGTTTCCGTTGTTATTATTATAGCGATTATTATTTGGACGGTTGTTTCTGTTCTCCTGTCTCATGGATTCCTGTGTACCTCTGTTTTCTCCCTGCCGGTTATTCTGACGTTTTTCATTGTTTTTCTGTTCCTGACTGTCATTTGCCTGACGCTGGGGTTTCTGTCTGTGCTCTGGCATATGACTGGCATTCTGAGGGCGGAACACCTGAATGATTTTTTTCTTTGGTTTTTCACCGTCTTCCTGCTTAGCAGCATTTCCACCTGCAGAAGAGACATTTCCCTTTCTGTAATTTGCTCTTACCATATCGGCCTGTGATTCATCCACATTGCTCATATGGCTTTTTAACTCTATATTTTTGGATTTCAGAAAATCTAAAATCTCCTTATTGCTTTTGTTTAACTCTTTTGCGAGTTCGTAAACCCTTGACATATATTGCCCTCCTTCTACGTGTTAATGTCCTGTTTTTTCCAGCTTTTTCACCATTGCCACAGCAAAATTTTCATCTGTCAGCGCTAATGACGCCCGATATTCTTTTCCTATGGCGCTTCCCAACTCCTCCTTTGTTCCAATCCTATAAAAAGGTACTTCGTAATACGTACACATATCTTTGAACTTTTTTCTTGTGTTGTCCGATGCGTCCTCTGCCACAAGCACCAGAAAAGCCTTTCCTGACTTTACTGCATTTTCTGTGGCAAACTCTCCGCTGACAATCTTTCCGGCCTTTGCCGCAAGTCCCAGAAGGGACAGCTCTCTATAACTGTTCAAGCTTTTCAAACTCCTTTGTCAGGCTTTCATACACTTCTTTTGGTATGGCTGTTTTTAAAGACCGCTCCAGCCCTTTATTTTTTATGGCTTTCTCCAGACATCCTTTGTCAAAACACAAATACGCTCCTCTTCCGTTTTTACGTCCTGTAGCGTCCAGAATAATTTCATCCTCCGTTGTCTTTAAAACACGGAGCATTTCTTTTTTACTCTTCATTTCCCCACAGCCCACGCATTTGCGCATAGGAATTTTCCGTACTGTACTCATAGCGCCACCTTACTCTTCCATTTCTTCTTCCAGATCTGCGTATGCTTCTGCAGCGTCCTCTGACTCCTCTGCATAGTCCTCTTCTGTATAATTCTGTGCCGGTTCTTCCTCTGCATACTCCTGAGATTCTTCCCCGTTTTCGTAATACTGGAAGTCGCCGGCTTCTCTGGCCTGTGTTTCACTCTTAATATCAATCTTGAAGCCTGTCAGTCTGGCTGCCAGTCTGGCATTCTGTCCTTCTTTGCCAATAGCCAGGGATAGCTGAAAATCCGGTACGATAACCATAGCTGTTTTCTCTTCCGGGTCTGCCATAACAGAGATAACCTTTGCCGGGCTCAACGCATTTTCAATCAACAGAGCGGGGTTGTCACTCCAGTTGATAATATCAATTTTTTCGCCTCTTAATTCCTCTACAATAGAATTGACTCTGGCGCCGTTCATACCAACGCATGCACCAACCGGGTCTACATCCGGGTCATTGCTCCATACGGCGATTTTGGTACGGGAACCGGCTTCTCTGGCAATGCTCTTAATTTCAACCGTTCCGTCCTTCACTTCCGTAACCTCTGCTTCAAAGAGACGTTTTACCAGTTCCGGATGGGTTCTGGAAACCAGAATCTTCGGTCCCTTTGGTGTGTCCTTGACTTCCAGAATATACAGTTTGATTCTCTCTGTAGGCTGGAATACTTCTGTCTTCACCTGCTCGTTTTCTGTCAGAACCGCATCGGCCTTGCCAAGATTAATGCTGTAGTTTCTTCCCATGCTTCTCTGTACAATACCAGTGACAATATCACGTTCTTTTCCGTAATACTGGTTAAAGATTACTTTTCTTTCTTCTTCGCGGATTTTCTGCAGAATCACGTTCTTGGCATTCTGTGTGGCAATACGTCCGAATTCCTTTGATTTTACTTCCACATTCACCACATCTCCCAGAGCATACTGGGAATTCATCATCTTTGCATCTGCCAGACTGATTTCTGTCACAGGGTCCATAACTTCTTCTACTACGGTTTTTTCAGCAAACACACTGAAATCACAGGTCTCATGGTTAATATTGACCTTGATGTTGTCTGCCTTTCCAAAATGATTTTTGCACGCCTGAAGCAAAGACTGCTCAATCGCCTCCAATAATGTGTCTTTGCTGATGGATTTTTCTTTTTCCAGAATATTCAGCGCTTCTAATAACTCTGTGTTCATTTTTTTATTTCCTCCTAAACTCTCTATGGTTCTATGGTTTTAAAAATCAAAAGCAAGACGTATCAGTGCAATGTCTGATTTCTGGAAGGTTTTTTCTTCTCCCTCACAATCAATGGTTACACTGTTTTCATCATATGCCGTCAAGATTCCATAAAATTCCTTTTCCCTGTTCACTGCGCGGTAGGTTCTGATTTCCAGTTCCTTTCCCATGCTTCGTTTGTAATCCTTCTCTTTTTTCAAAGGTCTTCCAAGCCCCGGAGAACTGACTTCCATAATATAAGTATCCTCAATAAAGTCTTCTTCATCCAGTTTCTCGGAAAAGGCCCGGCTGACCACCTCACAGTCTTCCACTGTAATTCCCTGGGGTTTATCAATGTATGCCCGCAGATAAAAGCTGCTGCCTTCCTTTACATATTCCACGTCTACCAGTTCAAAACCATGAGCAGCCACAATGGGCTCAATGAGCGCTTCTGCTTTCTGTTCATATATTTCTTTCTTACTCACGTTTTCACCTTCCTTCGGCTTGTCATTCACACTTACATCCTTTGCACAAATGATAAGAGTGGACCCTTTGGCCCACTCTTATGCTATCGTTATTATCTAGTTCTCTAATAGGATAACACTATTTACCGGAACTTGCAAGTTCTTTTTTGGCAGGCATACTCCAGACCAGTACCAACAGCCTGTCCGAGCCCCCGGAATAGATGTCCCAGGAAATTCCCTCTCCCGGCCGGAGTACAGAGGCATTCTGTGCCGCATCCTGAACCAGACTTCCATTTACCAGAGCTTCCGCTGCCTGGTCATAGGCTTCCTGACTGCCGAAATACAGCTCCGTCTTCCGGGCTCCTGCATTCATATCCCTTAACAGGACATTATAAATCTGGTTGTAATCATAGCTGTCATACCAGCAGCCCGCATTTTTGTAATAATTATAGCTGTCACCCTCGCATACAGGAAGCGGAATATCATCGTTAGGAATATGAGTTTCTCCCAGAAATTCCCCTGTGCAGCACAGATAGCTGTAATAAATCTCCACTTCTGCCTGGCTTTCATCCTCATAGTTAGGATTTCCCCAGGTCGTATCCACATAGTAATACTTTTCTCCTATTTTCACCAGATTCCATGCATGACTGGAATTTTCTTCATCGGCTATCTCTCCCACAACCAGCGTGCAGAAAATGCCCATTTTATTCAGGAGATACTGCGTCGCTTTGGAATAACCCATACAGACTGTTTTTCCGCCCAGAAACACACTGCGGATATTCTGATTGTCCGGACTGTTTTCATCATAACTGACATTTCGAATCAAAAGCTCATAGACCGCCTTGATTTTCCCGTAAGTATCTGTTTCCCGGGGAATGGTTTCCAGCCATTCTTCCGCCTTTTCCTCTATCTGCCGCTTCAAATCCTGGGCTTCTTTTTTACTTACCAGATAAGTGGGCGCAATTTTCATGCCCGCGGAAGAACCGTCGCTCCATTCTTCTTCCCAGTACTGAAAAGCTCCGTCTGTCCAGAAATATTCCGGGTGGTCAATCATCGCCATATTAACAATCACAGACAGCCGTTCCTCAGAAACCGGCGACAGGGAAATTTCCTCCTGAAATTCCTCCAGCCCTTTGATAAACTGACGGTAAATCTTCTGCTCTTCCTCCAGCAGCGACTGATATCCATAGTATAAGGCAGTCTGGGACTCCTCCAGTTCCTTTTCCGGAAGGTCTTCATTCAAAAGCTGTCCTATGGTAATCTCTGTTTCCTTTTCCTTTGAAAAAGCTTCCTTCCACGCTCCGGCACTGCAGCCTGCCATGCTTTGTGCCAGCAGAACCGCCGCAAACAGTATTCCCCATCTGTTCCCTTTTCTTTTCAAATCGCACCTCTTCTTTTCCCGGATGCAGAATCAGACACGCACCTTGGTTCCCTTTGTGTCTCTTTTTGCCAGCTTCAATTTGTTCAGTACCATGGTTTTTTCTTTGTACACAACCTCATAGTCTGTTCTGCTTTCCAGCATATAGGCATGTTCCACTTCATCTTTCTCATCCATACGGATGGCTCTGACCCCCAGAGCATTTCTCTTTTTCTCCGGAATTTCCTCTTTTAAAAATTTCAGGAAATATCCATTCTTTGTCTGCAGTACCACATACTCCATAGGTCCGGCATTCTGCACCAGAATTACTTTATCCCCTTCCCCCAGCTTCGTAGCGGCAATGGTTCTCTTGGTTACATCAAACTCAGTTCCGTCTACCAGTTTTATCATCCCCTGCGCTGTCATAAAACAAATCTTTGCCTCTTTTAGCGCTGACTGGGCTCCTACAAATACAATCTGCTCCGTACTGCTGTCATAATTGCTCACATTATCTACCGGAGTCCCCTTATCCCGCAGCTTTCCATAGGGCAAATCCAGCACCTTTACCAAATGCATACGCCCGGAGTCCGTAAAGAGACAAATCTTGTCTGTATTCATACAGGAAAATACATATTTATGCTCACTGTCTGCTGTTTCCTTATTGCGCTCATAAATCCCCTTGTCCATAGTACGCACATAACCAAAACGGTCCATAAGGAACACAACTTCCATCTCTTCGATTTTCTTCTCTTCATAAACAGCTTCTGCTGCATTTTCCACAGATGTTCTTCTGGGCCTGCCGTATTCCTTTTTTATCTGCTGCAGTTCTTTTATAATCACTTCTGCCATGGAATCATAGTGGTTTAAAATATCTTCGTACCGGGCAATTTTTTTCAGGGTTTCTGCATGTTCTGCCACCAGAGTCTCCATTTCCAGTCCAATGAGTTTATAAAGGCGCATATCCAGAATCGCCCCTGCCTGGCGTTCCGTAAAGCGCAGTTTTTTCGCCTGGCGCTCACTGGTCTTTGTCTTAAAGCGAATACCTTCCGTAATGCCGCTGATAAGGCAGTTTTTTACCTGCTCTCTGCTCTTGCTGCCTCTTAAAATTTCAATAATCAAATCAATGACATCGCAGGCCTGTATGAGTCCTTCCTGAATCTCCTGGTTTTCCCTTTCTTTTTTCAGAAGATTGTTATATTTTCTGGTCGTCACCTCAAACTGGAAATCCACATGATGCTCAATAATCTGCTTTAATCCCAGTGTTTCCGGTCTTCCCTGCGCCACGGCCAGCATATTTACCCCAAAGGTATCTTCCAGCCTGGTCTTTTTATAAAGCATATTGGTGAGATTTTCAATATCCGCGCCCTTTTTCAATTCCAGCACAATACGGATTCCCTCTTTGGAGGACTGATTGGAAATATCGGCAATATCCGTGGTCTTCTTTGTCTCACTGAGCGCTGCCACATCATTTAAAAATTTACCAATGTTGGCGCCTATCATAGGATAGGGAATTTCCGTAATCACCAACAGGTTTTTCCCATTCTTTCCCTTTTCGATTTCCACCTTTCCTCTGACTTTTATCTTTCCGGTTCCGCTCTCATAAATAGAAAGCAATTCATCCTTATTGACCACAATGCCGCCGGTGGGAAAATCCGGTCCCTTTACATAATTCATCAGTTCCCGGGTCGTAATCTCATTGTTCTTCATATAGGCAATAACGCCGTCCAGTACCTCTCCCAGATTGTGAGGCGGAATACTGGTTGCCATACCTACCGCAATGCCGTCCGCACCGTTTACCAGAAGGTTTGGCACACGCACCGGAAGTACCTCCGGCTCTTTCTCTGTCTCGTCAAAGTTAGACACAAAATCTACTACATTTTTATCCAAATCCCCCAGATAGACTTCCTGGGTAATTTTCTGCAGCCTTGCTTCCGTATATCGCATGGCCGCCGCACCATCCCCTTCAATAGACCCAAAATTTCCATGTCCATCCACCAGAGGCTGTCCTTTTTTAAAATCCTGAGCCATAACCACCAGGGCTTCATAAATAGAACTGTCCCCATGGGGGTGATATTTACCCATAGTGTCTCCTACAATACGGGCACACTTCCGGTAAGGCCTGTCATAACGGATTCCCAGTTCATACATATCGTACAGAGTCCTTCTCTGTACCGGTTTTAACCCGTCCCGTACATCCGGCAGGGCACGGGCGATGATAACACTCATAGCATAGTCAATATACGACTTCTGCATGATTTCCGAATACTCGGTTCTGATAATATTATCCTGATTTTCAGCCATACTGCTTCTCCTATATATCTAATTCCGCGTCACGGGCATGTTCATAAATAAACGCCTTTCTGGGAGGCACTTCGGTTCCCATCAGCACTTCCGTCACCTCAGAGGCCATTCTCGCGTCTTCGATTTCCACCAGACGCAGCATACGGGTCTCCGGGTTTAACGTAGTTTCCCAGAGCTGCTGGGCGTCCATTTCTCCCAGACCTTTGTATCTCTGGAGAGTAAACGGCCCTTTATGCCTCTTTCTGTAATGTTCCAGCGCTTTGTCGTCATAGAGGTATTCTTCTTTTCCCTTAGACGGCATGGCTTTATACAGAGGCGGCATAGCAATATATACATGTCCCTCGTAAATTAGTTCCGGCATAAAGCGGTAAAACAGCGTAAGCAGCAAGGTGGAAATATGGGCTCCGTCCACATCGGCATCGGCCATAATAATAATCTTATTGTAACGCAGCTTCGTAATATCGAAATCATTTCCGTATCCTTCCGAAAAACCGCAGCCAAAGGCATTTATCATAGTCTTAATTTCCGCGTTGGCAAGCACTTTATCAATAGTTGCCTTTTCTACATTCAAAATCTTTCCCCTGATAGGCAGAATCGCCTGAAAGCTTCTGTCTCTTGCCGTCTTAGCGCTGCCCCCAGCAGAATCTCCCTCCACAATAAAGATTTCGCAAAGCGAAGGGTCTCTCTTTTCACAGTTAGACAGTTTTCCATTGGAATCAAAGGAATATTTCTGCTTTGTCAGAAGATTCGTCTTTGCTTTTTCTTCTGTTTTTCTGATTTTTGCAGATTTTTCCGCACAGGCCAGCACGCTTTTCAGCACATCCAGATTCCGGTCAAAATACAGGACAATCTCTTCCCCCGTTACCTTGCCCGCAGCCTTAGATGCATCCTGGTTGTCCAGCTTTGTCTTGGTCTGTCCTTCAAAACGAGGCGCCGGATGTTTAATAGAAACCACAGCTGTCATCCCGTTTCGCACATCTGCCCCGGTAAAATTGGCATCCTTTTCCTTCAAAATCCCCAGTTCTCTGGCATATGTGTTCATCACAGAAGTAAACGTAGTCTTAAATCCGGTCAGATGCGTGCCGCCCTCTGAGTTATAAATATTATTGCAAAATCCCAGGACATTTTCCCGAAACTCGTTGACATACTGAAAAGCCGCTTCCACGGTGATTCCGTCACATTCCCCTTTAAAATAAACAGGTTCGTGCACCACTTCGCTCTTCTTATTCATATCTTTGATAAAGCCTACAATGCCGTCCGGCTCATGATACACAATCCTTTCCGGATTTTCTGCCCTTTTATCCTCAAATACAATTGTCAGCTCCGGATTCAAATATGCGGTCTCATGTAACCTGCTTTTCACTTCCGTAGAAGAAAATCTGGTTTTCTCAAAAATCTCTGCGTCCGGCAGAAAATTCACCAGAGTTCCTGTGGCTTTTGTCCGCCCCAGCTTAGGAAGCAGCCCGTCCTCCAGCTCTATGGTAGGCACACCTCTCTCATAGTGGTCGTGGTGCACATACCCTCCTGTACTGATTTTAATATCCAGATAAGCAGACAGGGCATTGACAACAGACGAACCCACACCATGCAGTCCGCCGCTTGTCTTGTATACAGAATCATCGAACTTTCCTCCTGCATGCAGGGTAGTGAAAACCAGACGCTCCGCAGACATTCCCTTTTCGTGCATCCCCACGGGAATTCCCCTTCCGTCATCCTCTACGGTAGCAGAGCCGTCTGCCTCCAAAGTCACCCGGATATTCTTACAAAAACCTGCCAGGTGTTCGTCCACTGCATTATCTACAATTTCATAAATCAAATGATTCAGACCTTTGCGGGAAACGCTTCCGATATACATTCCCGGACGCTTCCGCACTGCTTCCAGTCCTTCCAGCACCGTAATACTGCTGGCATCATAAGTATTCTTTTTTGCCATTTT
Organism: Blautia sp. HCN-20427; assembly: GCF_037890365.1. Classification (NCBI taxonomy): domain Bacteria; kingdom Bacillati; phylum Bacillota; class Clostridia; order Lachnospirales; family Lachnospiraceae; genus Blautia; species Blautia sp. HCN-20427. The sequence goes on along the minus strand of NZ_JBBKBX010000002.1, from coordinate 111,689 downwards.
CATTAACCTTTCTTCATCAGCTTTTTCATCAAAAATACCCCTGCAAATCCGCAGAGCAGGCCAAGTACCATACCGGCCAAAACATCTGTGGGAAAATGTACGTAAAAATACAATCTGGAAATTCCCATAAGGAAAGCCAGTACCAGACTACAAATTCCCAATTTTTTCTCTGTGAGAAGCAAAGCCCCTGCCGCCGCAAAAGAAGCCATGGTATGTCCGGAGGGGAAGGAATAATCCTTCGGAACCCGCACCAGAAGTTCTACTGTATCATTTATCCAGCAGGGACGGGGACGGGCCACCAGTGGTTTTAAAATTACATTTGCCAGAAGAAAATCCAGCACCAGGGCCAGAAGAACCGCCACCCCGCACTTGCGGAATCTTTTGGTGCACAGCAGTATCACCCCCAGCAATATCCAGAACCATCCTGCCTCTCCCAGCATGGTAACAAATGCCATAATTTTCGTAAGTACCGGATGATGCATCTCTTGCAGCATATCCAGAATCGCAAACTCCCATTCCATATTGTTGTCACCTTTCCTTGATTTTCAGACAAAGAACCCCTGCCTGAAATCTGTAAATATCTGTAAAGACTTCTGTATCATATCTCATTTCACCCATATTTTCAAATCTTTTTTCTTTGTTCTCTCATTATAGCGAACATTTGTTCTGTCTGTCAAGATGCTTTTTTACTCATTTTTACATTTTTCTATTTTTTTCAAAAAACCCCTTGACATTCTTCTTATTATCCTGTATTATGTGCAAGTACGGTTCGTTGGTCAAGCGGTTAAGACGCCGCCCTCTCACGGCGGAAACACGGGTTCGATTCCCGTACGAACTGCTTTTGGGAAATACTCAGCTGAGTATTTCCCATTTTTGTTATTATTAAAAATATTCCCGGTACACAGGAGGTTCTTATGGAAAAATTCGTTGATTTGCATGTACATTCCACAATTTCTGACGGCACCTTTACCCCCGAAGAACTGGTTTCTTATGCTCTGCAAAAAGGACTGTCAGCTTTTGCGCTTACGGACCACGACACCACAGACGGTATTTCGGCAGCACAAAAGGCAGCCCAAAACACCGGACTTGAAGTAGTGCCGGGCATTGAACTGTCTACCACCTGGCAAAACCGGGACGTACACATTGTAGGACTGGACATTGACTGGAGCAAGGAGGCGTTCCAGAAAACCCTCCGGGAATTCAAAGCTTCCAGAGAACTGCGAAACGACAAAGTCCTGGCCCTTCTGCAAAAAGAAAACATAGACATTACCCGAAAGGAAATGGAAAAAAGTTTTCCGGACAGCGTCTGGACAAGAGCCCATTTTGCCAGATTTCTGCTGGAACATCACTATGTGGGCTCCATAAAAGAAGCCTTTGACCGTTATCTGGGCGACCATGCCAGATGCTACGTTCCCAGAGAGAAAGTCACTCCCGCTCAGGCCATTGAACTGATTCACCAGGGCGGAGGAAAAGCTATTTTCGCCCATCCGCTTTTGTGCCGCCTTTCCAAAGAACGTCTGGAAAGCTTTCTGGACATACTGAAAAAAGCAGGACTGGACGGCATGGAAACCGTATATTCCACCTACACCCCCGCTGACCAGATACGTATGACAAAACTTGCCAAACGCTATGGACTCAAATGTTCCGGGGGCAGTGATTTTCACGGTGCCAACAAACCTCACATTGACCTAGGCTGCGGACAGGGAAATCTGCAAATCCCCTACTCTGTACTGGAGGAACTGCGTTCTTAAAGACCAAAACGTTCTTCCTGATTTTCACCAAAAGGTATGGGCATGAAAAAACTCCAGAAAGTTTTCATGCCCATACCTTTTCTCTTACTCCTCTTCCGGAGCCTCTGCCGGTATAAATACCCGCTCATCTCCTGCCTGCCTCGGAATTCTGGCCCTCTCGTCCGCCTCCTGGCAGAAATATTCCTGAGAATTCACCAGTTGTTTTCCTCTTTTGTCAATCTTTTCATAACTTCCGTCCGGCTGCAGTACATGAGCCTTTACGTTATCCGTCAGCTGCATATGGAGGATGTGCTTAACCTCTTCTTTAATATCCTTATCTTCCACCGGGAACACAATTTCCACTCTCTTATCCAGATTTCTTGGCATCCAGTCCGCACTTCCCATAAAAATTTGTTCCTTGCCTCCACTGCAGAAATAGAAAATCCGGCTGTGCTCCAGATAATTTCCCACAATGGAGCGCACAGTAATGTTTTCACTGATACCCGGAATTCCGGTCTTCAAACAGCAGATTCCACGGACAATCAAGTCAATCTTCACACCTGCCGCGCTGGCAGCATACAGAGCTGCAATAATATCTCTGTCGCAAAGAGAATTCATCTTAGCCACAATCCTGGCTTCCCGTCCTTTCAGCGCTTCTTTTTGTTCCATCTCAATGAGATGCAGGAAACGGTCCCGCATCCAGATAGGTGCTACTACCAGTTTATTCCAGCTTTTCGGCTCTGAATAACCGGAAAGCATATTAAAGACAGCCGTAGCGTCTTCACCGATTTTTTCTGAGCAGGTAAGAAGACCGCAGTCTGTATACAGCTTTGCCGTGGAATCGTTGTAATTTCCCGTACCCAGATGAACGTATCTGCGGATTCCCTCTTCTTCCTTTCGCACCACCAGGGTAATTTTACTGTGGGTTTTCAACCCCAGAAGCCCATAGATAACATGGCATCCCGCCTTTTCCAGTTTCTTTGCCCACACAATGTTGTTTTCCTCATCAAACCGGGCTTTTAATTCTACCAATACAGTCACCTGTTTGCCGTTTTCCGCCGCCTGGGCCAGGGCTGCAATAATCGGTGAATTGCCGCTGACACGATACAGCGTCTGCTTAATGGCAAGCACCTGAGGGTCTTTAGAAGCCTGACGCACAAAATCCACTACAGGGGCAAAGGTCATAAACGGATGATGCAAAAGAATATCCTGTCTCCTTATCTGCGTAAAAATATCCTCCTCTGTCATCATCTGAGGAACCGGAGCCGGTACATGCTGGGTGATTTTCAAATCCTCAAACCCCTCCAGACCATACATTTTCATAAGAAAAGTCAAATCCAGAGGCCCATTGACTGCAAATACATCTTCCTCTTTCATCTTAAATTCCGTTTTCAGGATGTTGAGCAGACGGGCATCCATTTTTTCATTGACATCAAGACGGATAACCTCGCCCCACTGTCTCTTTTTCAGCTGTTTCTGAATTTCATTCAAAAGGTCTGCCGCCTCATCTTCATCTATGGTCAAATCTGCATTCCGGATAATCCGGTACGGGCAGGCACATACCACCTGATTGCTTAAAAACAACTTGCCGATGTTCCTCTCAATGACCTCCTCCAGAAGGACCACCGCTTTTTTTCCTTCTTTCTCACAGGGAATTTCCACAATTCTCGGCAGCACAGAGGGAACCTGCACCGTGGCAAATTCCAACTCTTCTTTGTTCTTTTTATTTTTCTTTGCAATCAAAGCGCCGATATTTAAGGTTTTATTGCGGATAAGAGGGAAGGGTCTGGCGCTGTCCATAGCCATAGGCGTAAGCACCGGATAAATGGTTTCGTCAAAATATCTATCCACAAATTCCTTCTGCTCTTTATTTAAACTTTCGTGTTTTTCCACCACTACAAGCCCTGCTTTTTTCAGTCCCGGCAACAGAGAGCGGTTGTAGGTGCTGTACTGCATTTGGATAAACTCCCGAAGCACAGGCGCCAGCTCTGCCAACTGCTCCTTTGGAGACAGCCCTGCAATATCCGGCTTTGTATATTTTGCATGAACCATGTCTTTTAAGGAAGCCACGCGAATCATAAAAAATTCATCCAGATTAGAAGCTGTAATGCTCAAAAATTTCAGGCGCTCAAATAAAGGCAGGCTCTTATCTCTTGCTTCTGAAAGTACTCTCTCATTAAAGCCCAGCCAACTCAGTTCTCTGTTGCGGTAATATTCCGGTTTTGTATATGCCTTAAAATCCATACTCTTACTCCTCCTTATTTCCGTTTTCTGACTTTCAGCACAGGACGGATACTGAAAATCTCTTCAAAAAAGTCCGCCTGTTCCGGCAAAAGCCCTTTCTCCAGAGCAAGGTCTTCTCTGGCCGTCACCGTAAGCAGCAGCTCCTGGTCTTTTACCGCTGCCTTAATTTCCTCAATTTTCTGCCTGTGACTTCTGTCCAGCACATTAGCCACCCGGATAATCGCGGTCAGTTTTGCGGCTGTCATATAGCTCCTCCGGTCAATTTCCGACTTAGAATCTGCGCTTCCATAATACTGAAACGGCTTTTTAATAAATTTCACCACATTGGCAATCATTTCCCGTTCCCTGTGGGACAATCCGATAATTTCCGTGGACATGATGATTTCATAGGCACATTCCGACGCATTGCTCAGACTGATATAATTGCCGCAGTCATGAAGTAAAATGGCTATCTGCAGCAAAAGCCGCTCTCTGGCTCCCATACCGTGCACTTTTTTCATACTGTCGAAAATCGCCAGGGCATTCTTGGCTACCGCCTGCGTGTGGTTCTTTCCGCTCATATACCGCTTCGCAATGTTTTTGGCAGACACCAGAATATCATTTTCAAAATTGTGCTTACTCTTAATCAGCTTATGCCGCTCTGCGTAATCATAAGCCACACCGTCATTCAAATGTGTTCCCGGCAGCCACATGGTCTGTCCACCCAGTTCTTCGATAAATACGCGGTAAATAATCATGGCCGGCACCATAATCTCTGCATATTCCAGAGAAACCCCCAGCTTCACGGAAACCTCTTCTGCGGAATGTGCCATAACCCATGCATATTCCTCCATAAAAGTTTCATAACTGATGGTTCTGCTTTCTGTCATGGTGGTCTTTCTTTCAAAAAGACGTTCCATAAACGTATTGCCCATAAGAATAATATGGTCTGCCCTGCGGTCCTTTAAATGCAGTTTTTTAAACCCCAGAATCTGGTTATGTACCAGTTCTTCCACCAAACGTTCATAATGAGCAGCTTCTTTTTCCAACGGCAGCAAAAGTTCTTTAATTCTTAAACTTCCCATCTTAAAATTCTGGGTGGTGACCAGCATATCTTTGTCAAAAAGAGAAATCTGTACATTTCCTCCGCCCACTTCCATGACAGCGGTTCCTTTCTGAATCATCTTCGCAAAAGACGCCTCTTTGGCTGCCACAGACTTGTAGCCGTAAAAGCGCTGCTCTGAATTACTGAGTATTTCCACCCGTATACCCGTTTTCTGATATACCTGCTCCATCACAATCCAGACATTTTTCGCTTCCTGGAGCGTGCTGGTAGCACAGGCCCGGTACGCCTCTGCCTGATATTCCTTCATAATTTCTGTAAAATCTTTCAGAATGCGGCACAGTTCTTTCGCTGTTGCAAAGGTGATTTTTCCTTCCCCATAAGTTTCCCGGCCGATTTCCAGGCGGCTTCTCACTTCATTAATACACCGTATTCCGTTTCTTGGGGATATTTCGTAAATATCCATACAGACATTGTAGGAACCTACATCTATTGCTGCAAATGTTGTCACTCCCATAAATTTCTCCTTTCCTCTGCCGTTATTTCATAAAGTCAAGCAATGCGCTGCCCATTTTTTCTGCTGCAATGTAGCCTTCTTCGTACAGACGCTCCAATTTTTCCCGATTTTTTTCAATTCTGCCGATTTCCACAGGTTTTTCCGGACAAATAAGGAAAACATTTCCCTTCTTTTCTTCCTCATACAGATAATCAAGGGCTGCATTGTAGTCCAGATGCCTGTTTTTCATACGCGCCACCAGCTTGGGAAACTCTCTTTGATACCGCAGATAGGCTGCGGGCATGGCTTTATTGGGTTCTTTACGGTATCCTCTCTGTCGGGTCAGCACCACTACCTGCTTATGGTTTCCCAGCTTCTCTGATTGTTTTACAGGAATAGAATCTGCAATTCCCCCGTCCAGATACGGCGTATTTTTAATCCAGACCGTCCGTGAAAGCAGGGGCAGGGAGCTGGAAGCCCGCACATAATGAATTCCTCTGTGCATATCCGTAATTTTCTTATACTCTGCTTCTCCTGTTTTGCAGTTGGTTACTACGACGTAAAATTCTGTAGGATTTTCGGAAAATGCCTGATAATCATAGGGATTCAATTCTTCCGGAATTTTCCGGTAACACATATCCACACCAAACAAATCTCCTGTTTTCATAAGATTTTTGAAACTGCAGTAAGTCTCATCCTCCAAATAATCCGTATTGGTTTCAAATCCCCGCCGCCTCTGCTTTGACAGGAAGCTGCAGGCGTGGCATGCTCCTGCAGACACCCCGATACAAGTATGAAAAGACAGGTTTTTATCCAGAAAATAATCCAAAACTCCAGCTGTAAATGCGCCTCGCATACCGCCGCCTTCTAAAACCAGTCCAACCTTACACTTTGCTATCATATTTTCCCTTCTTTCTGTTCACATATTTCTATTTTATCACGAATCCGGGCATTACAAAAGTTAAATAAATTTAACAAAACGGCACCAGACCTCATATCTGGCGCCGCTTTGTCTATAAAAACTATTCTCTTTTCTTATCTAACGTATTTGTCATACTTTCCAGAGAAATCCCCAAGGTAGAAAGATTGTGCAAAAGCGCAGAAGTCCCTGGTGCAAGAACTCCGCCAAGTCCCAGGGCAATCAGCCCCATATTAAATCCGATAACAAAACGGTAATTTCTATGAATCCGTTTCATCAGACCGTTGCTGATTCTTTTCAGCGTTACCAGCTGGTACAAATCTTCTCCTGAAATTGTAATATCTGCAATTTCTCTGGCAAGCTGTGCGCCTCCGCTGACGGCAATCCCTGCGTTGGCTGCCGACAGGGCCGGAGAATCGTTGATACCGTCTCCTACCATAATCACCTTGCGTCCCTCTGCTTTTTCCTGCTCTACAAAAGAAGCCTTATCTTCCGGCAGAACCTCTGCATAGAAGGCATCCACACCTGTCTTTTTGGCAATGGCCGCAGCCGTGCCCGCGCTGTCTCCGGTCATCATTACGACTTTTCGGATTCCCGTTTCCTTTAAAGCTGCTACAATCTCTCTGGCCTCTTCCCTTAACGGATCTTCAATGCACAGCACTGCCGCCAGTTCACCGGAAATTGCCAGATACAAAAGAGAATATCCTATAGGAAGGTTCCGGAAATTTTCCTCTTCCCCTTCGGGGATTCTGCATTTTTCATCTTCAAAGATAAAATGATGGCTTCCGATTAAAACCTGCTGCTCGTTCACCTTCGAGGAAATGCCGTGGGCCACTACATAGTCCACCTTTGTGTGCATTTCTTCATGAGCAAGGCCCTCCTTCTGGGCCTGAGCTACTACTGCATTGGCAATGGAATGAGGGAAATGTTCTTCCAGGCAGGCTGCCAGACGAAGCATTTCATCCCGGCTTCTTCCTCCGAAAGGAATCACCTCTGCAACCGTAGGTTCTGCCTTGGTAAAAGTTCCTGTTTTATCGAAAACTACTGTTTCCGCTTCCGCTACCGCCTCCAGGAATTTTCCTCCCTTCACAGTAATCTGGTAATCCTGACATTCTCTCATGGCAGACAGAACTGCAATAGGCATAGAGAGCTTTAATGCACAGGAAAAATCCACCATCAGAATAGACAGAGCCTTGGTTACATTCCGGGTAAGGGCATAAGTTGCCATCGTTCCCAGAAAACTCAGCGGCACCAGTCTGTCTGCCACATGAGCTGCTTTTCCCTCCAAGGAAGATTTCAGTTTTTCTGATTCTTCAATCATGGAAACAATCTTTTCATACCGGGTACTGCCGGCAGACGCTTTCACCTGAATCAGCAGTTCACCTTCTTCCACTGCGGTTCCGGCATAAACATAAGCGCCTTCTTCCTTTTTCACTGGAATACCTTCTCCTGTAAGGGACGCCTGATTCACCATAGCCTCTCCGCCTACTACAATTCCGTCCAGCGGAATCATATTCCCCATATGCACACAGATAACGTCATGCTCTTTTACCTCACCTGCGTCCATAAGGATTTCTGCCTCTCCCTGTTTTACCCATACTTTTTCAACCTGCAGAGACATACTTCTGGCAAGGTCTGCCACAGATTTTTTATGCGTCCACTCTTCCAGAATTTCTCCTACACTCAAAAGCAGCATAACAGAACCTGCTGTACTGATATCTCCTCTGAGCAGAGAAACTCCGATGGCTGCGGCATCCAGTACCGGCACTTCCAGCTTTCTCCGTTTCAGACATTGAAGGCCTTCTTTCATAAAATGCAGAGACTGCACCGCTGCCTTTGCAGCAGCCAGCGGTGCCGGAAGAAACAGCTTGCAGAGATAGTGCACGGCAAGCTTTGCAATAAGCTTTTCCTTATGAACATTCATCAATTCCCGCCCCGTGTTCTCCGGAACCAGTTCCTGAAGCTCCCGGTTCTCAAAAGAAAACGCTGTCAGACCTTTGATAACTTCCTTCCTGCTGCCGCTGTAGCAAACCACTGCATGGCCGGTTCTTTCATACACCTTTGCAGAAACCACATTTTCAAGTGTGCCCAAATAGTACTGCAGCATATCCGCTTCTTCCACGGTCAGACTCTTCTTCGGCGTGGCAAAACGAATACGACCTCTGATTTCATGCTGAATCTTTATTCGCATTTGGCATCTTCCTGTTCTTTTTCAGCCTCTTCTTTTACTTCTTCAGCTTCTTCCGCACCGTCTTCCTGGGCGCATGCTTCTTCTGCATAGCGCTGTGCATTGATTTCATTTGCTTCCGCCAGAACATCTTCTGCGTTTTCCTGTACCGTTGTCACCGCATCCATAACACAGTCTTTTGCTCTTAATACGGCTGCAGTAGCCTGCACATAAGCTTTTTTCGCGTCCTTGCTTCCCAGAATCTTAACTCCTGCTGTTCCAAATAAAACTCCGCCTGCAAAAAGTGCCGCTTTCTTCATTAATTCTGTACTTATCATCTTCAAATCCTCCTGTATTTATTTGTGCTTGTAACCTGTGTAAAATGTCATTCCAAGGCAGAAAAGCATCGCCCATGCCCAAAACCTGTGCTTCTTCATTTTTTCCACTCCTTTTCCATTTTACATATTTTCTAAATCAAGGGTCTTTGATAGTTGCATAAGCCAACCTTTGATTTCAAAATACTACCACCCACTGTTTTTTTTGTCAATATCTGTCAGAAAAAATAACAGAAAACAGAAAGAGACTGAACCCCTTGATTTTAGCGGATTTCAGCCTCTTTCTATTTTCCTTCATTCATAAAACTGCCGGCAATGGGACTTGAACCCATACGTGGTTGCCCACAACAGATTTTGAGTCTGCCTCGTCTGCCATTCCGACACGCCGGCATTTCCTAACGGAACAATAGATATCTTAGCATAACTCTTTCCAAATTGCAAGCATTTTTTTGAATTTTAAATTCATTTAATCCAATTCTACTGATTGCAGTCCAGCTTCTTATAAAAATCAAAGCAGTCAAAGGTTGCAAAATAATCCTTCGGTGTCTCTGCCCTGCGGATTAACTGGGTGCTTCCGTCCGTTTTCAGCAGAATTTCCGCAGATTTCAGCTTTCCATTGTAATTATATCCCATGGCAAAGCCGTGGGCACCAGTGTCGTGAATCACCAGCAAATCTCCTTTGTCAATTTTCGGAAGCATTCTGTCCACTGCAAACTTATCATTGTTTTCACACAGGGAACCTGTCACATCGTATTTGTAATTACACGGCTCATGCTCTTTCCCCATAACGGTAATATGGTGATAAGCCCCATACATAGCCGGGCGCATAAGGTTTACCGCACAGGCGTCCACTCCAATATACTCCTTGTGGGTATGTTTCTCGTGAATGGCCTTTGTCACCAGACAGCCGTAAGGCCCCATCATAAAGCGCCCCAGCTCGGTGTAGATAGCCACATCTCCCATGCCTGCCGGAGTGAGCACTTCTTCATAAACTCTGCGCACCCCTTCTCCAATCACACGGATATCGTTAGGTGTTTCTTCCGGTCTGTAGGGAATGCCCACACCGCCGGACAGATTAATGAAGCAGATCTTTGCCCCGGTTTCTTTTTCCAGACGCACCGCCAGTTCAAAGAGGCGCTTTGCCAACATCGGATAGTATTCATTTGTCACTGTGTTGCTGGCCAGGAAAGCATGAATACCAAATTCTTCCACTCCCTTGCTTTTCAGAATCCGGAAAGCCTCAAAAATCTGCGCTTCCGTCATGCCGTACTTGGCCTCTCCCGGATTGTCCATGATTCCGTTGCAAACCTCAAAAACTCCGCCCGGATTATAGCGGCAGCTCATACGCTTCGGCAGTGTACCAATGGCTTCTTCCAGGTACGCAATGTGGGTAATGTCATCTAAATTAATGGTAGCGCCCAGTTCGTTGGCATACTGAAATTCCTCCGCCGGAGTGTCATTAGAGGAAAACATAATGTCCTCTCCCACACAACCCATGGCTTTGGAGAGCATCAGCTCTGTATAAGAAGAACAGTCACAGCCAAAGCCGTACTCTCTTAAAATCTCAATCAGGAAGGGATTTGGTGTTGCCTTTACCGCAAAATATTCTTTAAACCCTTTGTTCCATGCAAAAGCCTCCTTCATGGCCTGCGCATTTTCCCGGATACCTCTTTCATCATATAAATGAAAAGGGGTCGGGTATTCCTTTACAATTTCTTCCAGCTTTTCCTTTGTCACAAATGTCTTTTTTTCCATATATATTCTCCCTTAATGGATTTCTGCTTTTCTGTTTTTATCTGACGAACCTCATTATACGAAAATGTGTCTTGCTTTTCAAGTCATTCCCCTGTCTTTTTTTATTTTTTAACGTATTGACGTATTCCAGTCAAAAATCCACAGAAAACCTTTGCAATTTTACCAGTCCTGTTGTATAATGAACGAAATAAAAACAGACGGGAGCTTGTATGACAGGCTGAGAGGAAGGTATGACCTTCGACCGATAACCTGATTTGGATAATGCCAACGTAGGGACGCCTGAGAACCACATATGTGAAAATATGCAGCGGGAAGTTACCGAACTTGGTAGCTTTCCGCTTTTTGTTTTCCTAAAAACGGATATACAATTCTCCACAAGCCAGGCTCCCAGATGGAGGTGAAAAATGGTAATAATCAACGGAACTTCCCTGCCTATGGACGGCAAAACGCTGTCCGAATATCTGGAAATGTCCAATTACAATCCCCTGCGCATTGCAGTGGAACGCAATGGCCACATTGTTCCCAAAGCAAAATACAATGAAATCACGCTGACAGACGGCGATGTGCTGGAAATTGTCAGCTTTGTAGGAGGCGGCTGATGATACCCACAAAAGAAGAATGGAAAAAGGCCCTGGAAGAACGCCACGGCCAAACCTTGCAGCAAAAATTTGCTTCTGCTTCTGTGGCCGTATGCGGACTGGGGGGACTGGGCTCTAACATTTCCCTCTGTCTTGCAAGAGCCGGAATCGGCAGACTGATTCTCATCGATTTTGACCGGGTGGATATCACCAATCTCCACCGCCAGCAGTACAAGGCCCATCAGATAGGCATGTACAAAACAGAAGCCCTTGCGGAAAATCTCCGGGAAATTGCGCCTTATCTTTCTTTAGAACTGCATACAGAGACCATGACCGAAGAAAATACCCCACAATTGCTGCAAAACGCCCAGATAATCTGTGAAGCCTTTGACCGGGCGGAAAATAAGGCCATGCTGGTCAACCGCGTACTGGAAACCATGCCGGAAAAATTTCTGGTGGCAGCTTCCGGAATGGCCGGAATTTCCAGCGCCAACTCCGTCCGGACCCGCCGGATTACTTCCCGTTTCTATCTCTGCGGAGACGAAAGCAGCGACACAGGCAGCGGGCTGGGGCTTGTCTCCTCCCGGGTCATGTGCTGCGCCGCCCATGAGGCGCACATGGTACTGCGGATTCTGGCAGAACAGACCGAACCCTAAGGTACAACACCAAACATACAGAAAGAAGGTACATTTATGAACAACGATACGCTTATCCTCGGAGGACGCGAATTTCATTCCCGTTTTATTCTCGGCTCCGGGAAATACTCCCTCAAGCTCATTGAAGCAGCCGTAAAGGATGCGGGTGCAGAACTGATCACTCTGGCTGTCCGCCGGGCCAATACCAAAGAAGAAGAAAACATTCTGGATTATATTCCTGAAAACGTTACCCTGCTTCCCAATACCAGCGGCGCCAGAAATGCCGAAGAAGCAGTGCGCATTGCCCGTCTGGCAAGAGAACTGGGCTGCGGAGACTTTGTAAAAATCGAAATTATGCGGGATTCCAAATATCTGCTGCCGGATAACCAGGAAACCATAAAAGCCACGGAAATTCTGGCAAAAGAAGGCTTTCTTGTCATGCCTTACATGTACCCGGACTTGAATACCGCCAGAGACCTGGCTAATGCCGGCGCTGTCTCCATTATGCCTCTGGCTTCTCCCATTGGTTCCAACAAAGGACTGGCCACCAGGGATTTTATCGAAATTCTCATTCAGGAAATAGATTTGCCTGTCATCGTAGACGCCGGTATCGGACGGCCTTCCCAGGCCTGTGAAGCCATGGAAATGGGCGCTGCCGCCATTATGGCAAACACGGCTCTCGCCACAGCCGGAGACCTTCCTCTCATGGCTTCTGCTTTCCGCCAGGCCATTGAAGCCGGACGAAAAGCCTACCTTTCAGGACTTGGCAGAGTTCTTACAAGAGGCGCTTCTGCATCTGACCCGCTCACCGGTTTTCTTCACGATTAGGAGGCGGCAGTCATGGAAAACGAATTTTTAGTGGACTCTCAGTATCTCTCTGAACAGGCGCTGGCAAAGAAACACCGTCTGGAAACAGACCCTTCTTTTCGGAAAAGCCACATGGAATATCTCCCCGGCATGGAGCAAATCCAGTCTGATGTATGCGAAAAAGTCATGAGCCAGGTGGCTTCCTATGATTACACCCACTACACAGCCAAGGATGTCCGGGCAGCCCTGTCCCATCCGGTCTGTTCCCTGGAAGATTTCAAGGCTCTGCTCTCTCCCGCCGCCGAGCCTTTCCTGGAAGAAATGGCCCAGAGAGCGAGACAGGAAACCAGCCGCCATTTCGGCAATACCGTGTATCTGTTTACCCCTCTTTACATTGCCAATTACTGCGAGAATTACTGCGTATACTGTGGTTTTAACTGCTATAACCATATCCACCGCATGAAGCTGACTATGGAGCAGATTGAAAAAGAAATGAAAATCATCGCAGACAGCGGCATGGAGGAAATCCTCATTCTCACAGGTGAAAGCCACTCCAAAAACGATATTTCTTATATCGGGGAAGCCTGTAAACTGGCGCGAAAGTATTTCCGCATGGTTGGGCTGGAAATTTATCCGGTAAACACCGACGAATACCGCTATCTTCACCAATGCGGCGCGGATTATGTCACGGTGTTCCAGGAGACCTATGACAGCGACAAATACGAAACCCTGCATCTCATGGGGCATAAACGCGTGTGGCCTTACCGCTTCGATGCACAGGAACGGGCCTTAAAAGGTGGTATGCGGGGTGTTGCTTTTTCCGCACTTTTAGGACTTTCTGACTTTCGGAAAGACGCCCTGGCCAGCGCCCTGCACGTTTACTATCTGCAGCGGAAATATCCCCATGCGGAAATGTCCCTCTCCTGCCCCAGACTGCGGCCCATTATCAACAACGACAAAATCAACCCTCTGGACGTGCATGAAACCCAGCTTTGCCAGATTCTCTGTGCTTACCGGATTTTTCTTCCTTTTGTGGGCATTACAGTATCTTCCAGAGAAAGCGCCCAGTTTCGGGACGGCATTGTAAAAATCGCAGCAACCAAGGTATCCGCAGGGGTTTCTACAGGAATCGGCGACCACGAAAGTAAATACAGCGGAAAGGAAACGGACGGGGAACAGGGAGACGAACAGTTTGAAATCAACGATGGCCGCAGTCTGGACCGGGTTTATGCAGACATTGCGGCTGAAGGTCTCCAGCCTGTCTTAAACGATTACCTCTATGTCTGATATTTTATGTATCACCAACCGGAAGCTATGTGGGGAAGACTTTCTTTCCCGCATAGAAAAACTGGCAAAGGCCAAACCCCAGGGCATTATCCTTCGGGAAAAAGATTTATCAAAGTCACAGTATGAAATTCTTGCCCGGCAGGCAATAGATATCTGTGCTGCTTATGACACTCCCTGTGTTTTACATACCTTTACAGACGCGGCCCTTTCTTTGAAAGCAAAATCCCTGCACCTTCCTCTGTCCCTTCTAAAACAGATGACAGAAAAAGAGCGGAAAGCCTTTTCAATTCTGGGAGCCTCCTGCCATTCTGTACCGGACGCTCTGTTAGCAGAACGTCTGGGATGTACCTATATTACTGCAGGACATGTTTTTGCCACTGACTGCAAAAAGGGACTTCCCGGAAGAGGAGTTGCTTTTCTGGAAGAAGTCTGCAAAAGTGTGTCCATTCCCGTCTATGCCCTTGGAGGTATCACTCCCGAAAACAAAAAAGAAGTGATGAAAACCGGGGCTAAAGGGGTTTGCATTATGAGCAGCGCCATGACCTGCGCTGAACCGGACAGTTATCTGGCAAAACTGGATTCCCCTAAGTGAACGGCTACGACTATAGCAAATATCTGCAAAAAATGCCCGAACAGCCTGTCCTCTCAGGCCATTCGGGCATTTTAAATTTTTCTTTTACAACATTATTTTACTTCCATTACATGCAGCATATTGGTTACATTGGATTCTGCCTTGCTGCTGTTGGTCGCCGGGTCTCCGGCTGTAACTACCACAAGCTGGCCTTTTGCCACCAGTTTGTTCTCTTTCAATGTTTCCATGGCATTGATAATAATATTTTCCGTTGTATCTCTTCTGTAGCCTTTCAGCGGTCTTACGCCCCAGTACAGACGCATTTTACGCTCTACTCTCTCATTTGGAGTAATGGCATAAATCGGCATAGTAGGACGGAAGCTGGAAACCATGCGGGCAGTTTTTCCGGACATGGTTGGGGTCACAATGCAGTCTGCCTCAATGTTTCTGGCAGTACGTACGGACGCAATACCAATAGCACAGGAAACCTTTGTTTTCTGGTACATTGTTCTGTGCTTAATATATTTTTCGTACTTCACATAATTTTCTGTGTTCTCTGCGATTTCGTTCATCATCTTCAGCGCTTCCACCGGATATTTTCCCGCTGCTGTCTCACCGGAAAGCATAATAGCATCTGTTCCGTCATAGATGGCATTAGCCACGTCTGTTACCTCTGCTCTGGTTGGACGCGGATTGCGAATCATGGAATCCAACATCTGTGTGGCTGTAATAACCGGAATATAATTCGCATTACATTTACGAATAATCATTTTCTGAATATGAGGAACCTCCTGTGCCGGAATCTCCACGCCCAAGTCACCGCGGGCTACCATAATTCCGTCAGACACTTCAATGATGGCATCCAGGTTTTCCAGACCTTCCGCATTTTCAATTTTTGCAATAATCGCAATGTCTTCTGCGTTGTTTTCTTCCAGAATCTTACGAATTTCCAGCACACCCTCTGCATTTCGAATAAAGGACGCTGCAATAAAATCAATCCCCTGTTCAATACCGAAAAGAATGTCTGCTTTGTCTTTTTCTGTAATAGCTGGAAGCTTTACGTTGACATTGGGCACATTCACACCCTTTTTCTCGCCCAGTTCACCGCCGTTTACCACGCGGCAGACAATGCGTCCCTCTGCCACTTCTTTTACTTCCAGTTCAATCAGACCATCATCAATAAGAATTCTGTTGCCTGGCACTACATCCTCAGCCAGACCTGCGTAAGTAATAAAGCAGCCCTTTTCATTCCCGGTCATTTCCTCTGTGTAAAGAACAAACTCCTCATTTTCTTTCAGGGTCACTTTCTTTCCGCCTTCCAGTACGCCTGTACGGATTTCCGGGCCTTTGGTATCCAGAAGGATAGCCACTGGCTTCTCCAGCTCTTCTCTCACCTTTTTCAGCAGATTCATACGGCTTTTCTGTTCTTCATAATCTCCGTGTGAAAAATTAAAACGAGCCACATCCATTCCATTGGCTACTAAAGCTCTCATGTTGCTCTCAATATCTGTGTTCGGTCCCATAGTACAGACGATTTTGGTTTTACGCATATAATTATTTTCCTCCTGATTATTGTATATGTTTGTGAGTAAACAGGTGGTCCTGACAATACTCATAGTTGCCGTTGCATTTGGAACAGAAACGAAATTCCAAATCGTCTCCGTCCTTTTCTGTTCTTCCGCAGACTGCACATTTGTGTTTTGTCACACCCGGCGCCATTTTCGGAT
The DNA here is from genome assembly GCF_037890365.1 of Blautia sp. HCN-20427. NCBI lineage: Bacteria > Bacillati > Bacillota > Clostridia > Lachnospirales > Lachnospiraceae > Blautia > Blautia sp. HCN-20427. The sequence goes on along the minus strand of NZ_JBBKBX010000002.1, from coordinate 95,396 downwards.
GAACAGCTCTTTGAAACTGTTGTTTTCTGTGGATTTCTTTTGGTGAAATCCTCTGATAATTTCTGGTTGACAGAAAATAAATAATAAAATTCAAAAGGGATGCAAGAATTACCGTCCGGATTCCCCAGCCGCCTTTTACCATATCATACAGCAGATACGCAATATCCAGCACAGCCAGCCATTTCATCTTCATGGGAATAATCATCATAAACAGTACCTGCATGTCCGGGTAATTGGCCGCAAAAGCCAGGAAAATGGACAAGTTGATGTAATACGTGGAAAACGCCATACTGTACGCCATAGACAAAAACGGATTTGCTCCCATCATAAAATACAGCAGAAACGCACCGATAACCGTAAAGAGCACACCGCCCAGAATATAAACATTGTAGCGGAAAGCGCCCCATGTTCTCTCCAGCGTTTCCCCCAGAGAATAATAAAACAGCAGCATAATCAGCACAAAAACAAGGTTGCTGGTTGGGGGCGGAATCAACAGCCAGGATACAATTCTCCATATCTGCCCGTGCAGGATATGATAAGGGCTTAAAGTCAGATATCCGGTAATGGAAAACCCAAAAAGGTTTCCCGCATACAGCAAAATATATCCAATGGCATAACAGCCTATCATATATTTCGTCAGATTGTGAATGGCATAGCGTCCAAATTTACGCTCCATTTTGTTCAAAAAATTCATACGATTTCCTCAATTCTTTCATGACTTAAAATAAGTTCTTCTTGGAGAAGATAAACGCCACTACCAGACTCAAAAGAAGAGAAAGGACAATGACAATGGCAAAGCCCTCCGGGTGGGAGGCAAAAGGCATTCCCTTCAGATTTACATTCATACCGTAAGCACTGAATATCATGGTAGGAATGGACATGACAATGGTCACAGTTGCCAGAAATTTCATAACAATATTCAGATTGTTTGATACAATAGAAGCAAAAGCCTCGGTCATACCGCTCAAAATTCCACTGTACACGTTTGCCATCTCGATGGCCTGTTTGTTCTCGATAATGACATCTTCCAGCAAATCCGTATCATCGGGATACTGCTTGATACGCTCTACTTTTAAAAGCTTTTCCAATACCATTTCATTGGAACGAAGAGACGTGGTAAAGTATACCAGGGATTTTTCCAGTTCCAGAAGTTCTATCAGCTCTTTGTTCTTGGTAGACTCCTGCAGCTTTTCCTCTACTTCCTCACTCTTTTTGTCTATGATACGCAGGTAATGCAGAAACATACTGGCATTTTTGTACAGAATCTGAAGAATAAAGCGAGTCTTCATATAAGTATAGAAGTTCCGCACACGACCGTCCATAAACCGGCCCAGCACCGAAGTATCTTCCAGGCAGACGGTAATGATAATCTCATCTGTCACAATAATAGACAGGGGAATGGTTCCATACCAGTCCTTTTCTCCCCTTTCCTCCAGAATCGGAGTGTCCACAATAATCAGGGTGTACTCGTCTTCCACCTCGATACGGGAACGTTCCTCTTCATCCAGAGGTGCTCTCAAATCATCCACCTCAATGTGATACCTTTTGGCAACCTCGAAAATTTCCGTTGCCGTGGGATCCGTCAGCGCAAGCCAGCAGCCTTCGCTGGCTTCGTCCATCTGATGAATTTTTCCATCCACTGTTTTGAATATTCTAATCATGGTTTCTCCCTTCACCCTCCTGCACTGGCAGGAAGCCGGGACGGCGCCTGTCAGCAGGATTTCTCTTTTTTTATTTTTTCATTTTTCTTTCTCCCAGGACAAGGCCCGCTTTCCATAATTTTGCACTTCCTTTTTTCAAAAAATACTCAATTTCCCCGTTCTTATGCTTCGCACTTGGAAAAGATAATGCTGTTAGGGGTTTCCACCTTCATAGGTTTCCCTTTCATAATCAGCAGTTTCTTTTCATAATCAATGGCAAAGGTTGTAATGGAATTGGATTCATGGTTTACCACTGCCAGATGTTTTCCATCCGGGAACACATCCAAATCCTTCGGATAATTGCCGCTGATTGGCAGAATACACTGCTTTTCCAGAAGACCGGTTTCTTCCTCTCTCTTAAACATAGCCACGGTATCCTCTCCCGCATTGGAACAGAAAATATATTTTCCGTCTGCGGACAGACACATACCGGAAGTAGCGTCATGGGCTTCATCATCGTGGGAAGCCAGAGTGCTCTCCGTCTGCAGCAGTTCAAAGACAGGATTTTTGCCGCTTCCATCGTAGCGGTATACCTGAATGGTATTGTTCAATTCATAGTTCAGATAAGCAAATCTTCCATCCGGGCTGAACTTAATCAGCTTAGGACCGGATTCTCTCTGGCATCTTAAAATGTCCACCAGCTCTAAACGACCGGTACGTCTGTTGACTCTGTAAATTTTCATCTGATCAATGCCGTTGTCCACTGCACAGAGATATTTATTATCCGGTGTCGGGCGCACACAGCTTACATGGGGACGGAAATTTCTCTCTCCCACGCTGCCCAGCCCTTTGTGAAACACACCGTCCAGCACACTGCCCAGACGTCCGTCTCTGTGCGTATGCACTACAGTCACTTTTCCGTCATGGTAACCGGCCACAAAAAGGTACTTGCCTTCTTCATCCGTGGACAGATGACAGCCTCTCATACCGTCAATATCTACTTTATTAATAAAGGTAAGGTCTCCGTCCGGTTCAATGGCAAAAACCGCCACGCCTTCATCTGCAATGGAGTACAGATACTTTCCGTTAAGAGACTTTGCCAGATGGGAAGAATTGTTGACGGGAATCACTTTTCTCTCGCAAAGAGTTCCCTCTTCCACATTGACATCATACAAATGGATTCCGATACTGCTTCCGTGGGTATAGGTTCCCACATAGGCTACATATTTTTCCTTCATTTATGCAATATCCTCCTGTTTTCTATTGTTTCACCACACGACAAATTCGCGGTCTTTGCACAAAAAGACCGCCAGTGTACAATACACTACGGACATTCTACCACAAAGTTTTTTCTAATACAATGCATATTGATGGCTTTTCCTGCAATTCATTTCTATTTCATCTGTATTTTACAGGGATTGGGTCATTCTAATATTGACATGATTTTTTCCTTTAGTATAATGGATAAAGAATATCTACAAAGGAGAACTGGGATGAACCATACTTTAGTAAATTTAATTGACATCTCCAAAAGCTTTGGAGACCAGGTAATCCTGGACGAACTGAATCTTTCTATACGGGAAAATGAATTTCTCACCCTTCTTGGCCCCAGCGGCTGCGGAAAAACTACAACGCTCCGTATTCTGGGCGGATTTGAGTCCCCTGACAGCGGGAAAGTCATTTTTGATGGAAAGGATATTACAAATCTTCCGCCCAACAAGCGGAATCTGAACACCGTATTTCAGAAATACGCGCTTTTCTCTCATATGAGCATTGAAGAAAATATTGCTTTCGGTCTGAAAATTTCAGGAAAAAGCAAAGCCTATATTCATGACAAGGTAAAATATGCTTTAAAGCTGGTCAATCTGGACGGCTATGAAAACCGGCTCCCGGATTCTTTAAGCGGCGGACAGCAGCAGCGTGTGGCCATTGCCAGAGCCATTGTAAACGAACCTCGGCTGCTTCTTCTGGACGAACCTTTAGGCGCTTTGGACTTAAAACTGCGCCAGGACATGCAGTATGAACTTATCCGTCTGAAAAACGAACTGGGCATTACCTTTATCTATGTCACTCACGACCAGGAGGAAGCCCTTACCATGTCAGATACCATTGTGGTTATGAACCAGGGATATATACAGCAGATGGGAAGCCCGGAGGACATCTATAACGAACCTCAGAACGCCTTTGTGGCAGACTTTATCGGCGAAAGCAATATCCTTCCCGGTATGATGCTGGAAGATAAACTGGTGGAAATTCTGGGTGCCAAATTCCCCTGTGTGGACGTGGGATTCGGTAAGAACAAACCAGTAGACGTGGTTATCCGCCCGGAGGATGTGGACTTGCTGGCTCCGGAAGAAGGCACAATCCAGGGGGTTGTGTCCCACCTGATTTTCAAAGGCGTCCACTACGAAATGGAAGTACAGGCAAACGGTTTTGAATGGCTGGTGCACAGCACGGATATGTTCCCTGTAGGGCAGCAGGTAGGCATTCATGTGAATCCTTTTGACATACAGATTATGCACAAGCCTGAATCCGAAGATGAGGAGGCTATTGGAATCAATGAATAAACGAAAACTGCTTTCCGGCCCGTATCTGATCTGGTCCGTGGCCTTTATCCTGATTCCTCTTGCCATGATTTTTTACTATGGCTTCACCAACAGCGAAGGGCATTTTACCTTTGAAAATGTGCTGGCTATCGGCACTGTGGAGAATTTCAAAGCACTCTGCCTTTCTCTTTTGCTGTCCCTTATCAGCACCCTTATCTGTCTGATTCTGGCATATCCGCTGGCTATGATGCTGTCGAATATGAAAGTCAACCGGACAGGCTTTATTGTGCTCCTTTTTATTCTTCCTATGTGGATGAATTTTCTTCTGCGGACTCTTGCATGGCAGACTCTTTTGGAAAAAAACGGCGTTATCAACCAGGCGCTGGGCTTTTTTCATCTTCCTTCCCAGCAGCTGATTAACACACCGGGGGCTATTGTACTGGGCATGGTCTACAACTTCCTGCCCTTTATGGTACTGCCCCTCTATAACGTGCTTTCCAAGATAGACAAAGACGTTATTTTTGCAGCCAGAGATTTGGGCGCCACTGCGGCCTATACCTTTCGGAAAATCATTTTTCCTTTAAGCATGCCGGGTATTATCAGCGGCATTACCATGGTTTTTGTACCGTCTCTGACGACCTTTGTTATCTCTGACCTCTTAGGCGGAAGCAAAATTCTCCTCATCGGAAATGTCATTGACCGCCAGTTTCAGCAGGGAAGCAACTGGAACGTGGGAAGCGGACTTTCGCTGGTACTGATGGTATTTATTTTCATCAGTATGCTTCTCACCGGAAAATACGATAAAAACGGGGAAGGAGGTATGTTCTGATGAAAAAAACAGTACGAAATATATATCTTGGGCTGATTCTTTTTCTCATGTACGCCCCCATTGTCACCCTCATTGTCCTGTCTTTTAACGCTTCAAAATCCAGGGCAAAATGGGGCGGTTTTACCTTAAAGTGGTACGCTTCTCTTTTTCAGGATAAAGCCATTATGACAGCCCTTTACAATACGTTAATCATTGCCCTGCTCTCTGCTGTTCTTGCCACGGTTGTAGGTACGGCAGCCTCCATCGGTATCAATGCCATGAAGGGCAGAAGCAAAACCATCATGATGGGAATTACCAACATTCCCATTCTGAACTCAGAAATCGTAACCGGAATTTCCCTGATGCTTCTGTTTATTGCCTTCAGAGTCACCCTGGGATTTTCCACTATTTTGCTGGCCCACATTACTTTTTGCATTCCTTATGTGATTCTCAGTGTCATGCCAAAATTGAAACAGACCAGCAAAAGTACTTATGAGGCAGCCCAGGATTTAGGTGCAGGTCCGGTATCCGCCTTCTTTAAGGTGGTGTTTCCCGATATTCTGCCCGGTATTGTCTCCGGATTTTTAATGGCCTTCACCATGTCTCTGGATGATTTCATTATCACCCACTTTACCAAAGGCCCCGGTGTGGACACCCTCTCCACCAAAATTTACGCAGAAGTACGAAAGGGAATCCGTCCGGAAATGTATGCCTTGTCCACACTGCTTTTTGTCAGTGTACTGGTGCTGATGATACTGGTCAATACAAGTCCGAAAGAACCAAAAGACAGAAAAACGGTTTCCAAAAGAAAGTCCCTGCAGCGCGGACTGCGTCTGGCGATTCCCCTGCTGCTTGTGGCTGTGCTGGCAGGCGGCGGCGCCTTTTATTACTTCGCAGGCGCCAAAGATGCCGGCAGCGAAAAGCTGATTGTGTACAACTGGGGGGATTATGTCGACCCCAAAACCATTGAACTGTTCGAGGAGGAAACTGGCATTTCCGTCACTTACGAGGAATACGAAACCAATGAAATCATGTATCCGAAAATTCTTTCCGGGGCTATTGCCTATGATGTGGTATGCCCTTCCGATTATATGATTCAGCGTATGATAGAAAACGATTTGCTGGCCAAACTGAACCTGGACAACATTCCCAATATAAAAAATATGGATTCTATCTACATGGAACAGTCCAGAAGTTTCGACCCGGACAATGCTTACTCGGTTCCCTACTGTGTGGGTACGGTGGGAATCCTGTACAACAAAACCATGGTGCACGAACCTGTGGACAGTTGGGATATTCTCTGGGATTCTAAATATGCGGACAGTATTCTCATGCAGGATTCTGTCCGGGATGCCTTTGCTGTAGCTTTAAAACGCCGTGGGTATTCCTTAAATTCCAGTAAGGTAGACCAGCTGATACAGGCTAAGGATGACCTGATTGCCCAGAAACCCCTGGTACAGGCCTATGTTGTAGACCAGGTACGCGATAAAATGATTGGAAACGAGGCTGCTTTAGGCGTTATCTATTCTGGAGAAGCCGGATACACCAAAAGGGAAAATCCCAATCTGGAATATGTCATCCCAAAGGAAGGCTCTAATGTCTGGATTGACTCCTGGGTCATTCCAAAAAATGCCAAAAACAAGGAAAACGCAGAAAAATTCATCAACTTTATGTGCCGTCCGGACATTGCCCTGATGAACTTTGAATATCTGACCTACGCAACACCCAACAAAGCCGCCAGAGCGCTGATTAAAGATGAGGAAACGCGAAACAGCAAAATTCTCTTTCCCAACGCGGAAGATTTGACAAACTGTGAAACCTTCCAATTCCTGGGAGATGATGTGGACAGCTATTACAACGAACTCTGGAATAAAGTAAAATCAAACTAAGCTACAAAAGGAAATTTTTATGAACCGTATTTTTGAATATTGTGTGGCTGATTCTGACCTCCCCTGCACCGCAGGGGAGTATTTAAAAAGAAAAGGCTGCTCTCACCAGATTCTGGTACACTTGAAAAAAACAGAAAAGGGGATTCTGGTAAACAATGAATGGGCTTATGTGCGAACCCCCTTACAGGCGGGAGACCTTCTGAAAATCACCTTAACGGAAGACACCCCTTCTCAGAACATTGTTCCGGTTGCCATGCCTCTGTCTATTGTTTATGAGGATGAAGATATTCTGCTTCTGAACAAGCCCGCAGACATGCCGGTACACCCTTCTGTCAATAACTATGACAACACCCTGGCAAACGGCGCGGCCTGGTATTACGCACAGCAGGGAAAACCTTTTGTCTTCCGCTGCATCAACCGCCTGGACCGGGATACCACGGGACTGCTGATTCTGGCAAAAAACGCCCTCAGCGCTTCTATTCTCTCTGCTCAAATGAAAAAAAGAGAGATTCACAGAACCTATCAAGCCATTGTAAAAGGAGTCCCCATTCCCGAAAGCGGTACTATAGACGCCCCTATTGCCAGAAAAGAAGGCTCTGCCATAGAGCGGTGCGTGGATTTTGAAAAAGGCGAACGGGCTGTCACCCATTACCGTGTCCTGGATTCCCGAAACGACTATTCTCTTGTGCAGCTTTCCCTGGAAACCGGCAGAACACACCAGATACGGGTGCATATGGGCTATCTGGGACATCCCCTGTTAGGCGATTACCTCTATTATCCTGATTTTTCACGGATAAAACGGGTCTCCCTCCATTCTTATGCGCTTTCTTTCACACATCCCATGACTGGCAGTCCCCTCACCTTTCGGGCTCCTCTGCCGGAAGATATGGCTGATTTGTTTGCCTGATGTATGCAAAAGACACCGGAATTTACATTTGAAAAGCCCGGTCAGAACTTCAGCTGCCAAATGCAGCGGTCTGTCCTGAACCGGGCTTTTTTTGTTTCTCAATTTTCTGTTTTCTTTTAATTTCTTCTAAGTGCCTCAATAGGACTTAAAGAAGCTGCTTTCTTTGCCGGATAAATTCCGAAGAAAATTCCCACTGCACAGGAAAAGGCCGTTGCAATCAAAATTGTGCTGACACTGATTCCCGGCGTCAAAGTCATTCCCTGGCTGGAACTGATAACCGAACAGATTCCAAATCCTCCTGCAATTCCCAGAATAATACCAATAATTCCTCCAATAACAGTCAGAATGGCGGATTCTGCCAGAAACTGCATCATAATGGAAGAGGTCTTCGCCCCCAGAGATTTTCGGATACCGATTTCTCTGGTTCGCTCTGTTACAGATACCAACATAATGTTCATAACACCAATACCGCCTACCAGCAGAGAAATTCCTGCCACAAAGGAAATAAATGCCGTTACCATGCCCAACATCTGGTTCATGACCTTCATCACATCCTGGAAACTCTGTACCTGGAAGTAATCCTCCCCTGCAGACTGGTGTTTCTGTTCCAGAACCTTGATGATTTTATCGGAAATGACTTTTGAGTCCATTTTTTTATCGGCCTGTACCATAATGTAATAAAAATCATCCGTGGAATCTCCCAGAAAATCTCTGGCTGCTGTATACGGAATGGAGATGGAAACCGGCATGCCTTCATAAGTATAGCTGACAAAGGTTCCATTTTCTTTGTGGGTGGTAACGCCCACAATCCGGAAGGATTTTGTCAGATTCAGACACTGTACATCAATATCCATGCCCACTACATCATCCGAACCAAAGAGTCTTTTGGCATCGCTGTCGGAAATGACACATACATTTCTGCCCTCTGTCACATCTGCCTCCGTGAAGTAGGAACCTCTCTTCATGGAATAGTTATTCAAAAGCTGTCCATCCTGTGTCTCCATAGAAAGGTTTATCTGAAATTCCCCTTTCCCGGTTACTGTATCTCCGGTAACACTGTCGGTTCCTGTAACACCTTCCACACCTTTGATTTCCCGGATAGCATCCAAGTCCTCCGGTGTCATATAAACATCCTGATTCATGGCATCGGTACTGCAGTTAATGGCAATCTGACCGCCGCCCGCATCGTTAATCTCACTGTTCATCTGATTCTTGGTACCCTCACCGATGGATACGATAGCGATGACCGACGCAATTCCGATAATAATACCAAGCATGGTAAGAAAGGAACGTCCCTTATTGGCAAGAATATTCTGAATCGCCATTTTGACATATTCTACTATATTTCCCATATTCTCTTCCTTTCCTGCTACTTAGAGGCTTTGCTGTCCTCTGTCTTGGCTTCCTTTGCGGTCACACTGTCGCCTTCGCTGTAATTGCCCATATCCTTAATAACCTGGTCTCCTTTTTTCAGTCCGCTTTTTACTTCTACCATGGAGTCTGAAGTTACCCCTGTCTCGATGTCTTTTTTCTCAATTTTTCCCTTGTTCACTACATAGCAGAAAGAGCCTTCTTTTCCGATGTTTACCACCTCTACAGGAAGTACCGGCACATTTTTAGCCTCGGATGCCTGAATGGTAACCTTGGCTTCCACACCAATAAAAATATCATCGTCCGGATTGTCAATATGTACACTGACCCCAATCAGAGGTGTTCCCTTTTCATTTGGAATGGCAATCTTGCTGACTTTGTCTACTGTACCTTTATACTTTTTATCACCAAGAGTGATTTCTGCCTTCTGACCTTCTTTTACCTTGTCAAAATCGTATTTGGATACGTTGGCTTCCACGCATACATCCTGTGTGCTCTGCAGGGTGAAAAGTTCCATTCCCTGGGTAACGGTTGCGCCCTGTGTTACTTTTGCGTCAGAAATAACCCCTTTAAACTCTGCCTGAATACCTTTTCTGCCTTCTTCTAAGAGTTCCTGAAGATTCTTTGATTTCAATTCTGACAGGTTGCTGGTAATAGTCATTTTTTCTCTTGCTGCATCTGTCAGACCTGCTGTGTCATTTTCTGCAATGGCTTTTTTAGAAGCCAAATCAGACTGAAGCTGTGCTAAATCAGAGGAAGCTGTTTCCATCTGTGCCTGCAAATCAGAGGTATCCGCTGTAACTGTGCCGGAAAGTCCATCCGTGGAAACGCTGTAATCTGCCTGATTTACCTCTTTTTTCACCGGTTCTGCCGGAGGATTATTCAGAAGGTATCTGTAATCTTCCAGTTCGGATTCTGCTGCTGTACCAGAGTCAATTTTTGTTTTCAAATCGCTGAGCTTCTGGTCATAATCTTTTTTTGTAACGTTGTTGTACTCATCCAAAGCTTTCTGATATTCCTGGTCTGCTGCTGCAACCGCTGCATCATAGGCCGCTTTGGCCTCTGCCTGAGCCTGTTCTATCTGTGCCTGGGCATCATTCTGTGCGTTGGTCTGTGCGTCTGCAATCTGCTGGCGCAGGCTGTTGATTTGATTTTGCTTCTCTTCAATCTGGCTTTCCAGTCCCGGAATGGCCGCCTGGGCTTCTGCCACTTTATTTGCAGCAGTGCTTGCCTGTTCCTGCGCATCCTTTATATCCAGTTCGCCGGATTTTGCTGTCAGCTGTGCCTCCTGGTTTTCTGCTTCCAGGTCTTCCAGATTAAAACCAATGATGCTTTTTCCAGCGTCTACACTGTCTCCTGCTTCTGCGGTCATGGTCTGAATGGTTCCGTTGACCGGAGAGTAGAAAGTTTTCTTCTGTTCGCTTTCCACATTTCCTGTAGCATCCACTTCCTGTGTGACGTTTCCCGTCCCCACGGATACGACCTCTACAGACGGTGCGGCATCCTTCCCTTTACTGTTCATACTGCCGACAAGTGCAATCAAGCCGATAGCCAGTACAATTACCCCTATGGTAATCAGCATAATCATGTTTTTACTCTTCGTTATTCCCTTTTTCATGTTCTTCCTCCATACTGTCAAATGCAGGGTTTATAATATCGGATTCTATCTTCCCATCCATAATACGCACCACACGCTTTGCCCTGGCGGCAATGCCATCATCATGGGTAATGAGAATCACCGTTCTTCCCCCTTTGTGCAAGTCTTTTAAAATTCCCAGAATTTCCTTGCTGGAAGCCGAATCCAGATTTCCGGTAGGCTCATCGGCCAGAATCACCGGAGGCTTGGCCGCAATGGCTCTGGCAATAGCCACACGCTGCTGCTGTCCGCCTGACATCTCTGACGGCTTGTGGTTCATACGATGGGCAAGTCCTACCATTTCCAGAGCCTCCCTGGAAAGCTGCCTTCTGGTCTTCTTATCAATTCCCCTGTAAATCAGCGGCAGTTCCACATTTTCCTCTGCGGTCAGATTTGAAATCAGATTAAACCCCTGGAAAATGAAGCCGATTTCCTTATTTCTGACTGCAGAAAGCTGATTGTCCGTCATGGTGGACACATCTGTACCATTCAGAAAATAAGTACCCGAAGTAGGCGTATCCAGACAGCCCAGCATATTCATGAATGTAGACTTTCCGGAACCCGACTGGCCGATAATGGCTACAAACTCGCCTGTATCAACCTCCAGATTAATATGGTCTAATGCTCTTACTTCATTCTCACCCGGATTGTAAACCTTGCACAAATCCGTTACTTTAATAAGATGTTCCATAAGTTCTTCCTTTCTCTCATAATATATAATCAAAAACTGCAGAGCAGTTTCCAATCGCGTTTTTGTATACAAAAGCAGGGCAAAACAGGAAATTTCCCCGTTTTGTCCTGCCCTCACTACATCTTTTCCTTATAAACTTGTTCCGTTCTGCGCGTCCTGCATAGCCTGACGGTTTTTTAATGCTCCCCAGAAGTATAACAAGGGAAGAATCAAAGAAGCCAGAATAGAAACTATCGATAATGCAGTAAATCCTGTTGTAGCAGCGGAAATTCCTGCATTGACTAACACAAATGCAATCAAGACAATTCCGCAGATAAAGCAGATATTTGCTTTTTCAATCTTGTTGCAGTTTGCCACACCTAAAATTCCTGCTACCAGGTAGATAACGCCCTGAATGACAGATGTGATAATTCCTGCCTGAAAAGTTTCTGCTGTAAGTCCCGCCTGTTCATAAATGGCAGTTGTGGCAGAATCCAGTGAGCCGCTTGATAATGCACTTGCTACAAACGCATTAGACGCTGCGCCGATAAATCCAAACACCCCACCGATAATCAGTAAAATCCCTACACCCTTTAAAAAACCTTTTCCCGGTGCCTTTTTTTCCATAACCAAAGCCCTCCTCCGTAAATTTGTAATCATTTTATAATTCCTTCCTAAAAATGTCAATTTCATTTTAGGATATTTTCTAAATTTTTTCTAAAATCTTTTCTATAAAGCCCGAATTCTGGGAACTTCATCGATATGAAGGTATCTGCTCAATGCCTTTACAATAATGTCATGATTGACAAAATGGCTCTGGTTGGTCACCATAATGGCTCCGATAACGCCCACTTCTTCCACACGCACCGGAAATCCCCCGCCCAGGCAGGAATATTCTTCTTTTCCCAGTCCGATGTCTTCCATGGTTTCTTCGCTCCTTTTCAGTTCGCTGTACAGAAGCATGGTGCTTTTTTCCATACGGGAAACCGACGCAAACATCTTGTCCGCCCAGATTTCATTGTTTGGTGTTGTGCCGTTGCCTGCGTACTTAAACACTGTGTATCCATTGTTCAGACGAATTTCCACCGTGGTATCCAGTTCCCGCTTCTTTGCCTCCGCAACCAGCAGATTGCCAAGTTCCCATGCATCCTCATTGGTAAAATGATTGAACTGCAAAATTTCCTCCTGCATAGCCAGAACCGTAATTACTTCTTCAACTGTCATAACAGACACCTCCTGTCTCTTACCGGATTCTGTCCGGAAAACCAACCTTACGCTGTACCTTTCTCAGCGTTTTATTTGCAAAATACTGGGCTTTTTCTGCATTTTCCTTAATAATGGAATCCAGATATCCCTTATCTTTTTCCAGTCTTGCCACTTCATCCTGCAAAGGCTTTAACACACTGACAACCGCTTCTCCCACAGCCATCTTCAAATCTCCATAGCCTTTTCCTTCAAATTCTCTGATTGCTTCCTCGGAAGTTTTGCCCAGACATGCACAGTAAATATCAATGAGGTTTTTCAATCCCGGCTGTTCGTCTCTATAGGCAATGCAGGCTTCTGAATCTGTCACCGCCCGTTTACACTTTCTCATAATAGTATCCGGGTCATCCATAAGATAGATACTGCCGTTTGGATTTTCGTCAGATTTGGACATTTTCTTCGCAGGGTCCTGCAGACTCATAATCTTAGCGCCTACCTTGCCGATATAGGCTTCCGGAATGGTAAACACATCACCATAAATGTTATTGAAGCGGATGGCAATATCACGAGTCAGTTCCAGGTGCTGCATCTGGTCAATGCCTACCGGCACCACATCTGCCTGATATAGAAGAATATCGGCTGCCATCAGCACCGGATACGTAAAGAGTCCCGCATTGATGTTATCCGCATGCTTTGCAGATTTGTCTTTAAACTGGGTCATGCGGTTTAATTCCCCCATATAGGTAAAGCAGTTTAAAATCCATGCCAGCTCTGCATGTCCTGACACATGAGACTGGTAATAAATACAGTTCTTCTTAGGGTCCAGACCTGCCGCAAGATATAAAGTCAGCAGCGCTCTCGCTCTCTTTCTGAGGGTTGCCGGGTCCTGGCGCACCGTAATGGAATGCATATCCACCACACTGTAAAAGCACTCATATTCATCGCTTAAAGTCACCCAGTTTTTCAGCGCTCCCAGATAATTTCCCAGTGTCAGGTTTCCGGTGGCCTGCATACCGCTGAATAAAACTTTTTTATCATTGATCATCTCTTCTGTCCTCCAACTACTACAATTTCCCTTTATTTGTCTATTTTAGCACGTTTCTTTTCTGTCAGCAACCTTGTTCTGTCTCTGTTTTCTATTATTTTTCCACAATTATCAGAAACATCGGAGTTGACTGATAATTTGCTTTTTCTTCTTCACTCCAGACTTCCTTCCAGACCTCCTCTTCCACAAGCACCTGGTTCGGAGAAAATTGTCCGAGCACCTGCTTATCCCATGTGGGCCTTGCAATCCGGCTTAACGGCACCTCTCTTGCAATCTCCTCCATGGCGTCAATATCCGTACAGGTGTAGTGGTCACTCAGCTGCAGTTCCTCCACTCTGGCTCTGTCTTCTTCATAGGCTCTGCGCTTCTCCTGGTCGAAAAGATGATGGTACCAGTTGGCGTCATAATTTAAAAGGATGCCGCCTTTTTTCAGAACTCTGATCCACTCTCCATAGGCTTTTTCCGGCTTCTCCAGATTCCAGGTCAGATTTCTGGAAACCACCACATCAAAAGTCTCTGATGCAAATGCAAGATTTTGGGCATCCATTTGCTGCCAGTGGATTTTTCCTGCAAGTTTCCCTGCATTTTGTTTCGCTTCTTTTAACATTTCTTCTGTATAATCCACTGCTGTCACCTGATATCCCGCTTCTGCCAGAATAATCGCGAAAAATCCCGGACCTGTACCAATATCCAGTACCTTTGTCTCTTCCGGTTTTTTCCCTTTCAGATGGCTCATCAGATTTTTCTTCCATTTTTCCCGCTGTTCTGTAGCCAGCTCGCCCTGATTCACCTGAGAATAGCCCTCTGCTCTTCCCGTCCAGTATTCTTCGATTTTATCTAATAATTCCATGTTGATTTCTCCGTTTCCGCAAAATTCTCTACCTGAAAAAGTATACCACGTCTTCCCCCGGTTTCACAACCCTGCCCTCCGGTTATTTCCCTTGCGTCCCTGGAGAAAAACCAGTATAATAAAGCTACAATACCAAAAGAAAAGAGGACACAGCATGGAAAAAATTGCAAGCTTTACCATTGACCATATAAAATTAAAACCCGGTGTCTATGTATCCCGGAAAGACCATGTAGGCGCGGAAGTTATCACCACCTTTGATTTGCGCATGACTTCTCCCAACGACGAACCGGTTATGAACACCGCAGAAGTCCACACCATCGAACATCTGGGTGCCACCTTCCTGCGCAATCACCCGGATTTCGGCACAAAAACCGTATACTTTGGGCCAATGGGCTGCCGCACCGGATTTTACCTGCTTCTTGCCGGAGATGACTCCTCCAGAGATATTCTTCCTCTGGTTACGGAGATGTTCACCTTTATCCGTGATTTTCGCGGCGAAGTACCAGGGTCCTCTGCAAAGGACTGCGGCAATTATCTGGATATGAATCTGCCTATGGCCAACTGGCTGGCAAAAAAATACTTAGAGGAAGTTTTAACCAATATCACCGAAGAGCGCCTGGTTTATCCGCAGTAATACTCTTGACAAAACAAGGCTGCCGCCTTTAAGCAGCAATCCAGAATTTTCTCGATATGCGCTTAAAGCGGCAGCCCTGTTTCTACAGCTTCTTTTCTGTCTAAATCTCTCAATTCCCCTTCATTGGAAACCTCGTAATAAAACACATCTTCCAAATGGTGTTTCAGCACGCGCTTTCCCCCTATATCTCCTGTGAGTTCCAGCAGTTCTTCCACATATTTCTGATGAAAAATCACCGGATTTCCGGCAATCCCCTCCTTACACACACAGCCAATGCCTTTCCCGGTTTTTAAAAATGCGGACACAAATTCTTCTACGGTTCTTTCTGTTAAAAAAGGCTGGTCTGCCACAAAAAACAGATAATAATTCTCCTTTTCCTCCCGGCTCTTTTCCATAGCGGCTGCAAGTCCCAGCTGCAAAGAGGAGGAAATGCCCCTGCTGCTGTCCCGGTTTTCCACTGCTGTCATGCCCTGTTTTTCTGCATACTGCCGAATTTCTTCATACTGCGTTACAACGGTCAGCGTCTGCAGTTTCTTCTTTTTCTGCAAATGGAGCAGCCGTTCCGTCAAAAACCGATACATAGGCTTTCCCTCTATCTCATACAGCAGCTTGTTTTCTCCGAATCTCCTGGAAAATCCCGCGGCCAGAACAATCCCGTGTACAGCTTTCGTCCAGTCATGAAGAAATACCGGCACAGAAAGCTGTTCCTGTAGTTTTTTTCTGCTTTCTTCGGAATTTTGCAGCACATCTGCCTGATTCAGAATAACTGCCAGCTTTCCCTGAGAAAAGTCTCGTTTCAGACGGCGGACATATCCCTGTTCCAACAGAATCCCCAGCAGCTCTTCTGTCACTATCCGTTCTCCGCTTTCCTGTCCCGCCTCTGTTTCCAGAATTTTTTCTGCTTCTTCTATACGATGGCACACTTCTTTCAAAGGTTTTCCCAGCGCCGAAGCTCCTGTTAGAATGAAAATATGCGTTGTATCCTCATAAAGGATCGGTTCTTGTTTTCCCGGCACTTTCATGGGAAATCTTCTGGAGCCGTCTGCCTCTAAAAGCACACAGTCCGCCTCTGCTGCGGTTTGTTCATAGACTGTGCGGGAAAGCGGGCCAATTTTTCCTCCTTCTTTCACCGGCAGACCTGCCGCTGCTGCACCTTCCCGTTTCAGCAGCGCACAAATTGCTTCTCCGTCATCCTCTGTTATGTCTTTCAGCGGGAAATTTTTCGGATTCTCCATATGAGCAGAAGTCGTAACCAACACTTTTTTTCCCTGTTTCTTCCACTGTTGTGCCAGCTCCAGCATGCAGCTGGTTTTTCCCCCGGCGCCCACAAAGGCCACGCGCATATGAGACCTTTCTCCCATTTCTTCTATCATTTCACAAAGTTTCATGAAGCTGCTTCTTTCCCAATATTCCTTTTTCCCAGGCACAGACCAGTTCCAGCACACCTCCGGCAATACACCTGGCTTTGTCCGAAATCAGGGCGCAGTGCGCCTGGGATTCCTTCCTGGGGTCTACATCTGCCAGCTTAAAATGTTCTGTCACCTCAAATCCATCCTGTAAAATTCCCCGTACCACGCCGGAAATCTGTGTGTACACTCCAATATTTTCCTTTTCCCGCTGAATATATCCGATACGCTGTCCTGCTTCCACCCAGTCTCCGATTTCTTTCTCCCTTCGGAAAACACCCGCACAGGGCGCATGCATCACCCGTTCCTTTCCATATCCGCCTATAAGGCCCGGCACTCCGGTATTTGGTATGGCACTGCCTTTTTCGATTTTTCTTCCCAGATAGTGTCCCCGCTTGGTTTCAATCACATAGTCCACATCTTCTCCTGCCGTAAAGCCCGGTCCAAGTCCTATAGTCAGGTCCGCCATATCCCTTCTGGTTCCCAGGTTTTTCTTTGCCAGAATCCCGTCTATTAAAATATCCGGGTGATACTGTTTCAGGCACTCCCCACTGGGGTCTGTCAACAGCATGGGACGGTTCCACCTTACTTTTTCCATGGCTTCCTGAAAACTGTCCACCTTTGTGCACACAATGCCCTCCACTTCCATGGTTCCCTCATATACAGCCTGACAAAAAGACACCTTCTGCCGGATAGCGGAAGGCTTCGTGTCCTCTAAAATAATCACCGGATACCCGCTCTGGCACAGACGGTGTATGGTTCCGGTTGCCAAATCTCCGCCGCCTCTTACAATAATAGGTTTCATATTCTGTCCTTTCTTATGGTTTGAGAATCAAATCTGCCTGGGCCTGGGTCTGCACAATCTGATACATATTGACTACATTTCCCACTGCCAGTTTTTCTTTCAGCCCATAGAAATCAAGACAGGTACCGCAGGTGCAGATTTCCACGCCTTCTTCCTCCAAAAGCTTCAAGTCCTCCAGAACCGGAGAATCCTCACATGATAAAAAGGCGCCGCTGTTATAAAACAGTACAGCCGAGGGTAGTTGTTCCAACTGGGTCAGGGCATAAACAAAACCTTTGATAAGAATTTTCCCCAGTTTTTCCTCTCCTTCTCCCATTTTGTCAGAGGACAGCACCACAACGGTTTTCTTTCCTGTTTTTATACTGCAGTTTTCCAGTTCCACGGTTTCCTGTACCTTGGCTTCATCCGTTTCCTGCTGTACGGTAAGGATAACTTCATATTCCTTTTCTCCCTTTTTTCGGAATTTATAATCTGCTTTCTGGGACGCTGCCAGCTTGCGAAGATTTTCCACAGCAATGGTATTATCCACAAGCACGCAGATTTCCTCTCCTTTTCTGCCGTTATCCATAGCCTTTTTTGTCAGGATGACCGGTTTCGGGCAGGCCATGCCCCTTGCGTCAATTTTTGTTTCCATAGTTCTATTTCCTTTCATATAACATAACTTCATGTATTCCCTGTATCTGAATCGCGCCTTCTTTTGCCGCCTGTTCTACAGTTCTTTTCTGTTCTATCTCCGTGCACCAGGCCAGACCGCACTCTGCGGAAATACTGCCCGGCAGGGGAATCAGCCTTCCCGGCAGGTTTTTCCGCTGAAACCATTGCTCTGCCGCCATGGCCTGTGTGGTAGTGGAAAACGACAGAACCAGCCGCTTTACTCTTTCTCTCATATAGGTTCTCCTGTTTCTCTTGCAATCAGTATAACAAAAAAACTCTTGATTTCTCAAGAGTTTTCAGAGCTGCCTAGCGGACTTGAACCGCCGACCTCCGCCTTACCAAGGCGACGCTCTACCGACTGAGCCAAGGCAGCATAACTTTTATTTTTCTGCTGTGTGCTTACCACAGTTATAGACTATACCAAAAAGTTATGCGCCTGTCAACCTTTTTCTTCTATTTTTTCACTAAATTTTTCAACTCTTCCCCTGCCATATACCGTCTTACATTTTCTACAGCAATAGATACCACATTTCTCAGGGTTTCCGGCAAATGATAAGAGCCGGAAATATGAGGTGTTATAAACGCAGTTGGAATATCCCATATCCTGTGTTCTTTCGGAAGGGGCTCCGGACTTGTGACATCAAGAGCTGCGCCCGCCAGGTGACCGGATTCCAGTACATCACACAAATCCTCTGTACAGATCAGATCTCCTCTTCCGCCGTTTAAGAAAAAGCTTCCCTCTTTCATAAGCGCAAACCGCTTTTTGCCAAACAAGCCTCTTGTCTCCTGTGTACTGGGCAGGAAAGAAACTACCGAATCAGCCCTCTGCAGCAGTTCGTCCAGCTCGCTCATAACATGCAGTTCGTCCATACAATCCGGACAGGGGACCAAAGTTCGTTTCACACCTATCACATAAGCCCCCAGGGCATGGGCAAGCTCTGCGAAATGCAGACCAATATCTCCGGTTCCCAACACCAGAATCACAGAATCCGCAATGGAGGTCACTTCTCCCTCATCTCCCCACATATGCTGTCTTTGCAGGTCACGATATAAATGCAGTTTTTTCTGCATAGCCAGAAGCATTGCAAACATATGCTCAGAAACCGCTTTTCCATAAGCACCGCTGCTGTTGGTCAAAAGAGTTTTCTCTCTTAATATCCCCTCTTTTACATAATCGTCAAAGCCTGCCGAATTCAAATGCAGCCACTCCAGACGCTCTGCCTCTTTTACCATCTCTGCCGGCACATTGCCCAGTATAATTTCTGCTCTCTTTACCTCTTCTGCAGTTATGGACTGCAAATCCCGAAAGCAAAGTTCTGCCCCGGCTGCTGCCTCTTCCAGGCGTTTCTTTTGATTCTCTGTAAATGGAATCACCGTTAAGATTCTTTTTTTCTCCATTTTTTCACCTCTGATGCTCTTTCATCCCATGGATTTTACTGCGAATTCTCTGCAGGGCATTGTCCACAGATTTTGCCGGTTTCCCTATTCTTTCTGCAATTTTCCGATAGTCCATCCCCTGCAGATACAAATCCAACACCTGGTTTTCAAAAGGACTTAATACCTTCTGAATCCTCTTTGACAGATTATCTGCATTTTCCCTGCCGATGACAATCTCCTCCGGGTTTAGCTGTATGGTATCCTCTGTATTCATCAGAGGTCCGTCCTCCTGACTCAAGGAAATATAGGTATTTAAAGGCCTGTGCTTCTGTCTTCCGGAAATCTCAATGGCCTTGCCCATCTGACGCTCCACGCACAGATTGGCAAACGTAGAGAAAGACGCATTCTTTCCGGGCTGATACCCCTGCACCGCTTTAAAAAGCCCCAACATGCCCTCCTGAATCAAATCCTCCTGCTCTCCGCCGATAAGGAACATGGCATGGGCCTTTTTCAGCACCATGCCTTTATATTTTTTCACCAGATACTCTTCCGGTCCGCTTTCCCCTTTTCGCAAAAGCTCAATCAACTGTTCATCTGATAATGCTTCATAATTTTTCATGTTCAGAACCTGTATCTTCTATCCTTACTGCCCCATTCTCTGGCGCACAATTTCAAAGGCCAGCACTCCGGCTGCCACAGACGCATTCAGGGAATCAATATCTCCCTTCATGGGAATGGAGGCAATAAAATCACATTTTTCCCTTACCAGTTTGGAAACTCCGTCTCCCTCATTGCCGATAACCAGTCCCATAGGACCTTTCAAATCCAGATCATACATGGTGGTGCCGCCCATATCCGCGCATACAAACCACATGCCTTCTTTTTTCAGCTGTTCAATAGTTCTTGCCATATTCGTCACCTTTGCCACGGGTGTATAATTCAGCGCTCCTGCAGAGGTTCTGGCTACCGTAGCAGTCAGTCCCACCGCTCTGTTTTTCGGGATAATCACCCCATGTGCCCCGGCCAGATTGGCGGTACGGATAATGGCACCCAGATTGTGGGGATCTTCGATATTATCCAGCAGAATCAAAAAAGGCGGTTCTCCTTTTTCTCTTGCCACTTCCAGTATATCCTCCACTTCTGCGTAGTTATAAGCAGCCGTCATGGCAATCACGCCCTGGTGCATGCCGGTTTCCGACATCTGCTCCAGACGTTCCTTCTTCACAAATTTCACCATGGTGTCATGCTTTTTGGCTTCTCTTAAAATGGTACGGACAGGACCGTCCTCACATTTTTCCAGCACAAAAAGTTTGTCCACGGATTTTCCCGAACGAAAAGCTTCCAGCACTGCATTCCGTCCCTCTATTTTAGTTTCCTGGAATTTATTCTCCATCTGTCTCTCCTTTTGTTTCTTCTGTCATTCCCAGCTTTATCAGTTCCAACATCCGCTCCCACTGTTCCGTCAGATACAGATATCCCATAAGGGCTTCAAATCCCGTGGCACGACGATAATCCGACATGGTGGCATTCTTTGCCATGGTATAGGATTTGGCATTGCGTCCCCGTTTAAAGACTGCCATCTCCTCTTCTGTAAGATGCGGCTTCAGCTTTTCAATCATTTCTGACTGGGCCGAAGCTTTCACCAGGCGATTGGCTCGCTGATTCAGCTTGTTCACCTGTGTATTCCCTTTTTCCACTAAAATGGTGCGGATAACCAGTTCGTAAATGGCGTCTCCGATATACGCCAGGGTCAGGGGAGAATACGTCCGGATGTCCGTATCCTCCAGCTGAAACAGTTCCTTTATATAACTTAAGCCCGCTTCCATTGTACGCCCTCTCTTGTATCCTTTAAAATAATGCCCATATCTGCCAACTGATCGCGGATTTCATCTGCACGCTTGAAGTTCTTCTCTTTTCTGGCTGTCTGGCGTTCTTCGATTAATCTCTCAATATCTTCGTCTAATACTTCCGCCTCTTTGTTTACCAGAAGCCCCAGCACATCGCTTAAATGCACGATAGTATCCAACAGTTCCTTTACAAATTCCCCGGTGCTTTCCCCACTTGTCTGGGTATTGGAAAATTTTACCAATTCAAAGATAGCTGCAATGGCATCCGCCGTATTGAAATCATCTTCCATGGACTCTTCGTATTTTTTCACATAGCCCTGAATTTCTGCTTCCAGTTCTTTTTCTTTCTCAGTTTTTTCTCCCTGAGGCGCTGTTTCCAGAAGATGTTTCAGCTGCTCTACACAGGTAATAATTCTGTCCAGAGCATTTTTAGAGGATTCCATAAGCTCTGCACTGAAATTCAGCGGGCTTCTGTAATGCGCGTTCAGCATGAAGAAACGCAGTACCTGCAAATCATATTTTTCCCCGATTTCCCTTACGGTAAAGAAGTTGCCCAGAGATTTGGACATTTTCTTATTGTCAATGTTCAGGAATGCATTGTGCATCCAGTATCTTGCAAACTGTTTTCCATTGCAGCATTCGGACTGTGCAATTTCATTTTCGTGGTGAGGGAATACCAAATCTTCTCCCCCTGCATGGATATCAATTTCCTCGCCCAGATATTTCTTGGACATGACGGAGCACTCAATATGCCATCCCGGACGTCCCTCACTCCATGGAGATACCCAGAAAGGTTCTCCCTCTTTTTTCGGTTTCCAGAGTACGAAATCCAGCGGGTCTTCCTTCTGGTCTTCTCCGGACACCTGCAGAGAACGGAAGCCGGACTGCAAATCTTCCAGATTCTTGTGAGACAGCTTGCCGTATTCCTCAAAGTTTTTCACCCGGAAATAAACGGTTCCGTTAACTTCATAGGCAAAGCCCTTGTCTATGAGTGTCTGAATCATTTCAATCATACCCTGGATTTCCTGGGTAGCCAGGGGATGTGTCGTGGCTGGTTTGACATTCATATCCGCCATATCTTTTTTGCACTCTTTAATATAACGTGTGGAAATCTCCTCCGCACTTACGCCTTCTTCGACAGCTTTTGCAATGATTTTATCGTCCACGTCTGTAAAATTGGAAACGTAGTTCACGTCATAGCCCTTGTATTCCATATAACGGCGCACCGTGTCAAATACAATCATAGGTCTTGCATTTCCAATGTGGATAAAGTTGTAAACCGTAGGTCCGCAGACATACATGCTTACTTTTCCCTCCTGTAAGGGAACAAATTCTTCTTTTCTCTTTGTCAGTGTGTTATAAATCTTCATAATTTTTGTTGCTCCTTTTCTCTTTTTTGCTCCGCCAGTTCTCTTGCCCTGCGGCATTTTGCTTCTCTTTCCTGCATATCTTTCATCTCATAGCTCATTTTCTGAAGTTCTGAACGGAGGCGTTCGTTTTCACGCTGGAGATAATGAATATCCTCCAGAGTCGGGTCAGGCAAATGAACCTGATCCATATCCACTCTTGGCACCTTCTGATTTTCTTTTCGCACCACGCGTCCCGGCACTCCTACTACCGTGCAGTTGGGAGGCACTTCCTCCAGTACCACACTTCCTGCCCCTATTTTGGAGTTTTCTCCAATGGTAAACGAACCCAGAATCTTGGCGCCTGCGCTGACCATTACATTGTCCCGCAGAGTCGGATGACGTTTTCCGGTTTCTTTCCCGGTACCTCCTAAGGTCACACCCTGATACAGGGTCACATTATCGCCAATTACTGTAGTCTCGCCGATAATCACCCCTGCACCGTGGTCAATAAACAGTCCTTTTCCTATTTTAGCCCCCGGATGAATTTCAATACCTGTTTTTCTGGCCGCTCTCTGGGAAATCCATCTGGCCAGAAAATAATGTCCCTTCTCATACAGTCTGTGTGCCTTTCTGTATTGTATCATAACACGAAAACTGGGATACAGTAAAACTTCCAGCGGCGTCTTAATGGCAGGGTCTCTTTCCTGAATTACCTGAAATTCCTCCTTGATACGTCCAATAAATCCCATGTTGCACTTCCTTTCCATGATTCACCGCAAAGCCGTTTTCTTCCTGCTGCCAAAAAGAAAAGCCCCCATACCGTATTGTTACGGTATAGAGGCGAAATACTCCGCGGTTCCACTCTATTTGAAGACAAAATTTCTGTCTGCCACTCCTTTGTCCATAACGCAGACCTGCGTACCCGGCTGTGCCTGTCTCCCCTTTAGAAGAGTCTGCAGACATTCACCGAATCAGCTCCCGAATGCACTTTCCGAAAATTCTTTTAAGGCAGCTTACAGCCGATGACCGCCTCTCTCTGAAAAAGAAGAGTTCCGTACTCTTTTCGTTCCAAGCCTTTTTCTGTCTTTCTTTAGTTTATTCATAAATGAGTGATTTGTCAATGTTTCTTTTCTGATTTTCAACATTCTTTGTTTCCTCTTGTCTTTCCAAATATCCTTTTTACCTGCTGCACTCTATTTTCTCCAATGGATTTTCCAGAAGAACCACGGTCTTTTCTTCTGCATCCAGGGAGACCTCGCATCCAATAGGCAGGGTAAGCATGGGATGTGTATGACAGCAGTCAAACTCTGCCAGTATAGGAATTTCACTTTCTCCCATGACTTCCAGCAGAATTTCATAAGGTTTTCTGCCCGTCCCGTTATCATCAAACTTTTCATGTTTTCCCAAAATGACGCCGCTGACTCGGTCAAATACACCTGCCAGTTTTAAAAGGGAAAACGAGCGTTCTATGGTGCAGGCATCTTTTAAGGAATCCTCGATAAACAGAATATCCCCTTTTCGGATTTCCGGCATATAGTCTGTTCCGAAAAAGCCCTCCATGGTATTCAGATTACCACCTATCAGTCTGCCCTTTACCCTGCCGGGTTTCACGCAAATCCACTGATTTTTTCTCGGTTCCTTTCCCCTGTCCTGACTGCTCCAGTCTATAAATTCGTCTGTCCAGTATTGGGGGACAGGAAAGGTATACGGCAGGTTTCCGTATCCCTGAAGCATCGTTTCAAATTGCTCATATGTCCAGTCCACAAAGGGCGGAAATTCGCCGAAAGAAGAGGCCAACGCGGGACCATAGAATACCGGCAGACCTGTCTTTTCATAAATAGCCAGAAGAAGTGCTGTTGTATCTGAATACCCGATGATAATCTTCGGGTGTTTCTTTAAGTATGCATAATCTATATAAGGCAAAATGGAGTTCGTGTTATTTCCTCCGATAGCCGCCATTACTATCTCCACTTCTTCCCGATACAAAAGCTGATTAAACTCCTCTGCCCTCTCCCGGATTGTCCCGGAACGGTAGAAATCACTTTTTCCGTATAAACTTCCGTCTAAAACCCGAAATCCTTTCTTCTGTAAATAAGCCTTTCCTCTTTCGTATCGAACCGGTGTGGTAGCCGATATGGGAGAAGAGGAAGAGAATACGCCTATGGTAAGCGGAGTCATGTTTTCTGTTGGTTTCATATACTCACTCCTTGTAAATCGTTTTTCCCATTTTAACATACAGAAAATGAAATTTCTATAAGTTTCCTCCGAAAAAACTATTCACAAAAAAGCGTCATCGGTTCTGGTGGTTATATGCCAGAAGATGTGTTTGATGTTCTGAATATCATGAAAAGTGGCAAGTGGGATATAGAAAAACTGATTACACATGAATTTCCCTCTGTTTTTGTTTTGCAATCCCTTCCCAAAAACATAGAAACACCCCGGCCAGGAGGTGTTTCTCCCAACCGGGGTGTTTCTATGCGGAGTTATGTTCTATCAATCTATGGATTAGCAAACGCCCTGTGCAATCATAGCTTCTGCAACTTTTTCAAAGCCTGCTGCATTTGCGCCTACTACGTAATTGCCTTCAAAACCATATTTCTTGGCAGCGTCTGCCATGTTATGGCAGATATTTACCATAATGCCCTGCAATTTGGCATCTACTTCTTCAAAGCTCCAGCTCAAACGCTCGCTGTTCTGAGACATTTCCAGTGCGGAGGTTGCCACACCGCCTGCGTTTGCAGCCTTACCTGGTGCAAAGATAATGCCGTTTTCCTGAAGATATTTTGTTGCTTCCAGAGTAGTTGGCATATTAGCACCTTCTGCAACTGCGAAACAGCCATTTGCTACCAATGTCTTCGCATCTTCCAAATCCAGTTCATTCTGTGTTGCACATGGAAGAGCCACATCACATTTTACACTCCATACGCCTTTGCCTTCGTGGTATTCTGCATTCGGTCTGTATTTTGTATATTCTGTCAGACGTGCACGTTTCACTTCTTTGATATCTTTTAATGCTGCCACGTCAATGCCGTCCGGATCGTATACCCAGCCTGTGGAATCAGAGCATGTTACTGGTTTTGCACCTAACTGGTATGCTTTTTCGATAGCATAAGTAGCTACGTTTCCGGCACCGGAAACAACAACGGTCTTTCCTGCCAGTTCTTTTCCGTTGATTTTTAACAATTCCTCTGTCAGATACAGAAGTCCGTAGCCTGTAGCCTGTGTTCTTACTAAAGAACCGCCGTAAGTCAGACCTTTTCCTGTCAGCACGCCTTCATAGGAATCGCGGATTCTCTTGTACTGACCAAACAGATAACCGATTTCTCTTCCGCCCACACCAATATCTCCTGCAGGTACGTCTGTGTCAGCGCCAATGTGACGATACAGTTCTGTCATAAAGCTCTGGCAGAAAGCCATCACTTCTCTGTCTGATTTGCCTTTCGGGTCAAAATCACAGCCGCCTTTGCCGCCGCCGATAGGAAGACCTGTCAAAGAGTTTTTGAAAATTTGTTCAAAGCCAAGGAATTTAATAATTCCAAGGTATACAGACGGATGGAATCTCAAACCGCCCTTGTAAGGTCCGATAGCGCTGTTGAACTGTACGCGGTATCCTTTGTTTACCTGTACATTTCCCTTGTCATCTACCCACGGAACGCGGAACATAATAACTCTTTCCGGTTCTACCAGACGCTCTAAAAGAGCCTCTTTACGGTATTTTTCTTCATTGGCTTCTACAACCGGTCTTAAAGAATCCAGAACCTCTTTCACCGCCTGATGAAATTCCGGTTCTCCTGGATTTTTCTTTACTACTAATTCAATAACCTCGTCTACATATGACATGACCGTTCCTCCTGTTAAAAGATATTGTATTTATTATGGTTTGTATTATAAATCCATATTCTTAATTTTGCAAGTTTATTTTTCATTTCCTGCATATTTTTTAATTATATCTTATATTCCACAATTTTATAAAATGTAATTGAAACTTTTCTCTATATGTGTTTCATTTACTACTGTATCCTGGTGCTCCAGGAAGAACAGTCCCACACGTCTGTAGCAAGCCCTTCGTAGAATTCCGGTTCATGGCACACCATAAGAATGGTCCCCTTGTACTCTTTCAACGCCCTCTTTAATTCGTCCTTGGCCTCCACATCCAAATGATTCGTAGGCTCGTCCAAAATCAGCACATTGCTCTCTCGGTTCATAATTTTACAAAGCCGTACCTTTGCCTGCTCTCCACCGCTTAACACCCGCACCAAGCTTTCGATGTGTTTTGTGGTAAGTCCGCATTTTGCCAGGGCCGCCCGCACTTCGTACTGGGTATAGGAAGGGAACACATCCCATATTTCCTGAATACAGGTGTTTTTATTTCCTTTTGGCATTTCCTGTTCGAAGTATCCGATTTCCAGGTAATCACCCAACTGCACCTTCCCGGAAAGCGCCGGAATCAAGCCCAGAATACTTTTCAAAAGAGTGGTTTTTCCGATACCATTGGACCCGGTCAGTACGATTTTATCCCCTCTTTCTACCCGCAGATTCAAAGGTTTGGAAAGAGGCTCATCATATCCAATGACCAAATCCTCTGTTTCCACCACAAAACGGCTGGGTGTTCTGGCTGTCTTAAAATGAAATTCCGGCTTTGGTTTTTCCTTTGCCAGTTCAATAACATCCATTTTATCCAGCTTTTTCTGTCTGGACATAGCCATATTCCTGGTTGCCACCCGGGCTTTATTTCTTGCCACAAAGTCCTTGAGTTCACTGATTTCCTGCTGCTGGCGGTTGTAGGCAGCTTCAAGCTGTGCCTTTTTCACCGCATAAACCTCCTGGAAGTGGTCATAGTCTCCCACATACCGGTTTAACTCCTGATTATCCATATGGTAAATCAGGTTTACCACACTGTTTAAAAACGGAATATCATGAGAAATAAGAACAAACGCATTCTCATATTCCTGCAGATAGCGTTTCAGCCATTCAATGTGCTCCACATCCAAATAGTTGGTAGGCTCGTCCAAAAGCAGAATATCCGGTTTTTCCAAAAGCAGTTTTCCCAGAAGGATCTTTGTTCTCTGACCCCCGCTTAAATCCGTCACATCTTTATCCAGACCAATGGCTGTTAAACCAAGTGCCCGTCCCACTTCTTCCACTTTACTGTCAATAATATAGAAATCATGCATGGTGAGCAGGTCCTGTATGGTTCCCAGTTCTTCCATCATTTTCGTCAGTTCCTCTTCGGAAGCCTCTCCCATCTTATCGCAAATTCCATTCATCTGCTCTTCCAGTTCAAAGAGCCAGGCAAAAGCAGATTTCAATACGTCGCGAATCGTCATCCCTTTTTCCAGTACGGTATGCTGGTCCAGATAACCCACCCGCACATTTTTCGCCCACTGGATTTTGCCTTCATCAGGCATGAGTTTTCCTGTAATAATATTCATAAAGGTAGATTTCCCCTCGCCATTGGCCCCTACCAGTCCAATGTGCTCTCCTTTTAATAAGCGGAAAGAAACATCCTGGAAAATAGCACGGTCACCAAAGCCGTGGGATAAATTCTGCACGTTTAAAATACTCATTTTCTTTTACTCCCTGCCGCAGCATCTGCCGCAGCCTCCTTGTATTCTGTCATCTCCCATCAAATCCTGCACATGAGTCAGAGCGCAGACAGCCTGGGCGGATATCCCTTCCTGGCTTCCCGTAAAGCCCAGCCCCTCCTCTGTAGTTGCTTTGATATTCACCTGATTTTCGCTGATATGCAGCGCCTGAGCCACATTGGCAATCATGGTGTCTATATAGGGCAGAAGCTTGGGTTTCTGCGCTATAATGGTGGCGTCAATATTATTAATCACATACATATTTTCTTCCAGCAGTTTGCCTACATACTGTAAAAGTTTGATGCTGGAAATCCCTTTATACTGAGGGTCTGTATCCGGAAAATGCCTTCCGATATCACGAAGGCCCGCAGCTCCCAACAGGGCGTCCATAATGGCATGTACCACCACATCTGCGTCAGAGTGTCCCAGAAGTCCCTTTTCCCATGGAATGTTCACTCCGCCCAGAATCAGGTCTCTGCCCTCAGTAAGTTTATGAACATCATATCCCATTCCTACTCGAATCATAATTTTCCCTTTCCCAAATCCTTTCTCTTATTCCACAGAAATTACTTCGTAACCTGCCTCTTCCACTGCTTTTGTCAATTCTTCTTTTGTTACATGAGCTTCTGCTTCCACATAAGCCTCTTTTTTCTCCAGATTCACCTCTGCCTTTACGCCTTCCAGTGCATTTAAAGCCTTGGTTACTGCTGCCTGGCAGTGCTGACACATCATTCCTTCAATTTTCATCTTATACATCATTTTTTCCTCCTTATCTTCAACCGCCTGTGCGGCATTTTCTTCTATTCTCTGCGGCGCTTTCAAAGCCTGGAAATACCGCAGCCTCAGGGCATTGGATACAACAAACAGACTGCTGAGACTCATGGCTGCCGCTCCAAACATGGGGCTTAATTTTAATCCAAACATGGGATAGAGCAGACCTGCCGCCAGGGGAATTCCGCAGGTATTATAGAAAAAGGCCCAAAACAGATTCTGCTTAATATTGCGGATAACGGCCTTACTCAGACGGATGGCCGTCACCACATCCAGCAAATCATTTTTCATCAGCACAATATCTGCACTCTCAATGGCTACGTCTGTTCCTGCGCCAATGGCAATGCCCACATCTGCTCTGGCAAGGGCCGGCGCATCGTTGATGCCGTCTCCTACCATTGCCACCACCTGTCCGGATTTCTGGATATTTGTCACTTCTCTTTCTTTATCCTGGGGCAGTACCTCTGCAATAACGGTATCAATCTCCAGCTGTTTCTGAATGGCCTTTGCCGTTCTGGCATTATCCCCTGTAAGCATAATAACCCGAATCCCCAGTTTTTTCAACTCTTTTACAGCCTGTACACTGGTTGGTTTTACCACATCTGCGGCTCCGATAATGCCCAGCACCTGCTTTTCATCAGCAAAAATCAGCGGTGTTTTGCCATCTTCTGCCAGTTTTTCCATGAGCGGCTGTATTTCCCCGCAGTCGATATGATGCTCTTCCATCAGCTTGCTATTCCCTGCATAGTAGGTTTGTCCTTCTATAACGGCCTGCACGCCTTTTCCCGTTACTGCCAGAAAATTTTCTGTCTCCGGCAAAGCTGTATTTTCTTCTTTTACCTTTGCCAGAATGGCTTCTGCCAGAGGGTGCTCGCTTTTCATTTCCAAAGCCCCCGCAATTTCCAACAGCTTTTGCGGGCTTGTATGCACCGGATAGATATCCGTAACCACAGGTTTTCCCAGGGTAAGGGTTCCCGTCTTGTCCAGTACCACGCTCTGAATGTTGTGCGCCACTTCCAGGGCTTCTCCGGACTTAATCAATATGCCGTTTTCTGCCCCCTTTCCGGTGCCTACCATAATGGCAACCGGTGTAGCCAGTCCCAAAGCGCAGGGGCAGGAAATCACCAGCACTGCAATGCCGCAGGAAAGCGCAAATTCAAAACCTGCACCAAGAAGCAGCCACACTGCAACGGTAACCAGTGCAATTCCCATAACCACCGGAACAAAAATGCCTGCAATCTTATCTGCCATTCTGGCAATAGGAGCCTTGCTGGCGCTGGCCTCCTCCACCAGCCGGATAATCTGGGAAAACACCGTATCGTCCCCTGTTTTGTCTGCCTTCATTTTGAAAAATCCGGTTTTGTTCATGGTAGCTGCAATGACCCGGTCGCCTGCTGCTTTCAATACAGGAATGCTCTCTCCCGTAATCGCGGCCTCGTCTACACTGGTGCTTCCTTCCAGAATCACCCCATCCGCCGGCACACTTTTTCCCGGTTTTACATGCAGAATATCCCCCGGCAGTATCTCCTGTGCCGGAATCTCTGTGATTACACCATTTCGCTCTGCAAGCGCTGTCTTTGGCGCCAGATCCAACAGTTTTTTTAAGGCGTCTCCCGTCTTTCCCTTAGAACGTGCTTCCAGATACTTCCCTATATTAATCAATGCCAGAATCATCACCGAAGATTCAAAATACAAATCATGACGATATTGGTTCACCAGTTCAACATTCTGTACTCCCAACCCATAGCCCATGCGGTAAATGGCAAAAATCCCATAAATCAGCGACGCACCGGATCCCACTGCAATCAGAGTATCCATGTTGGGCGCCCCGTGAAGAAGAGTACTGAAGCCCTTGCTGAAATAGGCTCGGTTCATGTACAATACGGGCAGACACAGCAGAAACTGCGTAAACGCAAAGGCTACCGCATTTTCCGTTCCCGAAAGAAAGAGTGGCAAAGGCAGACCTGCCATATGTCCCATGGACACATACATCAGGGGAATCAGAAATACAAATGACCAGATCGTTCTCTTCTTCATCTCCATCAAATGTTCCCGGACGGGATTGGCTCTTTCCACTTCTGTGTTTTGTGCCTTTTCTCTTGTTTCCGACGAGCCTGCTGCCGGAGACGCACCGTATCCGGCATGTACAACTGCCTCTATAATTCCCTGTTCCTTCAGAATTTCATCGTCATATTCCACCTGCATACTGTTAGTCAGAAGATTGACACTGACCTCTTTCACCCCTTCCAGCTTGCGGACGCACTTTTCCACCCTGGAAGAGCAGGACGAGCAGGTCATGCCTGTCACATCAAATTTTTCCTTCATCTTCACACTTCCTCTCTACATGATTTTCCCCAACATCGTCACCAGTTCGTCTACCTTTTCCTCCCTCTCCTCGTCTGTCCTGGCATTGGTAACACAGCTTTTTAAATGAGCTGTGAGAATCTCCTTGTTTGCCTTATTTAAAATGGCTTCTGTAGCCATAAGCTGATGGGAAATGTCCATACAGTAACGGTCTTCCTCCACCATCTTGAGTATACCGTCTATTTGTCCTCTGGCTGTTTTTAAAAGTCTGTTTATCTTCGCTTTATCTGCCTGCATTCCTTTTCCTCCCTACACCCCCGTGGGGTATTAATCTTGACGAAAACAGTGTAGCATAAAAACGGGAGAAAAACAACCCCTTTTCTCCCGTTTCCGAATTCTCAAAAATATTTTATCCCAATGCCACATCCAATATCATCATCAATACAAAGCCTGCCGCAAACCCAATGGTTCCGATATTGCTGTGTTCGCCCTGGCTGGCTTCCGGTATCAGCTCTTCCACCACCACATAAATCATGGCGCCTGCGGCAAAAGCCAGCAGATACGGCAGCACCGGCTGCACAAAACGAAACAGAAGCACGGTGAGAAAAGCCCCTAAAGGCTCCACTGCACCGGAAAGCGCCCCGTAGAGAAATGCTTTCCCCTTGCCCATACCTTTTTCACTCCGAAGCGGCAAGGATATAATGGCCCCCTCCGGAAAGTTTTGGATAGCGATTCCCACGGACAGAGCCATGGCTCCCGCCAGGGTAATTTCTGTATTTTCTGCCAGCATACCGGCAAAAACCACACCTACAGCCATCCCTTCGGGGATATTGTGCAGGGTCACCGCCAATACCAGCATGGTGGTTTTCTTCAGGCTGCTCTTCTTTCCCTCCGGCTGACTGGCTCCTATGTGTAAGTGAGGAATCAGTTTGTCCATCCCCAAGAGAAACAAAATTCCCAGCAAAAATCCCACAGCCCCAGGGATAAAGGCAAATTTCCCCATAGCTTCGGACATATCCATAGCCGGAATCAAGAGGGACCACACAGCCGCTGCCACCATAACCCCGGACGCAAAGCCCAGAAGACTTCTCTGCACCAGAGGTTTCATTTCATGCTTTAAAAAGAACACACAGGCGGCTCCCAAAGCCGTACCTGCAAAAGGAATCATAATACCTGCAAAAAGTTCCATAGATACCTCCTTTGATTGTTTCTATCTTATCATAGTTTTTTAGAATTTGCACTGTTTTTATCCATTTTCTTCTTATACAAAAAGAAAACACCCAAGTCGCCTTAAGTGCTTTCTTTCAAAAAATGGATATGCCTTTTTTATTTCTGCCCATAATAAGCATTTTCCCCATGTTTCCTATAATAATGCTTATCCTGTAATTCCTGGGGCGCTGGCTGCACCCGTGGGTTTATCTGCTCACATCTGGCAGCCATCTTCGCCACCTCTTCCAGTACCACTGCATTGTGAACGGCTTCGTGTCCGTCTTTTCCCCAGGTAAAGGGACCGTGGTTTTTGCACAATACGGCCGGAACCGCCTCATAATCCTTATTTTTAAAATACTCTGCAATAAGCAGTCCTGTATTTTTCTCATAAGCCCCTTCAATCTCTTCCTTCGTCAGGCAGCGCACACAGGGAATCTCTCCGTACATATAGTCTGCATGGGTAGTTCCGTAGCAGGGAATTCCTCTTCCGGCCTGAGCCCAGCTGGTTGCCCAGGAAGAATGGGTATGTACAATGCCGCCAATCTTTGGAAAGGCCTTGTAAAGTTCCAGGTGTGTGGGGGTGTCTGAGGAAGGATTGTATCTTCCCTCAATCTTATTTCCCTCCAAATCCATAATCACCATATCCTCCGGTGTCAGCTTGTCATAGTCCACACCGCTTGGCTTAATGGCAAAGTATCCTGTCTCCCGGTCAATCTGGCTGACATTCCCCCAGGTAAACGTTACCAGACCATATTTCGGCAGCAGCATATTGGCTTCGTAAACCGCTTTTTTCAATTCTTCTAACATCTTATTTTTCCTCCTGTTTTCTCCTGTCCTTTACGGAATTTCCCGGTATCAGTTCCGGCTGAATCAGCCTTGGAATCTGGCTTTTCTCCTCCGGCACTTCCCGAATTTTCTCCAGAAGCAGCTCTGCCGCCATTTCTCCCAGCTTTTCCTGTGGATGAGCAATGGTAGTAAGGCAAAGGCTGCCTGCTGACATCAGGGAATTATCGTACCCCGTGACAGAAATATCCTCCGGCACCTTTTTCCCCATTTCTTCCAGCCCGCGAATCACATCTGTGGCAATCTGGTCATTGTAGCACACAATTCCATCAATATACATCCCTTGTTCCAAAAGCTGTCCGGCCATCAGAGCCGGTTTGCTCTTCCGGTCTTCCGTGTGAAACCATACCACCCGGTCCGGGTCATAGACAAATCCAGCTTCCTGCAAAGCTTTGACATACCCTTTGTGCCGCTCTTTCCCCTGAAAATCATCGGCCTTAAAAATCCCTATCAGATTTTTATGCCCCATGTCCAGCAGATATTTTGTCACCAGATATCCGCCCTGACAGTCATCCATGAGAATATGAGGCTTCTCCTGCATCTGGGGATATACGCCCTGAATAAACACATAGGGAATATGATACTCTTCCAAAAGCCCGTACAGATTCATATGTCGGCACAATATCTGACTTTTGCTGGGTTCAATAATCAGTCCGTCAATGTCCTTAGAGAGAATTTCTTCCAGCACTCTGGCTTCCCTTGTCCTGCTGTTGGCCGTATTTTTCAGAATAATGCTGTACCCATTTTCCGTCATGACCTTATCCATACCCTGAATCAGTCTGGGAAAAATGTAATCTGAAATATAGGTGGTAATCACCGCAATATTGCCGGATTTCCGCAGATGACACATACGTTCCGAACAAAAAGTTCCTCTGCCGTGTTCCGCCACAATATACCCTTCCTGTATGAGAATGGACAAAGCCTTACGCACCGTATGTCTGCTGATATGATACTTTTGGGACAGTTCATTTTCCGAAGGCAGCTTCTCTCCCGCTTTGACCTTTCCGCTTAAAATGGAGGACTTCAATTCTTCCATAAGGACATAGTATTTTGTCTTGCCGTTTTCCTGTGTCATAGTTTCCTCCTTTTTTCCTATTGTACAACTTGTACGCACGTATTCACAAGTTGTTCTTACTCTTTTCTCAAAAACTTTTCCTCCTGTATTTCCACCAAAATAATGTCCTCCCCTATCTGGCGGATACAGGAAAAGGGAATCACATATTCACTGACGGAGCCAAAGAGGCCGCACATCTTCCCCTGCACCGGCACAATAAGCATTTGTATCTGTCCCGTGCGGCAGTCAAATTCCACATCCAGCGGACATCCCAGACTCTTGCAGGTACAGATGTTAATCACTTCTTTTTGCTTTAATTCACAGACACGCATAAAAAATCCCCCTGTATTCACGGTCTTAATGTATCCTATGAATACAGAGGGCTTTCCAACACACAAAAAAGAAATCAGCGGTCCATTTCCAACTGAATCCCTGTATTTTTGTGATTCTTAATAATACGGTCAATTTCATTTAATCCACAGGAAGGCAAATCTCCCGGAATGGTATTTTTCACTGCACTGGTAGCATTTCCGTATTCCAGCGCTCTCTGGCAGTCAAAATCATGAGCCAGAAGTCCATACAGCGCACCGGAAATATAAGCGTCTCCGCTGCCGATACGGTCCACCACTTCAATGTTGTGGTACGGTTCCTCTTCGTAGAACTTGTCCTCTTTTGCATTATAAATCACAGAGCCAAAGGTATGTACCTTAGGGCTGTGCACCACTCTCTGGGTAGAAGCTACAATGGAAATGGGGTATTCCCGGGTAAAACTCTTCATAACAGAATGCAAATCACCTTCCTTTAAAAAGGTCAGCTTTGCTGTCTCCTCTGAGCAAAAGAAAATATCCACATAAGGCAGAATCTTCTCAATGCACTCCCTGGCTTCTTCTCCTGTCCATAGATTGCCTCTGAAGTTGACGTCAAAAGAAATGATTGCGCCGTTTTCTTTAAACTTTTTAATCATCTCCACTGCATTTTCCCTGGTATTTTCGGAAAGAGCCAGCGTAATGCCGCTGGTGTGGAAACAGCGGGCGGAAGCAAACATATCCTCCGGCAAATCTTTCACTGTAATTTTGCAAAATGAAGCATGACGCCTGTCATATACGACACTGGGTTTTCTGGGATACGCCCCGTTTTCATAATAATAAATCCCAAGTCTTGCGTCCGGGTCTTCGTCATAAACCAGATAATCATCACTGACACCACAGAAACGCACACGGTTTTTGGCATATGTGCCCAATGCATTGTCCGGCAGCTTGGAAATAATGCCGGTGCGCAGTCCCAGAAGAGAGACACCGGAAACCACGTTTAATTCCGCTCCTCCCACCTGTTTCTGAAAAGTTTCTCCTCTTACAATTCTCTCATTGTTCGGCGGAGAAAGACGCAGCAAAATTTCCCCCAGTGACAACAAGTCAAAATCCTTTTTCATGTTCTGCTTACCTCCTGAACTAACTTTTTTACAGACGAAGAGCGCCGCTTTAAGCCAGATATTTTATGAACTTAATGCGGCGCCCCTCATTTCTATGAAATATGTTCCCTAATGGCAATAAGGGTTTTTCATTTTAAATATGCAGTTAATTATCTCTGAACACGTCCGGAACCGTCTCCGCCTGCCAGTTTTGCAACTTCGTCCATGGAAACCATGTTGAAGTCACCTTCAATAGAATGTTTCAGACAAGATGCTGCTACTGCAAATTCGATTGTAGCCTGTGCATCGTATCCGTTTAAGCATGCACAGATAAGTCCGCCGCCGAAAGAATCTCCGCCGCCTACACGGTCAACAATGTGCATTTTGTATTTTTTGCTGAAGTAGTAGTCATTTCCATCATATAACATTGCAGACCAGTTGTTGTCATTTGCAGATAAAGATTCGCGCAGTGTAATAGCCACTTTCTGGAATCCGAAACGGTCTGCTAACTGTTTTGCAACATCTTTGTAACCTTCGTGGTTTACAGTACCTGTTGTAACGTCTGTATTTGCTGCTTTGATACCGAATACGTCAGCTGCGTCTTCTTCGTTTGCGATACATACGTCTACATATTTACAGATTTCACCCATAACCTGTCCTGCTTTTTCTTTGGACCACAGTTTGTTTCTGTAGTTTAAGTCACAGGAAATAGTAAGTCCTGCTTCTTTTGCAGCTTTACAAGCTTCCAGACAGATGTTGGCTACTTCGTCATTTAAGGCCGGTGTAATTCCTGTAAAGTGGAACCAGTCAGCACCATCGAAGATTTTCTTCCAGTCAAAGTCAGCTGTTGTGGCTGTTGCAATAGAAGAACCTGCTCTGTCGTAGATAACTTTGGAAGGTCTCTGGGAAGCGCCCTTTTCCAGGAAGTAGATACCTACTCTGTCGCCGCCGCGCACGATATCTGTTGTGTCAACGCCGTATTTTCTTAAAGAATTTACAGCAGCCTGTCCGATTTCGTGTTTTGGAAGTTTTGTAACGAATTTTGCGTCAAATCCGTAGTTTGCTAAAGAAACAGCAACGTTTGCTTCTCCTCCGCCGTATGTTGCGCCGAAGTTTTCTGCCTGTACGAAACGGTAGTATCCTTCCGGAGCCAGTCTCAACATAATTTCACCAAAAGTAATTACTTTCTTTGCCATTTGTATTAATCTCCTTTAATCTTTTTCCCTTGTTCTTATTTATTTCTGATTTCAGCAACTAATTTTACTGCTTCTGCTGTCAGGTCTTTAATTTCATCAAATTTTCCTGCTTTTACTAAATCGCCTTTTACCATCCAGCTTCCGCCGCAGGCAATGATTTTGTCACAGCCTAAGTAGCTTTCCAGGTTCTTTGCGTTTACACCGCCTGTAGGCATGAATTTCAGACCTACATAAGGAGCTGCCATCGCTTTGATGGTAGCAACGCCGCCGAACTGTTCTGCCGGGAAGAATTTTACGACTTTTAAGCCTCTCTTAACCGCCTGTGCTACTTCGGATGGAGTAATGCAGCCCGGGAATACCGGAATTTCTTTCTCCAGACAGTAGTCTACGATTTCAGGGTCAAATCCAGGGCTTACAATAAATTTTGCGCCTGCTGCCACTGCACGGTCTACCTGGTCAATAGTCAGAACTGTACCTGCTCCTACAAACATGTCCGGGTATTCTGCTGTCATAAGTTTAATGGATTCTTCTGCTGCTGCAGTACGGAATGTAACCTCAGCACATGGAAGTCCGCCCTCTACTAATGCTTTTGCCAGAGGTGCTGCATCTTTTGCATCTTCCAATACAACTACCGGTACTACACCTAATTCTGCGATTTTTTCTGCAACTGTGCTCATTGCTTGTTCCTCCTTCATAATTGCTCAGTGTTTCATATCGTGAAATGTCGTTTCGTCATGTGGTATTTCTTTAATTTGCATTATACTACGGTGTAAAAAAATGTCAAGCAGAAAATCGAAAAAAATCTCCTGTTGCCACAATCTTTTGAAAGTGTTACAATAGCGTCAATGTCAATATAGAAAACCGGGAGAATTATCATGGAAAATAAAAACCCTATTCAGGTGGCTGACCGTCTGTTTCTGGTGCTGGAAACCCTGGCTGAAACCGGGCCTGCAGCTCTGGCAGATTTGTGCCGCCATCTTGAGTTAAATAAAAGCACGGTACACCGTCTGCTCAGTTCCCTGATTTACATGGGCTATGTAAAACAAGACGCAGAAACCGGAAAATATGCCCTGTCCTTTAAGCTTCTGACTCTATCTAACAAGCTGATGAGCCATATGGACATTCTGGAGACCGTACGCCCCTTCTTAAAGAAGCTGTCTGAGGAAACCGGAGAGACGGTTCACTTCGTACAACTGGATGGTCTGGATGCCGTGTATATTTACAAAGAGGAATCCTACCAGAATTCCATCCGCATGGTTTCCAAGGTGGGCAGCCGGATTCCCCTTTACTGTTCCGGTGTGGGAAAAGCCATGGCCGCGGACATGCCGGAAACCCAAATCAAAGAAATCTGGGACAACAGCCAAATCCAGAAACTGACACCTCATACTATGATTCATTATACCCAATTTTTCGAGAAAATAAAAGAGGTTCAGCAAAAAGGATATGCCTTAGATGACGAAGAAAATGAACTTGGTGTGCGCTGCATCGCAGTCAGCATTCCTGACTTTAAGGGAAGGCCCAAATATGCCTTTTCCATTTCCGCCCCGGTGGCGCGAATGTCTGACCGGCGTATTGAAGAACTGTCCCAAATTGTGCTGCATATCAAAAAAGAAATTGTTGCAGCCATGCGCTAAGGATCAGCCGTCTGTACGCAGTGCATAAAAAGAGCCATATGGAAAACACTTGCTGATTTCTCTGCATACGTTTCCCATATGGCTCTTTTTTATTCGTCCTCTTTTCTCTGGTGCTTTTTTCTATATTTCACACATTCTGTCAGCAGATATTCTATCTGGCCGTTCATAGAACGAAAATCGTCCTCCGCCCACTGGGCAATTTCATTCCACAGGGTCGCTGACAGTCTTAAAGGTACCTGTTTCTTTGCTTTTTCTTTTCCCTTTGGTTTCTTTTCGTTTTCCAGAATGTGTCTCACCGCCTTTTATTTTTTAATAGATACTGCCGCTGTTGACAATGGGCTGTGCATCTTTATTGCCGCACAGTACCACCAGCAAATTGCTGACCATAGCCGCTTTTCTCTCCTCATCCAGTTCTACAATCTCATTTTCACTTAATTTTTCCAAAGCCATTTCTACCATTCCCACAGCGCCTTCTACAATCTTCTGACGGGCGTCAATAATGGCTGCCGCCTGCTGTCTCTGGAGCATGGCAGAGGCAATCTCCGGCGCATACGCCAAATGGGTAATTCTGACTTCCAGAATCTTAATGCCTGCATTTTCCACTTTCTCCTGCAGTTCTCTGCACATGATATCCGCAATTTCCTGGCTGCTTCCTCTTAAAGATTTTTCATCCTTTCCCTCTGCGGCATCATATGGATATTTTCTGGCTGTGTTTCGGATGATGGAATCGCACTGAATGGAAAGATAGCTTTTATAATTTTCTACGTTTATCACTGCTTTTGTGGGATTCACCACTTTCCAGATAGCCACAGCCCCGATTTCCACCGGATTTCCGGTCTCATCATTTACTTTCTGCTTTTCATTGTTCAGTGTCATGGTTTTTAATGATACCTTACGGTTGACGCTTTTGCCATTGGCTGCTGCCTTTACCGTGGGATTAATCGCTGTAACAAAAGGATTCACCCAGAAAAAGCCCTCTTTCATCAAGGTTCCGTAATAATTACCAAACAAAGCCAGCACCAGGGCCTCTTTGGGATTGATAACCTTCAGTCCGCACAGGATTAGGATACCTGCCAAAAATGCCAAAGTTCCTGCTATTATAGCAGCAATTCCCAGTACCTCTGCCCCATTTCTGTCACAGAGCAGCGCTCCCCAGACAAACCCTCCTATTCCGGCTGCCGCCAGTATGCATCCAAGTATCAGCATACCAAAACCTGATTTCGCCTGCAACACCTTTTCTTTCTGAATCTCGTTTTTCCCTTTGTTTTCTTCACTCATAGGTCATCCTCCTCGCTTCGTCAGCTCGATTTAATTTGATATCATTTTGATATCATCAATATATCACCAAATTTTTTCTCTGTCAATATCGTTTCACGAAAAAAAGGCCGTCTCACAGAAACAGCCTTTTCCCTTTATCTTCTCTATTCGTACCGCACAATTTCCTTTTTCAGTCTTTTCATAATCCGCTTTTCCAGTCTGGATATGTAAGACTGGGAGATACCCAGCAGGTCTGCTACCTCTTTCTGGGTCTTCTCTCTTCCCTCCGGCATATTAATGCCAAAGCGCAGCCGCACAATGGTCTGCTCTCGCTTCGTCAGCTTTCCAATGGCTTTTCCCAGCAGTTTCCTCTCCACTTCGCTTTCAATATCCCGGTAAATCACATCCTCATCGGTTCCCAAAATGTCCGACAGCAGCAGTTCGTTGCCGTCCCAGTCCACATTTAAAGGTTCATCAATGGAAACTTCCAGCTTCGTTTTGCTGTTTCGCCGCAAGTACATGAGAATTTCGTTCTCAATGCACCGGGAAGCGTAAGTGGCCAGCTTGATTTTTTTCACAGGATTAAAGGTATTAATAGCTTTAATAAGTCCAATGGTACCTATGGAAATCAAATCCTCTACCCCCACCCCGGTGTTGTCAAATTTCTTGGCAATATAGACCACCAGTCTTAAATTATGTTCAATAAGACAGGCTTTGGCAGCCTCGCTTTTCTCCCCTTGCAATTTTTCAAGCTGCACGGCCTCCTCTTCTGCAGGCAAGGGAGCAGGAAGCACTTCTGCACCGCCAATATAGTGAATCTCATTCCCCCTGGGCAGTAAGATTCCGGTAAAACCAGTAAACGAAAACCCTCTTTTTGCACAAACATCCATTTTTCATACTCCTCTCAACTCTTTAAAATACCGGGATTTATAATCATTTGAAAACGCCTGTCTAAGGACAGGGACGTCCGAGAAAGCCCTATGGGCGCTCCCCTTATCTCTTTTTCCCCGTCCTCTGTATATACGGTCATGCTTTCTGCCGTCACAACAGGAAGCAGCCCTCTTTGGCAGCCCACGCTGGTATAAAGCACAAACCTGGGCTGTAGTTCTTCCAGCCCTTTGCCCATCTGTTCTTTTCCTTCTTCCAGGTTCATGGCACAAAAGTGTTCCAGTGCTTCTCTCTGTTCTCTGTCCAGCAGTCCCTCAAAACTGCTGTATTCCATCACGCACACTGGTTTTCCTGTCTGCGTATCCAGCAGACAGTTTCCCGTATCATACAGTCCTTTTACTTTTCTTTCCCTGTCTTTCAGCACAAGTTTTACGTCGCACGAAAGACTGCTTTTTCCTTTTAAGTATTTACAGAGTCTTATGCCTGTGTATAAAATCAGGTAAGCGGCAGTTGTGATAAACAAAAACGGAAGTTCTTTCTCTTTCAAAAAAGGCTCTGCAAACAGCAGGATTCCGCCCAGAAGAAAGGAGGCTCCAAAAAAAGCGGCACCTGCGGCCAGCAGCTTCTTCAGGGTTTTGAAACCGCAGCCTGTACGCACCATAACCAATACGCTGATACTGTAAAAAATCACAAGTCCTGCTGTGTGGATTTCTCTTGAGAATACCAGAAAGCCGCACATTCCAAGTGCCCCAAAAACAGCGCCCCAAAAAGCACGCAAAGGGCTGGCAGTGCCCTTTAGCAGCACATTGGTCAGACACAGCACCCAGAAATCCATCAGCAGATTCACCGCGAAAAACACATCTATGTAAAATTCGCAGTACACAAAACACCCCCTAGCCTCTGCAGGGACTCTTCTACTTATCTGGAATAAGTACTGTCCATTATAGAGGTTTGGGGGTGCTGATTTTGTCAAAACGGCTTGCCTGGCTGTAAAATCTTTTCGACAGTGCAATGCCGCTTTTTTTACCTTATGTTACCTGTTTTATGTCAATTTTTCCCGGAAAGCGACTGGTCATACGCACTTCTCCCATGGACATGGTTACCACCGTCTTTTCTGTTTTGAGGGATTACAGCCAGCTTTACATAATCTTCCTACATAATTCCCGGCAGCCGCCCTCCCCTGGGATGGGGAAGGTAAACAGCAGCGGAATTTCTCCTAAATTGTCGCTTATTGTCTCCAACATTGCCCACACTGTTTCCTGCTCTTTTCCACTTGACAGCGACGCAGTTTCACTTTAAACTTTTCATAAAGCAATGGAAGATACAGGAGGAGGAATATTCTTATGATACACATTACCGGAGAAACCGGACTTACCGGACTTCTGGGCAGCCCGGTTGCCCACAGCATTTCCCCGCTTATGCACAATTACAGCTTTCAGTCTCTTGGCCTGGACTATGTATACCTGTGCTTTGACGTGAAAGAGCAGGGATTAAAGGATGCCGTACAGGGGCTTCGCGCATTGAATGTGAAAGGTTTTAACTTAACCATGCCCGATAAAAATAAAGTTCTGGAACATCTGGATGAGCTGTCCTGCGCAGCCCGGCTCATCGGGGCGGTAAACACCGTAGAAAACAGAGACGGGCGGCTTATCGGACACAACACAGACGGCATTGGATTTATGCGCTCTGTGGCAGAACAGGGTCTTGAGATGAAAGGGAAAACCATGACTCTTCTGGGAGCCGGAGGCGCTGCCACGGCAATCTGTGCCCAGGCGGCCCTGGACGGCGTGGCACACATGCATATTTTTCTCAGAAGCACCAGCTCCCACCTGTCCAGAATGGAAGCCCTTGCAGAAAACCTTTCTGTGGAAACAGGCTGTAAGTTCCAGATTCACGATATCCGAGATTTGCAGACACTGGAACATGCAGTCCGGGAAAGCACACTTCTGGTAAACGCTACTTCTGTGGGTATGGCTCCCCGCCCGGATACCTGTATTCTGCCTGAAGATTTTGCCTTTCCTGCCGCCCTGTCCGTAGCAGATATCATTTACAATCCCTGGGAAACCCGCCTGTTATCCCTGGCAAAAAAGGCCGGCTGCAAAACCTTTAACGGATACGGTATGCTCCTGTATCAGGGGGCCGAAGCTTTCCGTATCTGGACAGGACAGGAAATGCCTATGAAGCAGGTGAGGGAATACCTGCAGACCGATTTTTAACCCCTCCTGTATCTGTCCTTTTATCATTTGCCACAACACAAAAGACCGCAGATTTCAAGGAATCTTTCCTAAAAATCTGCGGTCTTCTTTTATTCTCTCTTATCTTCTGTTTTTCAAAAAGTCAGGAATCTGAATGTCTTTTTTCGGCACACTGCTGGTAAAAGTAGTTGGCGCCTGCTGGAAAGTCGGCTGCTGGAAGGTTGGCATCTGGTAGCCTGTTGTCTGCTGCTGTACCGGCTCCTGCTGCTGCGGTGCAGCCTGCTGTCTTACTGGTCTTACTGTTGTTGTCTTCGCTGCTTTCTTATTTCTTTCCACACTTGCTTTTCTGGCTGTCTCATCATCCAGGCCTGTTGCAATAACCGTAATTCTTACATAATCTGCTTCTTTATCATCGTACAGGGCACCGAAAATAATGTTGGTATCTTCGCCTGTCAAATCCTGTACATAAGTTGCTGCATCGTTGGCATCCATAAGAGAAATATCTCCGGATACGTTAATGATAACGTGTGATGCGCCCTGGATGGTTGTCTCCAGAAGAGGACTGGATACCGCCTGCTGAACAGCTTCCATGGCTTTGTCATCGCCCTTGCCTTCACCGATACCAATATGAGCCACACCTTTGTCAATCATAACAGTCTGTACGTCTGCAAAGTCCAGATTAATCAGTGCAGGCAGGTTAATCAGGTCTGTAATGCCCTGTACAGCCTGCTGCAGGACTTCGTCTGCTTTCTTCAGAGCTTCCGGCATGGTAGTACGGCGGTCAACGATTTCCAAAAGTTTATCGTTTGGAATAATAATGAGTGTATCTACATTTTCTTTTAATTTTTCAATTCCGGAAAGAGCATTG
Organism: Blautia sp. HCN-20427; assembly: GCF_037890365.1. Classification (NCBI taxonomy): domain Bacteria; kingdom Bacillati; phylum Bacillota; class Clostridia; order Lachnospirales; family Lachnospiraceae; genus Blautia; species Blautia sp. HCN-20427. The sequence goes on along the minus strand of NZ_JBBKBX010000002.1, from coordinate 51,547 downwards.
CTCATACGGGTTTTTGCTTCAAAACGGAAAGGTTTTGTCACAACACCAACGGTCAGAATTCCCATTTCCTTAGCCACTCCGGCAACTACCGGTGCAGCGCCGGTTCCTGTTCCGCCGCCCATACCGCAGGTAACAAACACCATATCCGCTCCCTGGATGGCCTGTCTGATTTCTTCGATGCTTTCTTCCGCAGCTTTTTCACCGATTTCCGGTTTTGCGCCTGCACCCAGACCTTTTGTCAGCTTTTCACCAATCTGAATCACTGTGGGTGCTTTGCATAATGTAAGCGCCTGTTTATCTGTATTGACTCCAATAAATTCCACTCCGCCGATGGCTTCTTCCACCATTCTGTTTACTGCGTTATTTCCAGCTCCACCTACACCTACAACGATAATCTTTGCAGATGATTCAGCCTCGTTTGTCATAATTTCTAACACGGTATTTCCTCCTTTAGCTCCCTTGTATGGCTTGAAATGTGTATCACATTCATTTTCTTTCATAATATACATATAGATATATAATAAATGCTTTTTTTAAATTAATCAACTGGTAAATTCACTTTTTAAAAATTTTTTAGACCTTTTTTAGAATTATCCCCCTTTTTTATCAAACTTTCGTCAGCCTGCTGAATCAGAACCGTCGCTGTATTCCACATCCGTTCCGGTATCGGAATCACCTTCTGAAGAAGTGCCCTTGTCTTCTGTGTCTTTGTCCTGACTGTCAGAATTCTGGGAATCCTCCCCCTGGTCTGTGCTGTCTGTTCCCTCTCCGCTGTCCGCATCGGAAATATCCTGACCGTCTTCCTCCTCGGAAGTGTTTGTGTCCGTATTTTCCTCCTCTGCACTCTGTCCTGTTTCGCTGTTCTCTTCTGCTGCATTGTCAAATACAACACTGGCTGTGTCTTCTGTTACATTTTCCAGATGAAGGACACCTTCCATACCTTCCAGCTGCGGAAGGATTCCAATCAGGCGGTTCATCTTTTCATCCATATTTTCATCGGTTCCCATATTGACTTCAATAGAACCGTAATACAGTACCAGCTGCTTCAGATCATTAAACACCAGACGGTCCGGCTTCTGCTCGGTCTTTTCCAGCATTTTCCCTACACTTAAAATGGTGTTCAGTCTCTTTTTGTTGATTCCTTTTATCTTCTCCCCCTGCTTGGCCTCTTTTACATTCAGCCCGTCTATCAGAGGTACATTTTCAATGGGTTCCTCTGTAATAATCTGAATTACGCCCTGGCGGTCAAAATTCAGGCATTGACCGTTGAGACTGAAATAGCCAATCATCTGTTTTTCCCTGACCTGCAGCACCAGCGTATTCCATTTCTTCCTCTTAATGGTTATTCGTTCAATGAGCGCCTCCTCTTTTGTCTTTTCCTCTGTGTTGATAAACCGTTCTGCCAGCAGCGTGTTTTTGGCCGCCGGCACATCCAGCACCATCTTCTTGATTTCCTCATCCGAATAAAACTGATTACCCTTTACTTCTACTTTTGTAACGCGGAATCCCACACAAAACACAATCAGAAAAATCAGGATTCCTATGACAATGATTTCTGTCACAATTCTGCGTATGCTTCTTTTACTCATAAACTTCCCCTTTAGTCTTTGAAAATCTGCGCTCCCAATAACGCCAAATCTCTGCAGATATCTTCATAGCCCCGCTCAATGTAATGGCGGTTCTCCACATAAGTCTCTCCCCTGGCGGCCAAGCCCGCCAGCACCAGCGCCGCGCCTCCCCGCAGTTCCTCAGCCCAAACCTTATTTCCCAGAAGAACGCCTCCCCGAATCCGGGCGCAGTTTTGGCATACAGAAATATCTGCTCCCATTCTCTGCAGCTGGTACACCGGTTTAAAGCGGTCTTCAAACACGGTCTCCACAAGACAGCTTTCTCCTCTGGCGGCTGCAAGCACTGCCAGAAACACAGACTGCAAATCCGTGGGAAACCCCGGATACACGGCGGTCTGCAGATAAGGGATAAAGCCATCCGCCTTCTGACCTGACAGAATCAGTTTACCACTGTTGCAGGTATATTGTCCACCAATTTTCTCATAGGCAGCTAAAAGCGCCCCCATTTCCTCCACCGGCGCCTGGTCCAATATGCAGTTTCCACGGGTAATGGCGGCGGCACACACATAAGTTCCTGCTGCTATCCGGTCTGCAGGCACCTGAAATTCCGTATCATGAAGGTTCCGTACCCCGGTAATTTTAAGCTGCTGGCTTCCCACACCTTCTATCCTCGCCCCGGCCTGGTTCAAAAAACGGCACAGCCAGCTGACCTCCGGCTCTTTTGAACAACCGGAAAGCCAAGTGATTCCCGGGGCGCATACCGCGGCCAGAATGGCATTTTGCGCAGCCCCCACACTGCTTTTCGGAAAATGATATCTGCTTTCCTGCCTTTTCCCTGCTCTGGCGCACAGCATTTCTCCTTCCTGAAATTCTGCCCCCATAGCCTCTAAAGCCGCCAAATGCAAATCCACAGGTCTTTTCCCAATGACGCAGCCGCCGGGATAGGGCACGCAGGCCTGGCCGCACCGGCCCAGCAGACTTCCCAGCAGGACAATGGAGGAACGCATCTGACATCCCAGCTTCCGGTCCACCTCATATCCTGTTACCTGTTCTGCATCCAGCAAAAGGGTATGCCCCTCCCAGATGACTTTTACCCCCAGTTTCTTTAAAATTTCTTCCATAACAAAAACATCTGCAATTTTCGGACAGCCATGGAGCACGGTAACTCCTTTATTTAAAAGAGCGGCAGCCATCATTGGCAGTGCCGCGTTTTTAGAACCCTGTATTTTCACTTCACCACTTAAAGGAATTCCGCCTGTAATTTTAATTCCAGCCAAGCCATACACTCCTCTTATATTCAGATTCAAAGACTTTCATACTGTATTCTATGCGGCCTGACGAACAATGTGCATAAAGTCATGGTTCTTCGTATCGACTCACAGACAGCGCAATCCCCATCTCCCCCAGAAGAAACAGCACAGACGTCCCTCCATAGCTGACAAAGGGCAGCGTAATTCCCGTGTTGGGAATGGTATTGGTCACTACTGCGATATTTAAAATCACCTGGATGGCCATATGCCCCATAATCCCTGCTGCAATCAAAGCGCCGCTCAAATCTCTTGCATGGGTGGCTATAACCATGAGACGCCAGATAAGCAGCCCAAACAGCAGAATCAGGAGGCAGGCTCCTACAAGCCCCGTTTCCTCACAGATAATGGAAAAAATCATATCATTCTGGGCCTCGGGCACAAATCCCAGCTTTTGCAGACTGCTGCCAAGCCCTCTGCCGAAAATCCCGCCGCTGCCTATGGCATACAGCCCCTGTATAGTCTGAAATCCTTTTTCGTAAGCCTCCGGATTCCGCCAGATAGCCAGCCGCTCCAGACGGTAGCTTGCCATGCCCAGAAAGATTCCGATAAACACCACACCCACAGCTCCGATACCAAGAAAAGGCAGGTAGCGGGGATTGGATACAAAAATTAAAATAACTCCGATTCCCAGAATAATAATAGCAGTACTTAAATTGTTCGTTCCCACAAGCCCCACAATGGGCAGCAAAAGCATCATTGTGCCTGCCATATGAAGAATTCCCTGCTTTTGTTCCGCACTGCGGATAATCACATGGGTCAGAAGCAGTATGACCGCCACCTTGGCAAATTCGGAAGGTTGAAAAGACAGCGGACCTATAGAAAGCCACCGTTTTGAGCCATTATATTCATCTCCGAACAAGAGAACAGCCAGGGACAAAACCAGCGATACCAGATAAAAAAAGGGGGCAAACCGCACCAGGATGTGATAATCCATACAGGAAACCAGATACATTCCCATAAGCCCCAGGGAAGTGGCAAATAACTGTTTCTTAAAATAATAGGCAGAATCATGAAATTTGACTCTGCCGTTATACGCACTGGTACTATAGAGAAACACCAGACCGCAAATCAGAAGAAGCAGAACCAGAAACAAAAGCCCTGTATCCTGGTGTCCCGCATTTTTTCTTTCTTTCTCCACTTTTCATGCTTCCTTTCGTGACGGTGCTTCTTTTCAATATATGAAATACAGGAAACAGATAGACGTATTCCAAAGAAGTTTCCCCCACAACAAAGGGGACAGCCCTTTTTGACTGTCCCCTCTTCTTTCTTACAGCATGCTGCGTACATATTCCTTAAACTTGTCTCCCCGCTGCTCATAGTTGTCAAACTGCCCCCAACTTGCGCAAGCAGGAGAAAGCAGAACGGCATCTCCTTTTTGGGCTTTTTCGGCACAGATTTTCACCGCTTCTTCCAGGCTGTCTGCCAGAATGGTATGGTAAAAGCCGCATGCGTGAGCTGCTTTTTCTATTTTCTCTCTGGTCTGTCCGATAAGCACCAATTCCTTTACCTTGCCCTCAAAGGCCTGAATCCACTCTTCATAAGAAGATTCTTTATCGTATCCTCCGCCAATGAGGAACGTCGGGCGGTTCATCGCCTGTATGCCCTTAATGGCTGCGTCGGGATTGGTTCCCTTGGAATCGTTGTAATAAGCCACGCCATGAATCTCTTCCACAAACTCAATACGGTGTGCAACGGCACGAAATGCAGACGCTGCCTTTCGGATAACTTCCTTGGGCACCCCGGCGCAGTAAGCCATAGCCGCTGCTGCCATAACGTTTTCGTAATTATGCTGTCCCAGAAGCTTTAGTTCTTCAGTGCGTACCAGTTCCACCTCTTCTGCGTCCGTTTTCAGCACAATCCTCGTACCATCTAAGTACACGCCCTTTTCCAGCTTTCGCTCACTGGAGAAAAAAACAACCGTTGCCGGACAGTGTTCTGCAAACCTGCGCAGTTCTTCGTCTTCATAATTCAGAATACAGAAATCGTCCTTTGTCTGATTGGCTGCAATCAGTTCTTTCACACGAATATATTCTTTCATAGTATGATGACGGTTTAAATGGTCTTCTGTAATATTTAGAATAGCAGAAACTTTTGGCGCAAAGGTGTGGGTGGTTTCCAGCTGAAAACTGCTGATTTCCGCCACTGTATAGCTGTCTTCATTCATGGACAAAGCCGCCTCTGTATAGGGATTTCCGATATTTCCTACTACAAACACCGAATTCGCGTAAGCCTTCATGATTTCTCCAAGGAGCGCTGTGGTGGTAGTCTTTCCGTTTGTCCCTGTAATGGCCAGCACCGTTCCCTCGCCCATGCGGTAAGCCAGTTCTACTTCGCCCCACACCGGCACGCCTGCAGCCTGCATACGCTCCACAGGCGCAATGTCCAGAGGTACTCCCGGACTCATCACTGCCAAATCCAGAGTGGAAATCACTTCGCCACTCAGTTCGCCCAGTACAATTTCACAGGCGGAGCCTTTGGGCAGCTTCTTCTGAAGCTCTTCCTTTTTCAGTTTCTCATTGCCGTCGTACAGGACAACCCGGGCGCCTACGGCTTCCAGAAGCTTTGCCGCACCGATTCCGCTGATACCGGAACCAAACACCAGCACCTTTTTCCCCTGTAATTCCATTTTGTGTAAACTCATAATTTTTCTCCTATACACCCATTAACGCAATCAGACATAAAACAGCCGTGATAATGGAAAATACTGCTACGACTCTGGTTTCAGACCAGCCGCACAACTCAAAGTGATGGTGAATGGGCGCCATTTTAAAGAATCTCTTCCCGTGGGTTGCCTTAAAGTAAGTCACCTGAATCATAACAGACAACACCTCCACCACATATATCAGACCTACAATCAAAAGAAACAGTGGCATCTGCAGCATATACGCCGTACCTGCCACAAAACCGCCCAGAGCCAGCGAGCCCGTGTCTCCCATAAAAATCTTGGCCGGATACACATTGAACAGCAAAAAGCCCATCAAAGCCCCCACCACCGCGCAGGTAATGGGTTCAATCCCGCTCTTTGTCCCAATGGCAATAACGGAAAAGAAGGTAGCCACCATAATGGTTACGGAAGAAGCCAGCCCGTCCAGTCCGTCGGTAAAATTTACACCGTTTACCGTACCGATGACTACAATAAAGATAAGCGGAATGGTGAGAATACCGAAGTCCAGTTCATGTCCCGGAATAAAAGGAATTTTCATGGTCAGAGGCACATCGGTAAATTTCACCAGATAAAAGGCAAACACAGCCGTTACCACAATCTGGCATGCCATTTTCTGCATGGGCATTAAGCCGTCCGAACGCTTCAGCACAACCTTCAGGTAGTCATCCAGAAAACCAATGATTCCAAATCCCAGTGTGAGAAACAAAACAGGAATGATCTTCGGATAATCTTTTACATAGAGCAGGGAAGTCACCACTGTGGAAAGAAGGAAAATAATACCGCCCATGGTGGGGGTTCCGGCTTTCTTTAGGTGGGACTGTACTCCCTCTTTACGCTCTGTCTGTCCCATTTTCAGTTTCCGCAGATAGGGAATGATAATGGGACCTAATATGACACTGATGGCAAACGCCACAAGTACCGGTACAACCATTTTAAAATCTGTCATAGTACACCTCTTTTTTATGTATTTTTGCTCTTCCTAGTATAATGCTTTTTCCTTCATTTATCAACCTTCAATCCCCATGTAGGGCAGAATATTCTCAAAGATGTCTTTTATCACAGGCGCGGCAATGGTTCCGCCGTAATAAATGCCCTGAGGGTCGTGGATGACGCAGATACCCAGAACCTGGGGATTATCTGCCGGAGTAAAGCCCAGAAAAGACGAGATATAGCGGTTAGCGCTTCTTGGCAAAGTCTGGGAAGTGGCGGTCTTTCCCCCAATGGTTCTGCCCTCTATGGCTGCGTTCTTTCCTGAACCCTCAGATACTACTTTTTCCAGAATGTAGCGGACTTCTTCTGACACCTCGGGCGTGACAATTCCGGTCTGTTCCTTATAGTCCAGCGTTTTTACCAGATTGCCTTCCCGGTCTGTCACCCTTACTCCAAAGTGGGGTGTTATCCGTTTTCCTCCGTTAATCAGGGAACTGACTGTGGTAGCCAGCTGTATAGGCGTAATCTGAAAGGACTGGCCAAAAGAAATGGTAGCCAGTTCCACTTCCCCGATATTTTCTTTTTTGTGCATAATGGTGCCCGCCTCTCCCGGCAAATCAATGCCGGTCTTCTCCAGAAGGCCAAACTTTTGAAAATATCGGTAATAATTGTCCACGCCCAGCCGCAGCCCTACCTCAATAAACACCGGATTGCAGGAATTCATGGCCCCTTCCACAAAGCTTTCTGCCCCGTGTCCTGTTCTTTTATGGCAGTGAATTCTTCTGTCCTCCACCACCCGAAAACCGGGACAGGAAAAGCGGTCATCCCGGTGCACCACCCCCTGGGAAAGTCCGGCTGCCATGGTAATAATTTTGAAAGTAGACCCCGGCTCATAGGTATCGTTGATTGTGAGATTTCTCCACATCTGGTTGCAGGCATCCTGCAGTTCCTTGTCTGTCATACCGGAAGTGTCTATATCCGTATTCAGAGTAAACGGCTCATTCAAATTAAATTCCGGCACATTGGCATTGGCATAAATCTCTCCGTTCTGGGGATTCAGCAGCAGAATGGACACAGCGTCCGCCTCTTTTTCCTCCATGACTTTCTCTGCGGCCTGCTGGGCGTACATCTGAATATTTTTGTCCAGACTCAGGTGCAAATCATACCCCGGCACCGGCTCTGCCCGATACTCTCCCAATTCGGACAACTCTACCCCTCTGGCATCTGTGGTGGTGAGTATCTTGCCATTAATGCCCTGCAGCACATCTTCATACTTTACTTCCAGTCCGATAATCCCCTGATTATCCCCTCCGGTAAACCCCAGCACCTTGGAGGCCAGTTCTTCATAAGGATAATCCCGCTTGAAATCTTCGTCTACTTTGACGCCCTCCAGCCCATAGCTTCGGATTTTGTCCCCCACACTTTTCTCCACATTGGTCTTGACCCGTTCAATGGCAGACACGGTTTCTACTCTCTTTTTGGCAGTTTCGTAAGACAGCCCCAGCTCTTTTTCCAACATACGGATAACCTTTTCCGGCTCTTTTATCTGGCTGTGAATCACAGAAATCGTACACACCGCTTTATTATCCGCCAGCACCTCCCCTTTACAATCCAGAATTCTGCCTCTGGCCGCCTTAATGTCCCGCTCCCTTTCATGAAGCTGCTCTGCCTTCTTCGCATAATAATCTGAACGGATGACCATAAGATAGACCATACGTCCCATAAGTCCCATAAGCATCAGCACACAGGCAGCAAAGACTACCACGGTTTTCTTTTTATGATAGGTTCTGTTTTTCCTCAACTTTCAGCCCCGACAAACAGCTTATCCCTATACTATATGATTTCCTGCCTCTTCTTTAGAACGAAAAACAGTGTTGCCGCACGAAGGAATTGCAGCAACACTGTTTTTTATCTTCTTATTTGGTCTTCCAAGTCTTCCATACCATAGGCATCTTCTTCGTAGGTGGCGTCATCTTCGTCAATGCCTGCGTCTTCGTTGGTAATGCCATCTGTTTCCTCGTTGTTGGCCTCTTCTTCCTGTGGGTCTCCGTCACCGAAGCCCTGGTCCAGTATGGTGCCATATGGATTGGACACACCGTCTTTGATGATATCTGTCATCTTGGGCACTCCGTAGAAACCTTCCCAGAGTACGGTTTCTTCGTCTGTCGGCTCGTCCTGATAGATGTTCATGTACGGCAGTACCTCAGACAGAATCGCCTGGGACAGATACTGAGGATACGTACTGGAAGCCTGTTCCTCCACGTTTGGTGTATCTACAACCGTATAGATAATGACTTCTGGCTTATCCAGAGGGGCAAAACCGATAAAGGATACCAGATAGTTTCCCTTTTCCTTTTCATTCAGCTTTTCCGCTGTACCAGTCTTACCGCCCATGGAATATCCCTTGACTTTAGCTGACTTACTGGTACCGCTCTCCACACTCATACCCATGTATTCCCGCACATCTGCAGAAACCTCTTCTGATATGGGCTGTTTTAAAATGGTAGGAGTGATATTTTTCACAACTTTTCCATCTTCATCGGTAATTTCTTTTACCAGATGGGGCTGGTAATAAACACCGCCGTTAATTGCCGCAGACATGGCTGCAATTTCCTGAATCATAGTACAGTTAAATCCCTGGCCGAAAGCTGAGGTAGCCAATTCCATCTCATACATATTATCTTCTGAAAACAGAAGTCCCGTTTCCTCACTTGGCAGGTCAATACCGGTTCTGGTACCAAAATTAAACTTGCTCTGATATTCCAGAAACAGACTGGCCCCCATTTTCCGTCCGATGGCCATCATACCGTCATTGCAGGAGTTCTGAATAACCTCTCCCACACTTTCCGCCCCATGGCTGTCGGGATAGACAGCGCAACGCACATAGTCCTCTCCGATTTCCTCTCCTCCGTCGCAGACAAAACGGCTGTCTTCCGTAATGGCGCCGGATTCCAGGGCGCTGGCCACTACAATAGGTTTAATAACGGAACCCGGTTCATAGTTCTGGCTGACACAATAGTTTTTCCACATGGCAAACAGCGCTTCTTTTGTCTCTTCATCGTCCATATTTGCGATTTCCAAATCTGTATAACTTCCCGTTAAATCCCTGGGATTGTTTAAGTCATACGTTCCCGAACTGGCCATAGCCAGAATCTCCCCGGTATTGGGGTCTTCCACAATGACGGCTATATTTTCCGCGCCCTTTTTCTTAGCATTCTTTTTGTTATTAGGACCGGCAGACAGCGCCCGGTCAAAAGCGGAAATATACTTTTCCACAATCTCCTGAATCGTAGCATCTATGGTAGTGGTCAGATTCTTTCCATTCTCCGCCTCAATAATGGTCTGCTCCAGTGTCTCATTTTCACCCATATACCCAAATTTACGCCCGTTGCTGCCATTTAACGTACTGTTGTAATACCCTTCCAGCCCCCAGGTTGCCGTATCATCTGAGTCGGTAAATCCAATGACATCACAAGCCAGACTCTCCAAAGGATAAATCCGCTTATAGTTTTCTTCAAAGTAAATTCCACGGACGCTCTGGCGACGGGTCACTTCCTCCTCGCCCAGAGCCTTCTTCTCTTCCTCATCCTCCGGAATTTCCAAAGAGGCTTCAAATGCCTTCTTCTCTTCCATGGTAACTTCTTTTTGCAGAATCTGATACTGGCTCGCCTTGGTGTCATCCCCGGTTAAAAGGTCTTCGACTGTATCCTGGTCAATGCCAAAATACTCCTCCAGCGCTGCCTTCGTAGGTTCTTTATACTTTTCCGGGTTCTTGTTAATTTCCACACAGTCCAGAACCAGGTTGTACACCTTCACACTGTTGGCTAAAATGGTACCGTTGCGGTCCGTAATACTGCCCCGCTTAAAGGGAATCGTCGTATTTGTATACTGCTGCTGGGACTGGGACAACACCTGCTGGGTATAGCGGTTTCCCGACTTGGCATTGATAATGGTAATTCCTCCCAATAAACTAACTAAAGCCAGCAGAGAACAGCCAAATACCCCCGCCAGCTTTAGTTTCATCTTTTTTGTAAGTTTTCTTTGTCTTGACTCGTCTTTTCTCAATCTTTCACCTGCTTATTCTTCCGGAATATCCTGATACTGTCTTACATAACTGTTGTTTCCCGGAACATAGTATTTAATCTGGTCTTCTGTTGCATACTCCATCCCCAGTTCATTGATGGCACGGTCTCTGATTTCATCCAAATCCACACTGCTCATCACATCGCTGTAGTAGGCGTCATTATCTGCTTTCAGTTCATTGAGTTCTAATTCTAATTGCGCCTGTGCACTTTTCTGTGCCGTCAGCTCCGCAGTCAATTTGATATAATGCACGCAGGCACCTGTAGCCAAGGCACACACAAAGGTAAGAAAGGCAATATAACCCTTTCCCATATTTGTACTCTTTGCCCGGTTCTTCTGTACCGTCCTGCTCAGTTTCTTCTTTGGCCGACCAGGTACCTCTTCCAAACGGCGCGCAGCGTTTCCATCTTCAAAGTACGCCCCGCGCTTCTGCACTCTTCTGTTGTCATATTTGTTTCGGTTCCTTGTACTTGCCATGAAACTCTCCCCTTGTCAGGTTATTTCCTGTTACTGTTTCACCCTCTCGAAAACCCGCAGTTTGGCGCTTTTAGAACGTTTGTTATACTCCAGTTCTTCTGCACTTGGCAGAATGGGCTTTCTGGTAATCACTCTCCCTTTTGATTCGTTTCCGCATACGCACACCGGAAATCCCGGGGGACAGGTACACGGATTCTCATTTTTCTTAAAAATAGTCTTTACAATCCGGTCTTCCAGGGAATGAAATGTAATAATACAAATCCTTCCTTCATCATTCAAAAGGTCAATCATATCATCCAGTGTATTCTTCAGCACATCCAATTCCTGATTCAACTCAATTCGGATAGCCTGGAAAGTCTTTTTCGCCGGATGCCCTCCAACTGCTCGCATTTTCATGGGAATCGCCCGTTTGATAATCTCCGTGAGCTCTCCCGTGGTTTCTATGTTCTTTTCCTGTCTTGCAAGACAGATATGCTTTGCAATGTTTTTCGCAAATTTATCTTCCCCGTAATCCCGGATAATGCGGTACAGTTCACTTTCACTGTAAGTGTTCACAATATCCTTTGCGGTCCGGGGATTCCTCTGGTCCATACGCATGTCAAGAGGAACATCTTCTCTGTAGGTAAATCCCCGCTCGCTGTTATCCAGCTGGTAAGAAGATACTCCCAAATCTAAAACAATCCCATCAACTGATGTGATTCCTATCTTTTGTAATTCTTTTTTCATGTTGCAATAATTGCTGCGGACGATAGTTACATTCTCCCTGAATTCCTGTAACCGCTCTCCCGCAGCTCTTATTGCAGCTTCATCTTGATCTATACCTATCAAGCTCCCCTTGGCAGATAACTGCTGACATATCGCATAGGAATGTCCGCCGCCTCCCAGTGTTCCATCAACGTAAGTTCCGTCGGGCTTTACCCTTAAGTTCCCGACTGTTTCTTCCAGTAATACGGATTGGTGTTTAAATTCCATTTTTCTCTCCTAGCATACTCAGATAATAATGCCCATACTCTGCATACCCTCTGCAATGGCATCCATGTCCTCGTAATTGCTGTTTTCCAACCATTTTTCCTTACTCCAGACTTCAATCCTTGTAAGATTTCCAGTTAATACCACATCTTTGTTCAAACCGGCAAATTCCCGCAGCGTTGCCGGCACGAGAATTCTCCCCTGCTTGTCCAGTTCACATGCAGTTGCGCTGGCTACAAAGAAACGTAAGAAGGCTCTTGCATTTTTATCATTAAGCGGTAAAGCTTTCAGCTTTTCTTCAAAGGCTTTCCATTCATCATTGGGATAGATTGACAAACAGCCATCCAGACCCTTGGTCAGTACAAATTCTTCTCCCAGCTCTTCCCGGAACTTGGAGGGAATAATCATCCTTCCCTTTGCATCAATTGTATGACTGTACTCTCCCATGAACATATGAACGACACCTTCTTTCGTGAAGAAACGAATCTCCCCTTCGTCTCCTCCATGGTCCATACGGGGTACTTCTGCCACAAGCCACCCATTTGCTACCACTTTTCACCACTTTATACCACTTATGTGTTCATTCTATACCAAGAATGGGAAATGCGCAAGGGAGAACATATGTTTTTGTGCAAAAAAAGAAGAGAAAAAAGCCCGGAAAATCAAGGTTTTCCAGAAACTTCCATCTCTTCTTTCCCCTACTGCTTTACCATGCAACTCTGGGTATTCATTTGCATGTATTCTTCAATCAATCTGTCCAAAGACTGACTGATATCCAATATTTTTCCGAAACCGGCTTTGGTTTCAATGGCCGTATCAAGAGTTTTTCTTACTTCTTCAATTTTCTCTTTCAGTTCACTCTGGGTCATAGGCACCCTCCTTATACGTTGAAGCGGAATAAAATCACATCTCCGTCCTGCACCACGTACTCTTTTCCTTCCATGCGCACAAGACCTTTTTCTCTGGCTCCTGCATAAGAACCGCAGTCCAGAAGGTCCTGATAATTCACAACCTCCGCTTTGATAAATCCACGTTCAAAGTCTGTGTGTATTTTTCCTGCAGCCTGAGGCGCTTTGGTCCCCACCTTAATGGTCCAGGCTCTTGTTTCATCCTCTCCTGCAGTCAGGAAACTTAAAAGTCCCAGCAGACGGTAGCTTGCTACTATCAGTTTCTCCAGACCGGACTGTTTAATTCCCAAATCTTCCAGAAATTCTTTCTTTTCGTCTTCTTCCAGTTCAGAGATTTCCTGTTCGATTTCTGCACACAGGGCAAAAACTTCGCTGCCGGTCTGAGAAGCATATTCTCTTACCTTCTGTACATGAGGATTGGAAGCCCCGTCGTCTGCCAGGTCATCCTCGGAAACATTGGCTGCATAGATAACCGGTTTCCAGGTAAGCAGGTTGTATTCCTTCATGTATAATTCCTGGTCTTCATCTTCCAGTTCCAGAGTTGCCGCAGGCTTTCCGTCTTCTAAATGGGCTTTTACTCCTTTCAGAAATTCCAGTTCTTTTGCCGCGTCTTTATCCATTCTGGCGGACTTGGTGGTCTTTGCAATTCTTCTCTCCAAAATTTCCAAATCAGAGAAAACCAGTTCCAGATTAATGGTTTCAATATCTCTTAACGGGTCGATAGAACCGTCTACATGTACCACGTTTTCATCTTCAAAGCAACGTACTACATGGACAATGGCGTCTACCTCACGAATATTGGCCAGAAACTGGTTTCCCAGACCTTCGCCTTTGGACGCGCCTTTTACCAGACCTGCAATATCTACAAACTCAATGACAGCCGGAGTTACTTTTTTAGACTGGTAAAAATCGCCCAAAAGCTTCAGTCTCTCGTCCGGAACTGCTACGATTCCCACGTTTGGGTCAATGGTACAGAAAGGGTAGTTTGCTGATTCTGCTCCTGCCTTTGTCAGAGAGTTAAACAATGTACTCTTTCCTACGTTGGGAAGTCCCACGATACCTAATTTCATAATAAAATCCTCACTTTACTTTTTGCTTTATCTTCAAATTTTGTCTTTTGACATAATCATTAAGACCTGTCCTTCTGAAAAGGTGACAGACGCTGTTTCTGCCTCTATTTCATTACTGATACCAATGCCGTCTGCATTATCCATGGTATAATCCGTCAGCGGATACTTAAATCCCCGCAAAGTCAGCCCCTTTACACAGTCTCCCATGGAAAAAAAGGAAATATACGTTCCGAACTGCTCCGCTTTTTTCAATTCTGCGGATCGGGAAAGCAGAGTAATTGCATTCTGTTCATCCAGAATCCATGCCTGACAGTTCCGCCTGGAAGCCGTAATCAAAGTTTTCAGGTTTCCCATATAGTGGTCTAACCTTCCTCCCGTAGCGCCCAGAAGAAAAATCCGGTCACTGCCTGCCTTGAAAGCCAGTTCCATGCCGATAGCCGTGTCTGTGGCATCCTTTTCCGGCTGATACCGTTTCACGGAAACATCCGGCTGACTTTCATAATAAGCCAGCACTTCTTTGTCAATGCTGTCGAAGTCTCCCAGAATATAGTCGGGCCGGATATGATTTCTATAGCAGAAATTCAGTCCCCGGTCAATTCCGATAACGCAGTCGGGATGCATGTGTTCTATAACGTTTCGTGCAAACTCCTCCTGCAAACAGCCGCCGCACACTAAAACCGTATCCATTACCCGTTCATCATTCCTTTCAGTTCTTTTACATTGGCTGCAATGTCTCCCTTAAAGACGGCAGAACCTGCCACAATTACATTGGCCCCTGCCTCCAGAACTTCTGAAATAGTGTCTCTGTTTATACCTCCGTCTACCTGAATGTCCAGTTCCAGACCTCTCTTTTCAGCCTCCTGCCGTACCTGACGCACCTTTTCGCTGCAGTAGGGAAGATAAGACTGTCCCCCAAAGCCGGGATTTACTGTCATAATCAGTACCATGTCTGCCAGCTCTATAGCATGCTCCAGCACATTTACAGGCGTTGCCGGATTAATGGCTACTCCTGCCCGACAGCCTTTCTCCTGAATCAGCCGTAAAGTTCTGTCCAGATGGGGGCAGGTCTCTGCGTGTACAGTAATCATATCTGCACCTGCTTTTATAAAGTCATCCACGAGGTGGGTGGGGTCCAAAGCCATGATATGCACATCAAAAAACATATCTACAGCCTTTCTAAGAGATTCTATAACCGGAATCCCCATGGAAATAGACGGTACAAACTGCCCGTCCATGACATCAATGTGAAGCCAGTCTGCGCCTGCTTCCTGTGCCTTTTTTATATCTGCGCCCAGATTGACAAAATCTGCCGCCAGAATGGATGGTGATAATTTATATTCCACGCCTCCTAATACCTCCTTTTTTCTTCCAGTTCTCTATACATTTCCAGGTAGTTCGCATATCGCTGCTTTCCTATTTTCTCCTGCTCCAATGCTTCCTTCACCGCACAGCCCGGCTCATGGGTGTGGGTACAGCCTTGAAAACGGCACTGTCCTTCATAGGGCTGAAATTCCGGGAAATAATACCGCAGTTCTTCCTTTTCCATATCTTCCACATAGAAAGAGGTAAAACCCGGTGTATCCATGAGATACGTATGTTCTCCCAACGCAATCAACTGAGAGTGTCTGGTGGTATGTCGTCCCCGCCCCAGTTTTTTGCTGATTTCCCCCGTTTCCATCTCAATCCCCGGCGCCAGCAGATTCGTCAGCGAAGACTTGCCCACACCGGAGGGACCCGCCACAGCCGTGGTCTTTCCTTTCAGACGTTCTTTTAAGGTTTCAATGCCTTCTTTTTGGCTGGCGCTGGTAAAGAGCACCTCATAACCACAGGCTTCATAACATTCCCGGATTTGCTGTGTTTCTGCTTCTTCTGCCAAATCCTGCTTGTTTATGCAAATCATCACCGGAATATCCTGCCGCTCCATCGTCACCAGAAAGCGGTCCAACAGTGAGAAATTCGGCCCCGGCTCCTTTGCCGCAAAAATCACCAGCGCCTGGTCAATATTTGCCACAGCCGGACGAATCAGTGTATTTTTCCTTGGCAGCACAGCCGTAATACTGCCAGTCCTGTGTTCCCGGTCCAGCACCTCGATTTCCACATAATCTCCTACTAAGGGCTTTAGTTTTTCCTTGCGGAAAATCCCTTTTGCTTTACATTCATACGTTTCTGTATCTTCTGCCGCAATATAATAAAATCCGGCAATTCCTTTTACGATTCTTCCCTGCATGTAACCTACCTTATATTTTTACAACTTTTTATTTATATCACATAATCTGCATACTGTAAATATTATATACTCTTTGAAATTCAAAGGCAAGAAAAAAGAATACCCCTTTTGACGGTCTTCCTGTCAAAAGGAGTATTCTCTGTATTTTCTTTATTCTACTTCTGAAAACTTCAGTTCATAAGACCACAAAGTCTGGTAACTTCCGTCTTCCTGTTGCTCCGCCAGATACAGCGTTCCGCTTTCCACCCCGTCTTTTCCTACAATGCTTCCCACGGAATAATAGCCGCCATTGGAATCAAAATCAATGGGGGATCCTTCCATAATAACGGTACCGCCTTCCTCCTGGTCACCGTCACCATCCTGTACCAGACGAAGCTGTACATTGCCTCCCTGGTAGTTGTCCGGCTTTTTCAGTTTCGGCTCAATAGCTGCCCACTGTCCTGCCTCTACTTTGGTTCCGTCTGTGGTTGTTCCAGTGGAAGAAGAAGCTCCTTCTGTACGAACTTTAATGGTAATGGTAGTTCCCTCTTCTACGCGGTTTCCTGCCTTCGGTGTCTGTGCATACACTTCGCCATAAGCCACATTGGCATCTTCACTGTCGCTTTTTTCCACTTCTACAATCAAGCCCTGGGCTATCAGAGTTGCTTCTGCCTCTGACGCCTCAATTCCCCGTACATTCGGTACTGCTACCATCTTGTCACCTTCACCGGTGCTGACGGTAATTACAACTTCTGTGTCCTTTGCCACAGAAGTTCCTTCTCCCGGATTCAGAGAAATAACTTTTCCCACTTCCACACTGGAACTCTGCTGCTTCTCTACATTGATTTTCAACCCTAAATCCTGCAGAGTAGACTGTACAGAACTCAAAGATTCTCCAACCAGTCCGGATGGAATGGTCACATTAGTGTCTTCTTCCGCCTTTCCGGTGCTGACATAGTAAACCACCTGTGTGTTTTTGTCCACCTGGGTTCCGGCTGCGGGCTCTGTTCTGGTAATCAGCCCTTCTGCTACAGTATCAGAAGCTTCTTCTCCGCCTTTTTTCTTGCCGAGATTCTGGGCATTTAATTCTGTTCCAGCCTCTTCCTCTGTCTTACCTGTCAAATCCGGAACCGTCACTTTGTTTACCGTTTCGTCTGTGGCATCCTGTGCCTGTTCCTTCTGTGTATCTGCGTCATTGTCCTTCTTACTGCCCAGACTTACCAGTCCTGCTGCAGAAGCTACCATGTAAATCAGAATACAGATGATAATACCGCCGATAATCAGTCCACCGATGGTCATGGCTTTTTCCAGCTTGGTATTCACACCGCCACGTTCGTCATCATCCTCTTCATCTTCTTCGTCATCCTCGTCTTCTTCATCTCTGCGGCGACGCTTCTTCTTTGAGGGCTTTTCGTAGATTTCCTCATCGTCATCATCCTCATCATCGTCGTCTTCTTCATAGAAAGAAGAGGTGTTATATCCGCCGTTTTGAATCTGCTTCATTTCCTCCGGTGTAATCATAATGGTCTGTGCATGATTGCTCAGAGGCGACAGATTGACAAAGCTTCCGTTGGGGTCAATGAGAGAATGTTTCAAATCATTAATCAGTTCAGCCAGGGTGCTGTATCGCCTGTCCGGACTCTTCTGGGTACATTTCAGGATAATCTCTTCCAGACTGTGGGGAAGTTCCGGCACATACTGGGAAGGAGGTACCATTTCGTCCTGCAGATGCTTAATGGCAATGGCCACTGTGGTATCCCCGTCAAAGGGCACTCTTCCGGTTACCATTTCATACATGGTAATACCCAGAGAATAAATATCACTCTTAAAGTCGCTGTATCCGCCCCGTACCTGCTCCGGTGAACTGTAGTGTACAGAACCCATGGCATTGGTGCTGATTGTATTGGAAGAAGCAACTCTGGCAATACCGAAATCCGTTACCTTTACTTTTCCGTCTGTTGAAATAATAATGTTCTGAGGCTTAATGTCCCGGTGTACGATGTTCCGGTTGTGCGCAGCCTCCAGACCCATGGATACCTGAATGGCAATACTGGTCGCTTCTTTAACCGTCAGTCTTCCCTTTTTGGAAATATACTCTTTTAAGGTAATTCCCTCAATCAGTTCCATTACAATGTAATTAATGCCCTGGTCCTCCCCTACATCAAACACATTCACTACATTGGGGTGTGCCAAACCTGCTGCTGCCTGGGCCTCTCTTTGAAATTTCCGGATAAAATTCGTATCTGCGCTGAACTCCGGTTTCAGCACCTTCATAGCGACAAAGCGGTTGAGCTTATGGTCTTTTGCCTTATATACATCGGCCATACCGCCGGAGCCTACACAGCCGACAATCTCATACCGCTCGCCTACAATTACTCCCATATTTAACATACTTCCACCTCTTTTGTGTCTGGCTGTACCAGTACCACTGCTATATTATCTTTACCGCCGTTTTCATTTGCAAGGGAAACCAGGCGCATGCCCGTCTCTCTCAAATCCCTGCTTGTATTTGCAATTCTCCAGATATCATCATCGGAAACCATATTGGACAATCCATCCGAGCAAAGCAGCAAAGTGCTGTTTTCCTTTAAGTGAATATCAAAGAAATCCACTTCCACTTCCGGACCGATTCCCAGCACACGGGTAATAATGTTCTTATCCGGGTGCGTCTTGGCCTCCTCCTTTGTAATTAATCCCCTTCTCACCATCTCCTCTACCAGAGAATGGTCTTTTGTAATCTGAAGAATCTTGTCTTCGATTAAATATAGTCTGCTGTCTCCCACATTTGCTACATACGCATAATCGTCAACGATAGTTACAAGAACCATGGTGGTTCCCATGCCCTCCATCTCCGCATGCTGTTTCGCCGCTTCGAGAACTTTTCGATTTGCTTCTTCCACGGCATTGCGGATAATTTTAATCGGATTTTGATTTTCGTCCTCCAAAATGGTATGCAGTAAAATCTGCACCGCAAAGCTGGAAGCAAAATCTCCCGCCTTATGGCCTCCCATACCATCTGCAACCACGAAGAGATTCGGCAGATTTCCAACCGGTTCCTCAGAAGCAAAAACATAGTCCTGATTCACCTGACGTTTCTGTCCCACATCCGTTACAGAATATGATTTCATCCTACGAGTCCTCTTTCTTATCGATATAACTTTTCCTTAGTTGTCCACAGGCACCATCAATATCTCTGCCCATTTCCCTTCTAATAGTAACATTTATTTGGTATTTTTCAAGTTTATTTTGAAAATTCTCTATAACTTTTTTCTCTGACTGCACGAAATCCCGCTCTTTAATGGGGTTTACGGGAATGAGATTCACATGGCAGTTCAGCCCCCGAATCAGCTCTGCCAGCTCCCTTGCATCCTCCTGGGAATCATTCTTTCCGCCTACCAGACTGTACTCAAAAGTCAGTCTTCTGCCTGTTTTCTCAAAATAATTCCGACAGGCCTCCAGCACTTCTCCAATAGAATACCGATTGGCAATGGGCATCAGTTCCGCCCTTTTCTCCTGATTGGACGCATGAAGAGAAATGGCCAGGGTAATCTGCAGATTTTCCTCTGCCAGATCATACATCCGGGGCACAATGCCGCAGGTGGACACCGTGATATTTCTCTGGCTGATATGCAGCCCGTTTTCGTCCGAAAGCATACGGATAAATCTCAAAAGATTCTCGTAATTATCCAAAGGCTCTCCGGTTCCCATGACCACTACGTTTGACACCCGTTCCCCGGAAATCTGCTGTATCCGGTAAATCTGGTCCAACATTTCCGAAGGCAGCAGATTTCTGGTCCAGCCTCCAATGGCAGAAGCGCAGAACCGGCAGCCCATTTTACAGCCCACCTGAGAGGAAATGCACACGCTGTTGCCGTGCTTGTATTTCATCAGCACACTTTCCACAACATTCCCGTCAGAGAGGGCAAAAAGATATTTCTGGGTACCGTCTATTTTGGATGTCTGCACCTCCAAAGTCTCCAGCGCAGTCAGTACGCACTGCTGTTTCAGCTTTTCCCGAAAAGCCTTGGACAGATTGGTCATCTCCTCAAAGTCCACGGCCAGTTTCTGGTGTATCCACTCATAGAGCTGTTTCGCCCTAAAAGGCTTTTCTCCCAGTGCTGCCACGGTTTCTTTTAATTCCTTCAGACTTTGTGATTTAATTTCTATCTGTTCCATTCTGTTTTCCTCTTCAATCTGGCTATAAAGAATCCGTCGCAGTGATGAATCCCCGGAAGCAGCTGCAGATAGCCTTCTTTTGTAGTTTCTCCCCTAAGTTCCTCACACAGATACGGGTCCAGACTTTCCAGTTCATAGGGATAATGCTCTGTAAACCACTGCACGTTTTCTATATTTTCTTCTGGGGTAACGGTACAGGTACTGTAAATCAGGGTACCACCCGGCTTCACATAAGTAGATGCCTGTTCCAGAATTTTCCGCTGCAGGGCAGCCAGTTCCTGAATACCTGCCTGGCTGATGTTGTATTTAATGTCCGTCTTTCTTCCGATAACCCCAAGACCGGAGCATGGAACGTCTGCAAGAAGAATGTCCGCCTTTTCCAGAGCTTCCGAATCCAGTTCTGTGGCGTCTTTTTCAGTCACTACCACATTGAGGAAATTCTGACGGATAGCGTTTTCCCGAATCAAGTCCGTCTTGGTTCTGCTGATATCCCTGGCGTCCACCCGCCCGGTTCCTTTCAACTTATCCGCGATGCACAGACTCTTTCCTCCCGGCGCCGCGCACAAATCAATCACATAATCCCCCTCCCTGGGGTCTGCAATCTCTGCAACCAGCATGGAACTGACATCCTGTACCTGGATATTTCCCATACGGAACGCCTCTAAGGCAGGAAGATAATCATAATTTTTCAGATAATAGGCATTTTCTACATAAGGCGCCTTTTCTACAAGAACTTTCTGTTTTTCCAGGCTCTCCAGCACCGCCTGCTTATCTACCAGATGTTCTCTTATACGGATAGTGGTAGGACTCTCCTCTAAAAAAGCCTCAAAAATTTTTTCAGACTTTTCAAATCTGTAATCCTTCAGAAAGCGTTCTACCAGCCATATCGGCATAGAATACATCACAGAGAGGTATTCCACGGGCTGACTCTTCTGCGGGAACCGAATACTGCCGTATTCTCTGGCTACCTTTCTTAACACACCGTTTACAAAACCGGTAAGGTTGTAAAAACCTTTTTTTCTGGCCAGCTTCACAGCTTCATTGCACACTGCGCTGTCCGGTACACTGTCCATATACAGCATCTGATACACACCGCTTCGCAAAAGTTCCCGGATAACCGGCTTCATCTTCTCTGTGGGAACAGTAGAATACCGGTTCAGAATATAGTCCAGACGCAGACGGTATTCCAGAGTGCCTTCACAGACTCTGGTAATGAAAGCCCTCTCCTGCTTTTCCAGATACTGATATTTTTCCAGCGTTCCCCGTATTATCAGATGACTGTGCCGTTCCCCTTTGCTGATTTCCAGAAGAATTTCCAGAATCAATTCTCTTAAGTTTACTTTGTTCATCATAATTTATCCTAAAACCTCATGTTCCGAAACCGAAAAGCCCCGCAGGAAAGAAGAAGTGTCCATGCGCTTCCTGCCCTCCAGCTGCAGCTCCTTTACTGCCAGGCTGCCTTTGCCGGTCTGAATAAGCAGGGCGTCTTCTTCGATTCCCACAACCTGTCCCGGCTGAGTTCCAAAGCTTTCCTCTCTGACCTCTGACTTCCAGATTTTCAGTGTTTTTCCCTGCAGCTTTGTATATGCGCTGGGCCAGGGATTCAATCCCCGGATAAGCTGCTCAATTTCCTTTGCAGGCTTTGTCCAGTCAATGTTTCCCATTTTCTTGTCAATCATGGCAGCATATGGCGTAGTGCTCTCTTTCGGCTGCTTTTCTCTTACGGCGGTGCCGTTTTCTAACTGTTCCAATACTTCTGTACAGAGTTTGGCTCCTGCCTGGCTTAATTTATCAAACAGGCTGCCTCCGGTTTCATCCGCTGCAATGGGAACTACAACTTTGTCTATCATGTCTCCCGTATCCAGCCCCTCGTCCATCTGCATAATGGTAACGCCGGATTCTTTATCTCCGTTAATCACGGACCACTGAATGGGCGCTGCCCCTCGGTAGGCAGGAAGAAGAGAAGCGTGTACATTGATACAGCCGTATTTTGGCATTTCCAGGATTTCCTTTGTAATAATCTGTCCAAAGGCCGCCACTACAATTACATCCGGAGCGATTTTCCTTAACGTTTCCACAAATTCCGCTTCCCGCACTTTTTTCGGCTGGTAAACAGGAATTTCGTGTTTTAACGCCACTTCCTTCACCGGTGTGGGCATCAGGGTTTTCCCTCTGCCCTTTGGCTTATCCGGCTGTGTCACTACCCCGGCTACTTCGTGTCCGGCTTTGATGATTTCCTCCAGAGTTCCCACTGCGAAATCCGGAGTTCCCATAAAAACTACTCTCATTCGTCGTCCTCCTCATAACTCGTGCGGTGAAGTTCACCCTCTACCAGTTCTGTATACAGTCTGCCATGGAGATGGTCTGTCTCATGACAGATAGCTCTGGCCAGCAGTTCCTCTCCCTCTAAGATATATTCCTCCATGTTTTCGTCCAAGGCTCTTACTTTTACATGGTTTGGACGTGTGACCGTTCCGGACATACCCGGAACGCTTAAGCAGCCCTCATCTCCTGTCTGGGAACCGGAAGTCTCTATAATTTCCGGGTTAATCAGCACCAATGGGTCTTCCCCTGTGGTGTCAATGACTACAATCTGCTTTAAAACTCCTACCTGAGGGGCTGCCAGTCCTACGCCGTAAGCCTCGTACATGGTGTCAAACATATCCTCAATGAGTTCCTGGATTTTCGGTGTCATTTTCTCTACTTTTCTACATTCCTTTGTTAAAATGCTGTCGCCTTCTGTTCTGATTTTTCTGATTGCCATTTCTATTCTCCTTTGGATTTTCTAAACGTTAAAATCAAATTGTATATAAATATTCTGAAAGCCTTTATTGACCGCAATATATTTTTCCAGAGCGTCTTTTAGTTTTACCAGAATTTCCCGGTCCTTGTGGCGCATATAAAGCACCATTTTGTAATAATCCTGCACCTTCGATACCGTTTCCGGCGCCGGTCCGATGAGAACCAAATCTTCTTTTGGATAGATACGCTTTACGTATTTCCGGCAGTAAGACATGGCCTCTTTTAAAAGGGCTTCGTCTGTACAGGCTCCTCTGACGGCCGCCATAGCCGCTGCAGGCGGATAATCCATAAGCATCCGGTAACGGATTTCCTGCTGGTAAAAGTCCTCATAATTCTGAGTCTGTGCTGCCAGAATACTGTAGTGTTCCGGATGGTACGTCTGAATCACCGCTTCTCCGGCCCGCTGTCCTCTGCCAGCCCTTCCCACAGCCTGCAAAAGCAGCTGGAATGTCTTTTCTGCTGCCCGGTAGTCCTCGCTGCACAGGGATAAATCTGCTGCAAGAGCCCCCACCAGAGTCACATTGGGGAAATCATGACCTTTTACAATCATCTGCGTGCCAATTAAGATATCCGCTTCCCCTCTGGCAAACGCAGCCAGAATCTTTTCATGGTCATCTTTCTTCTTTGTGGTGTCCGCATCCATGCGCAGCACCCCGGCTCCCGGAAAACTTTTCTGCAAAAGAACTTCTATCTGCTGGGTTCCTGCCTTAAAGCCGCCGATATAGGGCGAACCGCACACCGGACACTTGCTCACATCCCAGGTTTCGTAACCGCAGTAATGGCAGATAAGCCTTCCATTTCTGTGGGAGGTCAAAGAGACATCACAGTGAGGACATTTCATCACATGTCCGCAAGAACGGCAGCTGACAAATCCCGTATATCCTCTCCGGTTGAGAAACAGCATGACCTGTTCCTTCCTCTGCAGTCTGTCCCGGATTTTTTCTGTCAGAACACTGCTGAACATGGAACGGTTTCCCGTCTTTAATTCTTCCTTTAAATCCACCACAAAAACCTGGGGAAGCCGGCTGCCGCCGTAACGCTCTTCCAGATACAAGAGTTTATATTCTCCTGTCTTTCCCTTATAATAGCTTTCCACACTGGGAGAAGCCGACCCCAGCACCACATGGGCGCCTTCCATTTCCCCCCGGCGGATTGCCGTTTCCCTGGCATGGTAACAAGGTGTCTTCTCACTTTTATAGGAATCTTCGTGTTCTTCATCGATAAGAATCAGGCCCAGATTGGGAAAGGGCGTAAACAGGGCGGAACGGGGACCGATGACAATGGAAACCTCCCCTTTTTTCGCCCTTTCAAACTGGTCAAAACGCTCCCCTTTGGAAAGCCGGGAATTTATCAGAGACACACAGTCGCCAAAGCGCCGATAAAACCGGGACACATTCTGATAGGTCAGGGCAATTTCCGGAATCAGCACAATGACCTGCTGTCCTTGTTCCAACACATGGGTAATGAGTTCCATGTAAACTTCCGTTTTTCCGCTTCCCGTCACCCCTTTTATGAGACAGGGACGGGGATGTTCCGTTTCCCATTCTGCAAAAATTTCCCTGCACACCTCTTTCTGCGCCGGGCTCAGAGGAGAGATTTCCAGATTTTTTCTGTCTTCCCCTTTGGAAACCGGATTTCTATAATCCCGCTCCCGCTCTATCTTAAGAAGGCCTTTTTCCTCCAGTCCCCGTATAACTGAAGCCGTAATTTTCAATTCTGCCGCAGCATAGGTGTATTCCAGTGTTTTCTTTTCCATTAATGCCTGCAAAAGCCGTTCTTTTGCTTTGTAATGTTTTCTCCTGTACTCTTCCAGAAAAGGTATACAAGCCTCTTCCGGCGCTGCCAGACAAAGGTATCTCTTCTCCTTTGCCGTTTCTTTTTCCTTGACGGGAAGAACGGTTTTTAATGCCTGATTCATGGTAGAGCCGTACTGCCGGGCAATCCATCCTGCCAGGGAAATGAGGCGGGATTCAATTTCCATGCCCCGGTCTTCCACAGCCAGAATTGCTTTGATTCTGTCCGGCTCGATTTTGGGTTCTTCGGAAAGTCCGATGACATAACCTGTCAGCTCTCTTCCCCCGTTTCCAAAGGGAATCCGCACCCGCTTTCCGATTTCCACCTGTCCCTGCAGTTCTTCCGGTATTTCATACTGGAAACTTTTGTCCAGCTTCTCCTGGGAAATGTCTACGATAATATCTGCATAAATCCTGCTCATTTATTTTTTCTGTCTTCTTCCAGAATTTCCTGTATCAGCACACGCTCATCCATAGGATATTTCTTGCCTTTTATTTCCTGGTAATCCTCATGGCCTTTTCCGGCCAGCACCACAATATCCCCCGGCTGTCCGTGGTGAATGGCATAGGCAATGGCTTCCTTCCGGTCAATGATTTCCACATACTCTCCTGTGGTTTTGCCAATGCCCACCTTAATATCGTTGATGATTTCCTGAGGGTCTTCGTCTCTTGGATTGTCAGAGGTAATAATGGTAAGGTCTGCCAGTTTCCCGGACACCTCTCCCATTTCATATCTGCGCAGCTTCGAACGGTTGCCTCCGCAGCCAAAAAGACATACCAGACGGTTTGGCCGGTATTCTTTCAGTGTCACCAGAAGACTTTCCAGACTCATGGCATTGTGTGCATAATCAATCATCAGAGTAAACGCATCGGAAACCTTCACCATTTCAATTCTGCCTTTTACCTTTGCGTTTTTCAGGGCTTTCTGAATGTTTTCTTTGGAAACACCGAAATGACGGCAGACAGCAATGGCGGTCAGCGAATTGTACACACTGAATTTACCCGGCAGGTCGATTTCCACCGGAAAATCCAGAAGTCCCTTTAAGTCATAAGCAATGCCAAGAGTTCCCTTGCCCGTTACCAGTCTGGTGTTCTCCGCTCTCAAATCCGCCTTTTCGGAAAAACCAAAGGTTTCCACCTGACAGGTATGACCTTCTAAAATCTGGGCTAAATGCGGGTCATCTCCATTAAAAATGCCTACCTTGCACTGTTGGAACAGAAGAGATTTGCAGTGCATATAATCTTCAAAATCCTTGTGCTCATTGGGCCCGATATGGTCTGGCTCAATGTTCGTGAAAATACCGATATCAAAGGTAAATCCTGCGGTGCGGTGCAGCATCAGTCCCTGGGAGGAAACCTCCATGACCACACTGTCACAGCCCGCCTCTGCCATTTTTGCAAAGTATTCCTGCACCAGATAGGATTCGGGTGTAGTATTGGCAGAAGGAATGCGGGTGTCTCCAATAACGGTTTCTATGGTTCCGATAAGCCCGGTCTTATGTCCCGCATTTTCCAGAATGGATTTTACGAGATATGTTGTGGTGGTCTTTCCCTTCGTACCTGTAATTCCTATGGTTTTCAGCTTTGCGGCCGGGTAATCAAACCAGGCTGCCGCAATACAGGCCATGGCATAACGGCTGTCTTTTACCCGGATAACCGTCACATCCTTTGGCACATCTACTTCGTCCTGCACCACCAGTACCGCAGCGCCTTTTTCCGCAACGGAAGCTGCATAGCTGTGTCCGTCTGACACTGCCCCCTTAATACAGAGAAACAGCGACCCCGGCTCTGCCTTTCTGGAATCATATACCACGCTGGTGATTTCTTTATCTGTTGTACCCTGGAGACATTGGTACTCCACATGTTCCAGTAAGTCTGTTAATTTCTTCATGTTTACATTCCCCTTTCGATTCTGTCGGGTAATTTTTTGTCTTACTATTTAGGATAACATAAAAACAGGCAAAGGGGCAAGCCCTTCGCCTGTTTCTAACTGCATATTTATAGATTTTTCAGATTTTGGAAAATGCCTTTTTTAATCCGTGCATAGGACTTTAAAACAGCCTCCTTTGTACTGCACTCAATGGTGTAGGTCATCTCTTTTCTTTCCCTAAGAGCGTCCCAAATACTGTCCCAGGGAATCTTGCCTTCTCCCACAGCCAGATGAGCATCCCTGTCTCCGCAATTATCATGCACGTGCACATGTGTCATATCCTCTTTTAGATTGTGGCACCACTCCCGTACCGAAATTTCGGAATAGCGGTTGGCATGTCCCACATCCAGACATAAGTGAAAGTTCTCCTTTCCCACCCTCTGCACCATATCCTTTAAAGGTTTCCAGGTTCTGTCAAAGACATTTTCCACAACCACGTCTATGTCTCTTCTGTCTTCCAGAAACTCCCCGAAAAAATCTGCCATTCGCTCTGCCCAGCCAATGAGCAGGTAAGCGTCCGGATACAGACCGGAATGGTACACGATTTTCTCTGCTCCCAGTTCTCTTGCTGCCTCATACGCCTGGGCAAAACGCAGTTTCGTGACTCTGGCAATCCCACTGTCATAAGTCATGGGGTTTAAGTCTAGAAAAGGACCGTGCAAGGTCAGCCTGTCTGCACCCATAAAAGCCAGCCGCTTTTTATAGGAAGCAATGTGTGCGGATAAGGAATCCAGATTTTCGGAAATGGAAAATTCAATGCTTTCCACTCCTGCCCCGGTTTGAGCGATTACTTCCTGCATTTCTTCATCTGGTAAAAGATGGCTGATATAAATCATGGCTCTGCCTCCTGTCTTCTCCTGTCACTCTCCGGTTTTACTCAAATGTTCCCCAAGCGTGAAATTCGCCCTCTTCAAAAAGGCTGTCCACGGCCTCCATATAATCAGAAAGCTTCTGTGATTTCTTGATTTTCTTCATCTGCTTCTTATTCTCTTCAAAAAGATGTCCCATATAAAACCACAGTTCCTTCATTTTAAACAGGACGTTTCTGTCCCCGCTCATTACCGTTTCATATTCCCGGCACAATGCGTCGTGAAACTCCCGCAATTCCTGTTTTTCCAGCATTTTTCCACCCTGCAGTTCCCGCACCAATGCCGGATTCACCAGAAGGCCTCTGCCCAGCATACAGATATCCGCCTGGGGAAACTCGGTTTCAAACGCCTTACATTTTTCCAAATCAAACAAATCTCCGTTATAACAAACAGGATTTGCGCTGTTTTTTATCGCTTCTGCGAAAACTTCCCGATTGGGCGTATTCCGGTAATAATCCGTCTGTACCCTTGGATGGATAATCAGTTCCTTCAAAGGGTACTGGTTATAAATACGCAGAAGCCGGACAAACTCTTCCGGGTCCTCTTTTCCGATTCTGGTTTTTATGGAAATTTCCAGACAGGGCTTCTGAAAAACCTCGTCCAGAAACCGTTTTAAATCTTCCGTATATTCCAGAAAACCTGCTCCTTTTTTCTTCGCTGTCACCGTGCCGGAGGGGCAGCCGAGATTGAAATTGACTTCCCGGTATCCATAGCTTTCCAGCTCTTTTTCCACACGAATAAAATCCTCCGCCCGGTTGGTGAGAATCTGCGGTACCACATACATCTGAGGATTGTTTTGGGGCAGAATATCCCGGATTTCCCGGTCTGTCAGTACTTTTTTCGGGCCTGGGGAGAGAAACGGGGTAAAGTATTTATCGATTCCCGAAAAAAATTTGTGGTGCACGCTTCGGTACACGTATCCTGTAATTCCCTCCATAGGGGCAAAATAATACTTCATGTACTGCTCTCCTGTTTTCTTAAAATCTCTTTGGGCGCTTCAATTTCCGCTGCCAGTGTATGTTCTGTTAATTCAGATAAAAGTTTCAGCTTCCGGTTCAGCATGGGACGCATACAATTCGGCACATGCTCCTGATGAGCCCGGTGTATGGTTACACATTCCCTGCAGTTTCCATGATAGCCACAGGCCTTCTGGCAGGGACAGTGGTCTTTATCTTTGTAAGCTTCCCGGAATTCTGCGACAAATTCTTCCTGTAATTTCAGCCCCTCCCTGCGGTTTCCTTTGTGAAATTCTTCCATGGCCGCAAGTTCTTTGGGGTGATTCTCTATCTGCATGATATCCCTCCAACTCTTTCTTACTTTTTTACGTCAAAAGTATAGCACAGTTTCTTCACTTTTAAAACTTCTCTCATCGTCTTTTTACACCTCCAGTTTCCTGTACAAATTTTCTAAGATTGTTCTCACATGGTAAATCCCATCTTCTATCTCTTCTCTGGCATCTGAAATTTTATTCTGCACCAGATAATCCGCCACAAAACCGTCGAAAACGAAATCCGCAAAAGTAAGAAAGCAAGTACCTGTGAAAGAGGTATCAGAAAAAAGAAAAAGACTCTTATCATGACCTCTGCCACAATAAAAGTCTTGCTTTCTCATTTACTACGGGTATCTTTCGATACCGGATGACGGTTACAAAACCATCTTTTACTTTTGCTAAAAAAATCACAGAAGGAACGGAAAGTCAAATCCGTTTTTCTCATACAATTCCAAACCAGAACAGAAACCAGGCGTACTCCCTGTCCAAGTGCAATTTATCTGCAATTTCCCCGATTTCCATTCCTTTTCCCAACTGTTTTCGGATTCGCTCTATGTCCTGTTCCATAGGATTTAAAAAATTCGTTTCATTCGCGAAAGAATTTTTCATAAACTTCCTCCGTGGGCATATTCTCTCCGGTAAAAATCCGGAAAGCTGCTTCCCCCTGACGAAGAAGCATACCGATACCGCCCAGTGCGATTTTGCACCCTGCTGCCTGCGCTTCCTGCAGCATTTTTGTCTCTCTTGGGTTATAAACAGCGTCTGCAACCACAAGATTTTCTCTGAATACCCTGGTATCTTTAATCAGAGATTCCTCTTCCATCGGTTTCATACCCACCTTGGTTGCGTTCACAAGAATATGGCTTTCCCCAATTTTTTCATATAATTTCTGTTCATCCTCCAAAGGATATACGTTTACTTTTACACCGGGAACGCGCTCTTCAATTTTCTTTGCTGTATTTTCTGCATTTGCATAAAATTCGTCCCTGCGGTTAAAAATGTGAATTTCTCTGGCACCTTCCAAAGCAGACTGCACCTGAATAGCTGTAGCGGCGCCGCCTGCTCCCATCACCGTCATCACCTTATCTTTTACATCCACACCATGTTCTTTCAGATTTTTCACAAATCCTATGCCATCTGTGTTATGTCCGTAAAGCTTTCCGTCCTTTATCACCATGGTATTGCAGGCGCCGATAAGCGCCGCCGCATCAGAAAGTTCATCTGCAAGCTCTGCTGCTCTGGTCTTGCAGGGCATAGTCACATTGAAGCCGCTGCAGCCAAGGGTTTTCAAACCATTGACAGCAGCCTCGGTTTCTTCCAGCTTTACATCAAAAGCCAGATACGCACAGTTCAGATTTGTCTTCTGAAAGCTGTAATTGTACATAGCCGGAGAACCGGAGTGTCCTACCGGAGAGCCGATAAGACAAAAAAGTTCTGTTTTTCCATTGATTTCCATATGTATGCTCCTTTCTAAATTAACATCGCCGCTTTGAGGGCTTCATCGGTGGCATCCAGAGCCCTGCGCGCACGGACTGCGTCGCCTATCACAACGACTTCTTTGACAATATCTTTTATCGCTTCACTCAGTACTTCATGATTGCGGTATCCCATGGCAAGCACCACACTATCCATGTTCTCGACACGGCCTTCCGTTCCGTCTTCCAGAACATAGGAAACACCGTCTTCATAAAAGCCTGTCACTTTTGCCCCTGTAATTCCCTCTACCTGGTATTCTTTCAGTTCTTTCATAAGGAATTTTTTATGCTCAGGAATCACATCTGCTCCCAGTTCACTCCGCAGCTCGATAATGGATACCTGATGTCCCAGTTCCCCGAGAAAATCTGCCACTTCGCAGCCGACCATGCCGCCGCCGACTACCAGCACACGTTTTCCAGGTTTTACTTTCCCTTCCAGCACATCCGCTGCATGGACTGCCTTTTCGATTCCCGGAATCGGAAGCACCAGAGGATTGGAGCCGGTTGCCACAATCACTGCATCCGGATTTTTCTCGCGAATCAGTTCCGGTGTTGCCGGTGTATTGGTTTCGATTTTTACACCCTGGGCTTTACAGTTATTGATGTACCCGCAAATCATGCCATTGATACATCCTTTTCCCGGAGGATAAGCCGCCAGACGCATATTTCCGCCCAGCTTCTCTTTTTCTTCGTATAAGGTAACATTATGTCCCCGAAGTGCACAGATATAGGCAGCATACAGTCCTCCCGGACCTCCGCCGATAACCGCCACGTCTTTTTTCTGCTCTGCGGGAAACAGTTCCATTTCTCTTCCCACAAGAGGGTTCACCAGACAGGTAATAGCCTCTCCTTTAAACATATGAGGCACACAGCCCTGCAGGCATCCGATACAAGGCAGAAGCAAATCCAGTTTTCCGTCTTTTGCCTTTTGGGGAAGATTAGGGTCTGCAATGCTCTGGCGTCCAAAAGCAACCAAATCCGCTCTTCCTTCCTCCACCATCAGTTCTGCATACTGAGGCTCTGTATAACGTCCTACCGTAATCACCGGAATATGGACTGCCTGTTTGATTTCCGTCACGCAGTTTGCGCTGAAGCCTTCGTGAAGAGCGCTTGGCGCCCACATATATTCATCGTGAAGATGTACGGCTCTGGATACATGCAGGGCGTCCACACCACACTCTTTCTCCAGATAAGAAGCCACGGCTGCCGCGTCCTGAGGAGTCTGTCCTCCCAAAACATCATCAGAGGCATTGATTCTGCAGATAACTGCCAGCGCCTTTCCCGCTTTTTTTCGGATATTTTCAATAATTAACCTGGCCAGACGCATACGGTTTTCAAAACATCCGCCAAATTCATCCTGCCGTTTATTCGTTCTTTCGGAAATAAAAGAACTTACAAGATACCCATGGGCACAATGCACTTCCACGGCATCTGCTCCTGCTTTCTTTGCTCTCAGGGCCGCGTCGCCGTAAGCCTCAATCAACCGGTAAAGCTCTTCTGTGGAAATCTCTTCCGGTATCTCTGTCTTTACGGAAGCCGGAATCGCACTTGCTGATTTCAACGGATATCCGGTTACTTTTGAATTTCCCTCCGGTCCTGCGTGCTGCAGCTGAATGGATACCTTTGCTCCTGCCTGATGACAGGCGGCAATGGCCGCCTTAAAGCTGCCCACCGTATCGTCTGAGAACAGACAAGGCTTTCTGGGGCCGCCTTTTGCCTGTTCGTAAACCACCGTAGCTTCAAAGGTAATCAGTCCGAAGCCGCCTTTCGCTCTTGCTTCATAATATGCGATGGAACGTTCGCTCATTTTTCCATCTGTATTTGCAAAGTTATTTCCCATGGGACACATAACAAAACGGTTGGGAATTGTTACGTTTCCGATTTTGATTGGCTGAAACATTGCTTCAAATTTCATCTCTTATTCTCCTCCAGTCTTCTTATTTTTCCAGAATTTCCGGCCAAGAATTTTCCAGTACTTTTTTCGTATTGTCAAAATTAAATTTCGCTGCCTCAGCCACACCTGCCGCAAGGATTCTGTCGCTGATAACCTCTACACCGAAAGCCAGAGGCTCCACCCCTTTTTCTTTCAGCATTTTACAAAAAGCGGCTGTATTTCCATGTCCGGTTCCGGGAGCCAGTCTGTCGTGCATGGATTCATCTCTTAAAACAACTTCTGCATATGCTCTTTCATACACATCGTTAATCTGGACAGAGACAATCTTGTCTGCCGGAATCCCTTCCAGAACAGCCATATCCACCGGCTGATTTGCCCGAATCCAGTGCCAGGAGTCCAGAATGATTTTTGCATTTTCACATCCGCTGGCCTTTACAATTTCCCAGGCTCTTTTCACATCCGGAATTCCGCTGTATGGCATTGGTTCTACTCCGATTATGATGTTTCCGGCTCTGCCGCACAGTTCTTTCAGCTTTTGTGCTGTGTGTTCCACAGAATATCTTTCCATCAGACCGCAGTTAATATGGGCAACACCAAAGAGTTGGCACATATGAAAGCACATCTGCTCTTTGTATTTCTGTTCATAACTTCTGTTGTCCTCTGCCCACTGCACGATGTACTCTACTTCGGTCACCTGCATATCATACTTGTTCAGAATGTCTAAAATATCCTGGTCAAACAGACCTTCATTTAAAGCGTCCACATAGGTTTCCGCACGCAGCCCGATTCCTTCGAATCCTGCTTCTTTCGCTGCTTTTACCCTTTCTTCAAATGTACATTTGTCTCCCAGCGTCCATGAACTTACCGTAATTGGATGTTTTGCTGACATATTATTCGTCCTCCTTTTTATTTTTCTGCATTGCAGAGAGTTTCTGCAGCAGTTCTTCACAGATTTCAACAATTTCTTTTCCAGTGGTATCAATAATCAAATCAGCCGCCGCGCTGTATTTTTCTCTTCTGCTTTCCATCAGACTGCTGATATACGAAACATTCATATGCCCATTTAAAAGCGGTCGTTCCGTACTGTCCTTCACCCTTTCTAAAATAGCCTCCGGCTTTGCAGTCAGCCAGATAACATAGCCGTTCTTTTTCATCAGTTCCACATTATGAGGGCGAAGAGGAACCCCTCCCCCACAGGAAATCACGGCATGATTCTTGCTTCGCAGCTCAATCAGGGTATTGCTTTCACAGTTTCTGAAATATTCTTCCCCATGAACGTCAAAAATCTGACTGATTTTCATGCCTTCTTTCTCTTCAATAAAGCGGTCCATCTCTATGGTTTCCATAGCCAGCATTTTGCCCAGACAGGCGGATACGGTAGATTTTCCTGCTCCCATAAATCCTATCAGCAGGATATTTCTGTCAAACAGCGCCTTGGCCTGTATCTTCCGGCTGTTTTCCATAATTCTTTCAAAAATATGGATGATTTCTTCGCCAAAAGGTGTGCCTTCCACCTCTTTGCAAATCCGGTCCAGCTGCTTTTTCTCCTGTTCCGGCTGCAGTACCGGAAGTCCATGGTTTCTTTTGTATTGAATAATTCCCTCAATACACTCCATTCGGGTTTTCAGAGCCTGTACAATTTCTTTGTCACAGTCACCAATGATTTCTCTCAATCCCGTTAATTCTCTTTCCATCTGCTCTCTCCTGTTACTTTTCTATTTCATTTCCGTATTTTACATTCAAGATAACCGCCAGCAGGATTCCCAGGAAGGTCACTGCCATATTAAACAGCAGAATATATCTTGGTCCCTCTGCGCCTCCTGTTTTTGTCAGAAAGCCTGCCACATTGATCACCACATAATTGGACACGGAAGATGCAAACATAACCATGGCCGTAATGGTTCCCTTGTGTTCAGGATACAGCTCATTTGCCGTGGAGGTTGTAAGCTGAAGCACACCGCCCGCAGCGAAAAATCCCATGAGAAAACCTCCAACCAGACAAATCTGTGGAATTCTGATAAAGTACATCATACACAAAACCAGAAATGCGGTGGTCGGATAAGCCACCAGGATTCGGATAGGCTTTATGCCTTTCTTTACCAGTACCGAAGTCGTAAGGATAGCGGTTATAATTCCTATTGAGTAAAAGGATTGTATCATCTGAGGCTTGGCCAGGCCATATAATTTCCCCAGCTCCTGGTTGCAATTCATGAAAATCATAAAGGTTGCAGAGGAAGTAAAACCAATGCCAATGAGCAGAAGCAGCGCCGGAGAAATTTTAATTTTCTTTTTGGCAGCTTTGGCCGCTTTTCCCTTGGTGTCGGGAAGGGGCAAAAGCAAAATGGCAATGGTATCTGCGATTACTAAAACAGCTACTGTAAAAAATAAGGTATGGTATGTAATGCCTGCGTTGCTGAAGAAAATAATGACAATCGGAAGCACAAACTGACCAACGGATGTGGAAAACTTTGTGAAAAGATTGGCGACTGCACCGTTTTCACTGAAAATTTCCATGCAGGACGGCGTAACGCTGGTATCCAGAAAAGAATTTCCGATTCCGCTGCACATAAGCAGAATATATGCGGCTGCCGTGTTCGTTGTAAAAGGAAGTCCTACGAAAAACACAATGAAAAACGCCATTCCCACCAGTGCGCTTTTCTTTCTTCCGAAACTGTCAGAAAAAGGCCCTGCAACCGGAAAAGCTACCAGCCTTCCCAAGCCGATTGCCGCAATCACCGCCATGACGCGGCTGATTTCAAAGGTGCCGTCCGCCAGTCTTTCTGCGCCCCACGCAGCGGCAAATTCCTGTTTATATTGCCCTACAATGGTTGCGGAAATTCCCAGTATAAAATAAGTAATGTAAAGCGCAACTGCTGCGGGGTAGTATTTTCTTTTGTTCATATCGTCCTCCTCATTATCTGGATTGAAAAAATTCTTCTCTTATTTCATCAACCGGCATATCCTGCCCGGTGTACAATTTCACTGCCGCCGCTCCCTGGTAGAGCAGCATGCCCAGTCCATCTGCCGTCCTGCTGCCGTTTTTCTCTGCATCTTTCAGCAGTCTGGTCTTTCTCGGATTATATACGCAGTCTGTCACCAGAAGGCTTTCCCGAAACAGGGACATATCCTGTATAAGACTGCTGTTTTCCAATGGCGCCATTCCTACTCTTGTGGCATTTGTCAGCACGTCGCTATCCTGTATTTTGGCTTTCAGAAGCCCGGAATCCTCCAGGTCATAAAGCCGGATTTCCTGATTGGGAAAGGCCTCCTGCAGTTCCCGGATTTTCTTCTGGGCAAAATCCCAGAACGCATCCTTTTTATTAAACACCCAGATAGCTGACGCTCCATCTAACAAGGCCTGCACCTGTATGGCCGTTGCTGCGCCGCCTGCCCCAAGAAGTGTAATATTTTTTCCCTGTATGTCCATGCCATGGGTCTGCAGATTCATCACATAGCCCTCTCCATCTGTGATATAGCCTTTCAGGGTTCCATTGTCATTTACAATGGTATTGCAGGCGCCGGACAGCGTCACTGCCGGAGAAACCCAGTCCAGATAAGGAATCACAGCCTGCTTGCATGGCATGGTGACATTCGCTCCCTTCATTCCAAGGGTACGAAAAGCCTTTACTGCATCCTCTGTTCTCTCCCTTGGCACATCAAATGCCAGATATCGGCAGTCAAGATTCCATTTTTCAAAACAGTAATTATACATAGCCGGGGACATGGAATGTTCCACAGGCGTTCCGAATAAACCATATAATTTTGTTGTACCTGTAATCTTCATTTCTTTTCCTCGTGTTTTTTATATTTTGTATGCTGTTATTCTACAGGAATGTGAAAAAAATTATCAAATGCATTATTTTAATCAAATCAATAGTCTTTTTCTATCAATTGTGATATACTCTGAGCCAGAGAAAGCCACTGGTCTTATTTATACGTCTTATGGAGGAATACATCTATGAATTTATATCAGCTTCGCTATTTTGCGCTCTTGGCTCAGACCGGACATTTCCGGAAAACCGCAGAACAGCTTTGTATTGCCCAGCCAAGCCTCAGTCACGCCATTTCCCTTCTGGAAAAGGAACTGGGCGTCACTTTATTTGAAAAGCAGGGACGCCGCTCCGTTCTTACTCCCGAAGGAACTGAGTTTTTAAAATATGTGGAAAAATCGCTGTTGGCTCTGGATGAAGGTATTCTGAACATGCATCATCTCGCAATGGGGGAAGGAAAAATCGAATTGGGCTTTCTAAGAACCCTGGGTGTGGAATTTGTGCCTGAAGTAACCAGGAAATTTTTAGAACACCAGCAGGGAAAGAATGTTTGTTTCAAATTTAACACAGGGGTTACGCCTTCTC
Source organism: Blautia sp. HCN-20427 (assembly GCF_037890365.1). NCBI lineage: Bacteria > Bacillati > Bacillota > Clostridia > Lachnospirales > Lachnospiraceae > Blautia > Blautia sp. HCN-20427. The sequence goes on along the minus strand of NZ_JBBKBX010000002.1, from coordinate 14,797 downwards.
TTATAGAAGGTCTGAAAGATGAAACCTATGATATTGTATTTTGTACCAAATGTGAAAATGCTTCTGACATTGAATTTATTCCGGTTGCCCGTCAGGACCTTGTCGTGATTGTGCCAAGGAACCACCCTCTTTCCAAGCGCTGTGCCATAAGCCTGGAAGAACTGGCGCCTTATTCCCAGGTTTATTTTTCCCGCGCCTCCGGTCTGCGAAGCATTGTGGATGATTTGTTTCAAAAAGTGCAGGTAAAGCCGCAGATTGCCTATGAAATCGAAGAAGACATTGTCATTGCCGGGCTTGTATCAAAAGGTTTTGGGGTTGCCATTGTTCCCTACATGACAGAACTGCTCCGTATGGAAGTGAAAATCCTGCAGATTTCCCATCCATACTGGGAACGCAATTTCTACATGGCCACCTTAAAAAGCCATCATTTAACCCCTGCCGTAAAAAACTTTCATGACTATGTGGCAGAACATTATACGGATAACTCAGATAAACAACACACTTAAAAAGCAGTCATCTCCGCTTTGGAGACGACTGCTTTTTCCTTTTTATGCTGCTTTTTGTACATTTCTTCTCATACCGTTTTTCTTCTTCCTGCTTCTTCTCTTGATTTTTACTTTATCCAGAAACAGCAGAAAACCTCCTCCGCCGGTGAGAAGCAGTCCTGCGGTTTTTCCCGGCGCTCTGTATGCAATGGTAATGGTATGGTTTCCCTTGGGAACCTGGGCACCCAGAAAAGCAGTATTTACCTTTTCGGTCTGTACTTCTTTCCCGTCCACATATACCCGGAAATGTTTGTCAAAGGGAAGGCTGGTAATCAGATATCCTGCCCTGGATGTCTCCACTTTCCCAGTCAGTTGGTTATCTTCTATGGAAACCTGTTCCAGCGGATTTTGATACAGCTTTTTGGAATTTGCCTGCAGGCTTTCCAAATTGCCCCCATAGGCCTTCAGATTGCTGATTTCATAATGTCCTTTTCCCAGAATCAGCGTAACCTGCCGCTTCTCCATATCCGGCTGCACCGTAAAGGAAAAATCTCTGTTATGATTTGCATATTCATGATTTTCTGCGGTCAGACGGTTTGTCTGTCCCTGGAGACGTATGTATACATCCTGGTTGGGCTTTTTGTTTGTAAGCCTGAAAGAAAGAGCCAGCAAATCCTGGTTTTCTCCCAGGCTGTCGAGGGGTATCGTCAGCTGCAGTTCTTCCTTTGCCTCCACTTCCCAGCCATAGTCTGTTTTCTCAATCTTTCCTTTCTTTGTGTTTTGTTCCGGTATGGAAAACCCACAGGCTGACATGGACTCTAAGGTTTCCCCCTGTTTAGCCGTACTGTCTGCGTTCTTCACCACGGCTTTCTGCAGAAGCGCTGTCTGATTTTCCGGAAAATGCAAAGTACGGTACGCTTCTTCTCCCATGGTGTCCGAAGTCACATAGGCCAGAGGAGATACCGATTCATTCACATACAGATTGCCGTCTTTTCCCTCTTTGAGAAGCTGATAGCCGGCCGGCGCTTTTTGACCGGTGACATATTTTACTCCCATAAGCTGCAAAAACAGAGGATTGTCGGAGACCGCCTGCATCATAGAGTTTCGGAAATGCTGATTGAGCCCAAAGGTTTTGTTTCTAAATTCCATATAATCCTCATTGTAAGCGGAAGAATACATGGAGGTTACATTCTGCCGGATATCCCGGATACGGTCAATATCCGCCAGTTCCTCTGCCCCTCCTGCCTGTTCTTCCATGCGGTACCAGCCCGTGTCTTCCTCCAAAATTTCCTTCATAGCTTTGGTGACATCTGTTTGCACCGTCTTTTCGTAAGTTTCTGCCGGAATCATATTGGCGCTGTTTTTGTTCACCATCCAGCCGGAAAAAAACAGAATCAGACAGGCTCCAAACACAGAAAGCGGATAGCGGTTAAATTTCAGATACACCAGATACAAGAGCAGCATAAGCGCACAGTCTGCCAGAGCCGGCAGCCAGTATTGCCGGAATCCCGCAGTATCACGCTGTATGCAGATAAAGGCTGCGGCGGCCAGATAAGGCAGAATATGGAACGCCATGCGCCGCTTATTCTTTATCCATGCGGTACGTTTCAATTCCTGTATATACCTGGCAATTTCCAGAACCACCAGGGGCAGAAAAGGAATAAAGACCTTGTCTTTTACATACAGCCCGCCGTTTAAAATCCAGCCAAAGACCGGCACTGTGAACAGAATCACCAGGCCCAGAGAAAGCAGGCGGTCCTGTCTCCTGCTTCCCGGAAAAATATTCCCCAAAAGCGCTACAATGCCAAGAGCAGACATCCCCACTCCATAAGGGCTGTAAAGCAGCCGCAGAGGAGACATAAGCGTCCAGGATAAACTCGAAATCCCGCCTCCTCCTGACTGCCCTCTGGAGGACAGCACCAAAGCGGTAGGAACCAGCAGGATTCCGCAGATACAGACGCAGAGAAACAAAACACCAGCCGTCCTCGTTCCTCTTTGGAACATTTTCACTCCCGTTTTCTTCCAGTTCTCCCTGCGCTCAAATTTTGTCAGTACATAGAGCATAATGGCAGCCATGCCTCCGATACTGAAGTAAAAACTCGTCAGAATCATGCCGCACACCCCTGCAATCAACAATCCTTTTTTCCGCTTTTGGCAATAGGCGTCCACCCCCAGCAGCGCCAGACATAAAAAAGGCATATAATTCACAAACATCAGCTGATTATAAGAGTGATACAAAAGTGGTGTCGCCAGGGTAAATAAAACAGCTGCTGCCCTTGACAGAACCCGGTCGGAAAGATTTCTTTTCAGCCATTGGTAGAAAAGAAAGGAGGAGGCTGAAAAAGAAAGTATGCTGGTGAACATAATATAATGGTCCATTTCCACAAAAGGCAGAAGATAGGAAAGCAGAATCACCGGGCTGAACAGTCCGTAATAGGAAAAATTGTAAATATTCTGCCCGCCTCCCAGGTTCCACGCAATATCCGGAAACAAATCTCCGGTTGCGTAAAACCTCTGCCGGAAGTAATCAGGAATGACGCTGTGCTGGCTAATCCAGTCTACCTTTGAGCCGAAAACGCCATACTGCATAACAAACAGCCAGCACAATACCCAGGTTCCCAGTATCAGTACAATTCCCGTAAGGTCAAATATTCTTTTTTTCATGATGTTTTCCTTTCTGTCTCTTTTACGACCCCCATTATAACAGCAAAAAGCGACTTTTTTTCTATAAAAATTCTGATATTTTTCTTAAGTTTTTTTTAATTTCCTGTTTTTCATACCTTATCAAACCATAAAAATGCGTCCAAAAACAGCAACACCTGCTTTCAGACGCAAATCAAACTCTTATTTTCTTTTTAAAAACCACAGTACCATGACCGCGCAGTAACACAACGCAAATCCCCATGCCATGGGATTTGCAAAACAGACGGCAGTAAATCCAGCTCCGCTTACCGCTATCCAGCCTCCCAGGCCTCTTCCTGCCAGTTCCCAGATACCGGATAAGACGGCATGTCCTGCATATCCCATACCCTGCAGCACGTTCCTGAATATCATCAAAAGCCCGTGAAGAAGAAACAGGCAGCTGCAAATCATCAGATATTTTTCTGCATTCCGGGCAACCTGTATACTGCCGCTGCCCAGCACAAGCTGTACCAGAATCCCTTTCATCAGAAGTAAAATCACCCAGACTACCGCGCAGTAGAGCGCCTGTATGACTATACCGTCCCGAATTCCTCTTTTAATTCTGTCCATACGGCCGGCGCCGAAGTTCTGCCCTGCATAAGTTGCCATGGCCATTCCTATGCTTTCCATAGGCAGCGTAAACATCTGGCGGATTTTTTCTCCTGCCGTCTGCGCTGCCACAGCTCCACTGCCCAGGATGTTAATGGCGTCCTGCAAAAGAATGGCCCCTACTGCTGATACGGAATACTCCACCCCCATAGGCAGTCCGATTATGCAAAGCTTTCTTATATGCCGAAAGGAAAGACTCATATCTTCTCTTCGGATTTCTATCAATTCCATGCGCCGAAACATCCACCAGGTATTCAAAAGCCCGCTGACAAGCTGGCTGATAACGGTAGCCGCTGCTGCTCCCTCCACACCTGTATGAAAATCTGTAATAAATACATAATCCAGTACAACATTTAAGATACTGGAAAACAGCAGGAAATAAAAGGGATGTCTGGAATCCCCCAGCGCCCGCAGCACACTGGCAGAATAGTTATACAGAATACTGGCCGGAATCCCCAAAAATAGAATACGAATATAGGATACTCCCATAGAAAAAATATTTTCCGGCGTATTCATAGCAGCCATAAGAGGCGCTGCCAGTATCACTGTTCCCACAGTCAACAGAACGCTGAAAAAACTTCCCACCCAGAATCCATTCCACAAGAAACGGTGCAGTTCCCTCTTCTCTCCTGCTCCAAAACTCTGGGCCAGAGGAATGCCAAATCCCACACAAGCCCCCTGTACAAACCCCAGAATGAGAAAATGCAGGGAATAGGTAGCCCCCACTGCTGCCAGAGCGTCAATACCCAGACACCGTCCTACGATCACGGTATCTGCAAAACTGTAAAGCTGTTGGAACATGGTTCCGAATACCAGGGGCAGGGCAAAGAGAAGAATCTGCTTTAACGGATGTCCCACCGTCAAATCCATACTTTTCTGTTTTTTGTTTTCACTTGTTTTGATATCTTCCATTTTCATATTCTCCCAAGTTTCTTTAAATTTTTCCCAACTGGTATTGTATCATTGACTTTTCCAAAGATAAAATATATGATTTCTATAGATTCATTTATTTTCACTATGAATTTTAGGAGGAACTCTCTTTATGACCTTGGAACAATTACGCTACTTTCAGGCAGCAGCCCGGCTGCAGCACATGGGAAAGGCCGCCCTGCAGGAAAACATTTCCCAACCCAGTCTCAGCATTGCCATAAAAAAGCTGGAAACGGAATTTGGCGTCCCCCTTTTCAAACCAAACGGACGAGGCGTTGAGCTGACCTCACAGGGAAAAGCATTTCTTCCTTATGCGGACAGTATTCTTTTACAGGCCCAACAGGCCAAAAAACAGATGAACGCCTGTGCAGACAGCTTTAACGGCGAAATCCGGGTAGCTTATACTGCGTCCATGGCCTACGGCTACATTCCCCGGCTGTTTAAAAACTTTCTCTCGCAAATCGGAAAAGCATATGTGATTTATTCAGATGAAATGCCCAGTGATGATATTGCCGCGGGACTAAAAAGCGGCCGGTTTGACTTAGGTATCTGTTCCAAAATAAAACCGGAGCCGGAGTTAATACAGATTCCCCTTCTGTATCAGCCTCTGGTGGTGCTTTTGCCGGATACCAAAGCCTTTGCCCAGTGTTCTTTGGACCGCTTAGAAGACCTGTGTGCCTATCCCTTCGTATCCTACCGGAAGGATTATCCCATGTACCGCCAGATTTCCGCTCTCTTTCAGAGAGAAGGGCTGACACCTGCCATTACCCACTTCGCCTACAGTGAGGATGCCATTGCCCGCCTGGTGGAACAAGAACTGGGAATCTCCATTGTGGCTCAGACGGAATCCCTGTCTCAATACCGTGTCCGCACCATCCGTCCAAACTGGCTGAAAGAAGGCCGCCATATCTATCTCACCTTCCACCGCCTGCGGGTTCAGGGAGAAGGCGTGAAGAAAATGAAAGATTTTCTGAAAATTTTCACAGAACAATTCCCAACCCCATAAAAAAACTGCTGTGTCAGACACAGCAGTTTTTTTGATAACATTTTGAATTTTATTTAAAGTATTCCACACCGGACTCAAAGATCTTGATATCCTGTTCTCCGTAGATGTTCATGGCAACGCCGTCACCACGTCTTTCGGAATGTGCCATCTTACCAAGTACACGGCCGTCCGGGCTTGTGATACCTTCGATTGCACAGTAGGAACCGTTTACATTCCACTCTTCGTCCATAGTAATATTGCCGTTTACATCACAGTACTGTGTGGCAACCTGACCGTTTTCAAAGAGTTTTTTCAGCCACTCGTCATTGGCAACGAAGCGCCCCTCTCCGTGAGAAGCCGGGTTGGTGTAAACCTTTCCAAGCTCTGCTTTCTGCAGCCATGGGGATTTGTTTGTCACTACCTTTGTGTAAACCATCTTGGAAATATGACGTCCAATGGTATTAAAGGTCAGGGTTGGTGACTGTTCTGTCTGTCCCACGATTTCCCCGTACGGTACCAGTCCCAGCTTAATCAGCGCCTGGAAACCATTACAGATACCAAGGGCCAGACCGTCTCTCTCATTTAACAGCCGCATAACCGCTTCTTTGATTTTTGCATTCTGGAATGCGGTTGCAAAGAATTTAGCAGAACCGTCCGGTTCGTCACCTGCGGAAAATCCGCCTGGGAACATAATCATCTGGGCCTGGTCAATGGCTTTTTCAAAGGTCTCCACAGAATCGCGGATATCTGCTGCGTCCAGATTCTTAAATACTTTGGTAATGACTTTTGCACCTGCACGTTCAAAGGCTTTTGTACTGTCATATTCGCAGTTTGTACCCGGGAATACCGGAATAAATACCGTAGGCTGTGCAATCTTATGGGCACAGATGTGGATATCCTTTGTGTCGTAAACACCCTTGTCCATGCTTACCGTTGCATCGTCGGTCTCTGAACCGGAGCGTGTCTTAAACACTTTTTCCAGCGGCGCCTTCCAGGTTTCCAGAGCCTCTGCCATGGAAATGCTCATATCCTTGTACTCCATGGATGCGCGGTCTGTCACTTCACCAATCAGCGTATAGGTCATAGCCAGCTCGCCCACTTTGCCTTCTGCCACTTCACAGATAATATCGCCAAAGCCTGCGCCGAACAAGTCTCTTTCGTCCACATTCTGTTCTATTTTTACACCCATCTGATTACCAAAAGCCATTTTGGAAACAGCCGCTGCAATACCCTGACGGTCTAAGGCATAAGCAGAAAGCACGCGGCCTGCCTGGATGTCTTCGTGAAGTTTTGCATACTGCTCTTTTAAGGCTTCAAAATCCGGCAAATCGTATTCTGCTTTCGGCATACGCAGCCATACCAGCTTGCTGCCTGCTTTTTTCAGTTCCGGTGTAATCACATCTTTCTGTTTTGCCACATCCACAGCAAAGGAAACCAGTGTAGGCGGTACATCAATTTCATTGAAGGTACCGGACATGGAGTCCTTGCCGCCGATAGACGGAAGTCCAAAGCCAAGCTGCGCTGCATAAGCACCCAGAAGCGCTGCGAACGGCTGGCTCCAGCGGTGTGCGTCTTCTGTCATTCTGCGGAAGTATTCCTGGAAGGTGAAACGGATTTTGCTGTAGTCTCCGCCTGCTGCCACGATTCTTGCCACAGATTCTGTCACTGCATAAACAGCGCCGTGGTATGGACTCCAGCTGGACAGGTATGGGTCAAAGCCGTAGCTCATCATAGTAACCGTTTCTGTCTTTCCGTTTAATACCGGCACTTTGGCTACCATAGCCTGTGTCTCCGTCAGCTGATATTTCCCGCCGTAAGGCATAAACACACTGCCTGCGCCGATGGAACCGTCAAACATTTCCACTAAGCCCTTCTGGGAACACTCGTTTAAGTCAGCAAGGGTATTCAGCCATTTTGTCTTCACATCTGAGACTTCTTCTGTATGCGCGAACAGATTTCCTTCTTTTCCCGGAATTTCCACATAGACATCGGTTTCCTGATGTGCGCCGTTGGTATCCAGGAATGCTCTGGACAAGTCAACAATGGTTTTTCCTCTCCAGTTCATCACCAGCCTTGGGCTTTCGGTAACTTCTGCCACCGGAATGGCTTCCAGGTTTTCTTCTTTTGCATAACCTAAGAAAGTTTCCACATCTTTCGGGTCAATGACAACGGCCATACGTTCCTGTGATTCGGAAATGGCAATTTCTGTTCCGTCCAGACCTGCGTATTTCTTCGGCACTTTATCCAAATCAATTTTCAGTCCTGCTGCCAGTTCGCCGATAGCAACAGACACACCGCCGGCACCGAAATCGTTACATTTTTTAATCAGATAGCTGACTTCTTCTCTTCTGAACAGTCTCTGAATTTTTCTCTCTGTGGGAGCATTTCCCTTCTGTACTTCTGCACCGCAGGTTTCGATGGATTCCTCTGTGTGTACCTTGGAAGAACCGGTTGCACCGCCGCAGCCGTCACGTCCGGTACGTCCGCCCAGTAAGATAATGATATCGCCCGGGTCAGAATTTTCACGGATAACAGCTCTTCTTGGGGCTGCACCTAAAACTGCGCCGATTTCCATACGTTTTGCCACATAATCCGGATGGTAAATTTCTTTTACATAACCGGTAGCCAGACCAATCTGGTTTCCGTAGGAAGAATAGCCGTGAGCAGCGCCGCGCACCAGCTTCTTCTGAGGAAGTTTGCCTTTCATGGTTTCTTTGACGGAAACCGTAGGGTCCGCCGCACCGGTTACACGCATGGCCTGATATACATAAGTACGTCCGGAAAGCGGGTCACGGATAGCGCCGCCAAGGCAGGTAGCTGCACCGCCGAATGGTTCGATTTCTGTAGGATGGTTGTGTGTTTCATTCTTGAAGTTAATGAGCCACTCTTCTTCTTTTCCGTCTACATCTACCGGTACCACGATAGAGCAGGCGTTGATTTCATCGGATTCCTCCTGGTCCTGCAGCTTACCTTCGGCTTTTAATTTCTTCATAGCCATAAGAGCCAGGTCCATGAGGCAGACAAACTTGTCGTCTCTGTCCTTGTAAATCACCTGACGGTCTGCCAGATATTTTTTGTAAGTTTCTTCGATGGGGGCTTTATAATCTCCTTCGCCAAAGGTTACATGCTTCAATTCCGTAGAAAATGTGGTGTGACGGCAATGGTCAGACCAGTAAGTATCCAATACGCGGATTTCCGTCATGGACGGGTCGCGTTTTTCTTCGTTTTTATAATAATTCTGAATATGCAGGAAATCTTTGAACGTCATAGCCAGATTCAGGGAATCGTATAATTCCTTTAAATCCGCCTCGGCCATGTCTGCAAACCCTTCAAAAATTTTCACATCTGCAGGTTCGTCAAAGTTTGTCACCAGCGTTTCCGGTTTTTCAGCCTCTGCTTCTCTGGAATCCACCGGGTTAATGCAATGGTTTTTAATAGCTTCCAGTTCTCCGTCAGAAATGTTTCCTTCGATAACATAAGTGGTTGCGGAGCGGATAATCGGCTGCTCGTCCTCTTTTAAGAACTGTACGCACTGTACGGCAGAATCTGCTCTCTGGTCAAACTGTCCCGGCAGATATTCCACAGAAAATACCCGGTCTCCCTCTTTACATTCAAAAGTTTCTTTAAATAAATCATCCACCGGAGGTTCGGAAAAGACACAGGCACATGCTTTTTCAAACACCTCATCGGAAATATTTTCCACATCATAACGAATCAAAACACGAACGCCTGTAACGTCTTTAATTCCCAGGTAGCTCTCAATTTCGTGCTGTAATTCCTTTGCCTGCACGGCAAAATCTGCTTTTTTCTCAACATAGACACGCTTTACGCTGCTCATATTGACTCCTTTCTGCCCGATGGGGACAAATGGTATTTTTGCAATTCTTTTGCATTTCTATGGATAGTGTAGCATAGGAAACTTTATAAGTAAAATTAATATGACTAATATTTTTTATAAGCAAAACTTATACGTTGACATCTTCCTTTCCTCTTTATATAGTATACTTTGAAGTTTCTGTTTCTCATTCATTTTCAGGAAAGGATTTTACTCTATATGGATATCAGTTTTGAACTTTATAAAGTTTTTTACTACGTTGCCACCACCCTAAGTTTCTCTGAGGCATCCCGGCAGCTCTACATTTCCCAGTCGGCAGTCAGCCAGTCCATAAAGGCACTGGAGCAGAAGCTGGGGCATGCGCTTTTTCTCAGAAATACAAAAAAAGTCACTCTGACACCGGAAGGAGAAGCACTCCTGCGCCACGTAGAACCGGCAGTGAATCTTCTATACGAGGGAGAAAATCAGATTTTAAATTCCCCTTCCCAGGAAACGCCCCTGCGCATCGGGGCCAGCGACACCATATGCCGCTATTTTCTGATTCCGTATTTTAAGCGGTTTCATAAAGAATTTCCCAATGTGCACATTAAGGTAACCAACTCCACTTCCGGGGGATGTGTTTCCCTGCTGCACAACAACCGGGTGGACTTCATTGTAGCCAATGCGCCCAATCCCTATCTGACTTCCAAAGATACCTGCTGTGTCATTCGGGAATTTCAGGATATTTTCGTTGCGGGAAAACGCTTTTTCAACCTGGAGGGACAGACTTTATCCCTGGCCCAGCTTACCCAGTATCCCATTCTGATGCTGGACAAAACCAGCACCACCAGCGGATTTCTGCAGCAGACTTTCAGCAAACACGGACTTTCCCTTACACCGGAGGCCGAACTTTCCAGCAATGATTTACTGCTGGATTTGGCCCGCATTGGTCTGGGCATCACCACAGTTCCGGATTATGTGCTGGAACACCGCAAAAAAGAATTTTACCAGCTGCAGCTAAAAGAAACCATTCCCAAACGGAAGTTGATTTTGGCTTATAATCCACAGCTTCTGACTTCTCCGGCTGCTCAGAAGTTTCTTCAGTATCTGGTGCCGGAAACAACCTAAAGGAGATTTACTAACATGAAACTATCTGCAAAAGCCACCATTTACGGCTGTTATCTGGGCTATATTACCCAGGCCATTGTAAACAATCTGCCGCCTCTGCTTTTCCTCACTTTCCGCAGGGAATTCGGCGTTACCCTGGATCAAATCAGTCTTCTCATCACCATGAATTTCTGTGTGCAGATTCTGGTGGATTTGATTTCGCCCAAAATTATTGAAAAAACAGGCTATCGGAAAGCCGCTCTGTGCGCCTTTCTCACGGTCATGCTGGGACTTACGGGATTTTACTGGATTCCCTTTGTCCTGCCTCCCTACGCCGGAATTCTCCTCTGCATGGTCTGCAATGCCATTGGCGGCGGTATTTTAGAAGTGATTGTCAGCCCCATGGTAGAGGCCTGCCCCGGAGAGAACAAAGAGGCCCGCATGAGTTTTCTTCATTCCTTTTACTGCTGGGGCCACATGGGCGTGGTACTGCTCTCCACCCTGTATTTTGCCCTGGCGGGCATTGAAAACTGGCGGTTTCTGCCGCCTCTTTGGGCTCTGGTGCCTCTGGGAACTTTCCTGCTTTTTACCAGAGTCCCCATTTATGCCGTACACGGCGATGACGAAGAAACAAAACTGCCTAAAAGCATTTTCCGCTATAAAGTTTTCTGGGTGCTGTTTCTCCTCATGGTGTGCGCCGGTGCCTCCGAGCAGGCAGTCAGCCAGTGGTCCTCCCTCTTTGCTGAAGAAGGATTAAAAGTTTCCAAAACCATGGGGGACTTGCTTGGCCCCTGTGCCTTTGCATTCTGTATGGGACTGAGCCGCCTGTTCTATGGACGAAAGGGAGAAAAGCTGAATATTTTGCTGTCCCTGAAAGCCACCTCCGTGCTCTGTGTGGCCGGATATCTGATTACCGCCCTCTCGCCTCTGCCCCTGCTTTCTCTGGCAGGATGCGCCCTCTGCGGATTTTCTGTGGGACTGATGTGGCCGGGAGTCTTTTCCCTTGGGGCCTCCTATCTGAAGGGCGGCGGTACTTTCATGTTCGCCATGTTTGCCCTGGCCGGAGACGTGGGCTGCTCCGCCGGCCCTGCGGTGGTAGGAATCCTGTCTGATATGACAGGGAAATTAAATCTGGGTATCCTGGCTGCCGTGGTCTTTCCCATAGGGCTTTGGGGGCTTAGCTGGGGACTGGGAAAACGGAGAGGATAAGTTTTCTGTCTGCATATACTGCAGGCCCCGGATTCTTCGGGGCCTGCAAGACTTTTGGGCATATCAATAAAAAGGGGATTGCATGATTACTTAATTTCCTGAATTCCACCAAATTCATTGCTAATGTATTCAGGAATTTCAAACTGTGTCTGTCCCAGGGTAATTTTATGCACATCTTTTGCAATATTCATCATAACCTGGTATATTTTTTCTTCATCTGTATCGTTTGCGATGGTTGTCTGAATATCTGTTTTTTTAGAAGCATTGAACTGAATGCTCTCTTCCTTGGTATTCGAATTTAAACTTGTAAGCGCAAATCCAATGGCTCCCTTTACAGAGGCCGTCAGGTCAGAAGTACATCCCTGCCCCGGACCAGCTCCTCCCTCCAACGAAATAGAAGTATTCGTACCTATCTGCGAAACCACCGTTTCGCTCAGAGAATATCCTACCGCTACTTCTAATTGCTCCTTATATTCCACTTTTCCATGTGGCTGAACATAAATTTTTTTACCGCTGGGTACACATACCACTTCTGCCCTTTTATGGTCTTCATACTTCAAGCCTGAAGTCACCCTGTATTTTCTCACTTTACGGTCTTCAATCCACTCTCTGCAGGAAAAATGTGCTGTCGGCGCATTATTTTCCTGGCGCCGCACTTCAAAATAATCCAGATACCAGCCGGCACCGCCCCATCTGCAGTCACTCCGCAGTTCCGCTTTATACACGTCGCCAATAGACTGCGGCAACTCTAATGTCAACTTATCCGTCTGATTTCTCTCAAACGCATTTCCGCGGATACGCTCGCTGACCTCATACTCATCTGATTGCCCCAGTGTGCCGAAAAGTGTCACAAAAATACAGGAATCTGTTCCCGCATAGCATTCATCTCCTGTGTGAAATTTCAGTTCATATTTTGTTTTTCCCATCCTCATTCTCCTCATATTTTGTATACATTTTGAAAGAAACAGCTATGTAAAATTTCCGTACAGTCTGGTTCCCAGTAATGGAAGTTCCAGTTCGTCCAGAACCTCATTAATCTGCCAGACCAGCGAAATATTTTTGTTCCATTCTGACTGATGTTCCAGAAAATACAAAACAATCATATCTGTCGGCAGGGATTTGGATAACACATACCCCGCTGTCCTCAATACCTGCTGAATTTCCTCTGTTTCCATTCCCATGGATATGACAAGGGCAAGCAGACTTTCCTTGGACGGCTTTCTGTCCGCCTTTATGTAATAAAGCATACGTTCCGTCACATTGGCCTCTGTAAACAGTTTTTTCTGCTTGTCTGTGTATTGCTTAAAAAGTTTCTGAACACCTGTATTTTCTTCCTGTTCCCCCTGTAAAGACAAACCTGCCTTATTAGCCAGAAGTTCTGCTGCTTCGTCAGACAAACAAAACAGTTCCGCTGCCTTTAACACGGTAAAATACCTTTTTTTTGTTTGTGTACTGCATGGATTAGCCTTCCAGTAAGTCACCTGCTGTCTGCTGATTCCCAGAAGCCTATATACTTCGTTCAACGTTCCATAGCCATACCGGGTCTTATACTCTTCCGCAATGCTTCTCAAACTGTCGCAAAACCCTTCCTCTAAAACCAGCGCATGCTGCTCCAATCTCTTATTTTTCCATTGTTCATTTGCTATTCCTTTCTTTTATCCTTTGCGTTTGCTTTTATCTTTCACAGTTCTTTCTTCTGTTCGCTTTTTCTTCATCACCTTCTCTGTTCCAAGCATTCCCGGGAGGTTTGCATCAACCTTTGTTTTGCAACAATTTTGTTACTGTCTGAAATATAACACAGACAACATGGAAAACTATGAACTTAATTTTGCTCTCAAAAAAACTGTTTATCTATTATCCGTATTTCCCATTAAAAAAATTGTCGGATAAAGAAATTATGCAGATGACTGAATACTTTTTTATTCATTCGGTCATCTGATATTCCCCTTTACCCAAACATAAACTCATCCAGGTCTATCAGTACTTTTTTCAGTTCCTCATTTGTCTCTTGTTCTATCGCTTTTTCGATAAAAATCCCGTCTTAATCTGTGTACTGCATTTTGCGGCTACTAACACCCTGCGTATGAAGCACATCGTTGAATTTAATATTTTGTACACATTGGCTGGAGACATCTTCCGTTTATCTGCAAGGCTATATATAATGAATATCGGAAAACTCAATTTTTCTTTCTTCTTGTATCCCCATGTCTCTTCCCTTATAATAAAGCTATCAACAAAAACGAAAGGATTACCATTATGACACCATTTTTTCATGAGGCCTTCTATATGTGCCTGTTCCCCATATTGATTCTAATTATCCAAAGCCTGTGTTTCCCTGTTTCACAAGCGCATTCTAAAACCATTTCTCTCCCTTGGAAAATGACTGCCTTATTTCTTTCCCTGCTTTATCTATGCATGTCTTCTATGACAGAAGTCCTAAAAGAAAAACTGCCGCTTACCATAAAACTGTTTCTACTTCTTTGCAGCTTTATGGCCTGTTACCTGTTACTTTTACGCATAGGAAACTTTTCTCCAAAGAAAACTGTTCTTCCCGTTACCTTTAGAAAAATTGGGAAAACACCGGTTTATCTGGTCATGATTCCCATTACACTACTGAGCATTTTCATCATTGCAGGCTGCTATCCCGGCGTTTTCTCCACTGACTCCGCCAGCAACTGGAATGACGTTGCTACCAATACCTTCAGCAACTGGCATCCTGTTACCTATTTGTATATTTTAAAGATTATCCAGCGAATTTTCGGAAATCCCTTTCCCCTGGTTATCCTGCAAACACTCCTCTGGCTCTTTGCCAGTCAATATGCGGTGTATCTTTTGGAAAAATACACTTCCATCCGGTACGGCGATATTCTGTATACGCTATTCAGTGTGATTTTTATTTACAGCTACCGCGCACTTGGAAATATCGAAAAAGACACTCTGTGGAACATTGCTCTGTTTTTATTCTGCCTGTTCCTC